>SXPC01000048.1 GCA_005778225.1 Planctomyces sp. | reverse complement strand
GGGAACAGAGTTGAGCAGAGGTCGCGGAGTCTGAGACGCAGTCTTCTCGTTCATTGTAGGGTGTTGGTGAGGCTTTGCGAACCGCACCAAATGTGGCATCGAGCGTCGTTTTGGTGCGGTTCGAAGACTCACCAGCACCCTACATCGCGCGCAAAACATGAATGAGAAGACTGACTCTGAACCATTCTCTTTAGCTATGTGAACGCCTTCGCCGCTTTGAGTTGAGTCAACATCTCTTCTCCGCGACCTCTGCTCAACTCTGTTCCCTCTGCGTTCCAGTCTCTTCCCCTCTGCCTACAAAAAAAGCTGCCTCGGTCTCGAAGCAGCTTTCCTAAGCCCTAAGCCCCAATCCCTAAGCCCTGTTTCTCACGACGCCTCGCGGAAACGCAGGGATGGCTTATCGATCGTGACGACCGTGCTCGCGGGCACGCTCTTGCTTAGCGAGACACTGGCACCGATGACCGAGTAGGCGCCGATATGCGTATCGCCGCCGAGGATGGTGGCGTTGGCGTAAATGACGGTGCCTTCACCAATGGTTGGGTGGCGTTTGGCGCCGCGGATGATCGCGCCGTTTTCGTCTTTAGGGAAGCTGAGGGCGCCCAGCGTCACCCCTTGGTAGACTTTCACGTTGCCGTGAATGATGCAGGTCTCGCCGATGACGACGCCGGTCCCGTGATCGATGCAGTACGAGGGACCGATTTGAGCGCCTGGGTGAATGTCGATCCCGGTGCGGGCGTGCGACCACTCGGCCATCATGCGAGGAATGTACGGGACGTCGGCTTTATAAAGCTCGTGGGCCAGTCGATGGACCGTGACGGCTTCCAGGCCCGGATAGCAGAAGATGATTTCATCGGTTCCTTTGGCGGCCGGGTCTCCATCGAAGGCGGCCTGGACATCGGTGGCGAGTAGTTTACGAATGGCGGGAATCGTTTCGAAGAAATCGATGACGATCCGGGTCGCGAGATTTTCGTAATCATGTTCGTGACCGTCATTGCAGACGTTGATGCCCTCTTTCATATCGAGGTGACGCAGTGCTCTGCAGATTTGAATAATCATTCGTTCGCACAGTGAATCGACCAGATCTCCGACGTGATACTCGATGTTCCCCAGGTGCAGGTTCTGTCGCTTCTTGTAACCGGGGTAGAGCAGTTCCTTGAGATCTTCGACGATCTCGATCACCTCATTCATACTTGGCAGCGGGCAGTATCCCAGGTGGTTAATGGTCCCCAGGTCTTGATAACTCTGGACAATCATGTCCGTGATCTCAGGGAGTTTGTCCTTGAGCAGTATTTGAACGGGCATCGAAGTTGACATCGTCGGGCACTCGATTCTGCCTGGATTCAGGCCATCGACTGAAAAGGAAGGAAAGACTTAAGGAGACACCGGTGAAGCCGCGCAGGATCACTACGAGCGACGAATTTTAGAGCCTTTAGGCAAAACCGGTCAACGGCGCCTCTCCTGACGATCATAACGCCCCCCTGTTGGAAAGGCGATATTTACAATTACCCGGCCGTTTTCACCCTCACACGAGCTCCTTTCCGGTTCGATGAAATCTCTGATCGTACACACGAGACGGGCTCATCATGCGCCAACCACACACAACTCCCCGACCTGCGACCGCTGCGATTTATCCCTGGATGAAACAAATCCAGGAGATCCGCAGCCACGCGCCCCGTGGCGACTCTCCTGATCAGGGCTCTGACTTTTTTCAATTGTTGGAAACCCGGCAGTTTCGACGCGCCTCGGCTGATAACGGCGTCACGATTAAGTCACATGAGCAGGAATTGACCGCTTTTTCCGCTGCTATTGACGCGGAACTTCAACTCGCTGCCCGCTCGGCTCCGGAGCGGATGAACGTCTCCCAGATCACTCAGCTGTTGCGTCTGGAACAGCGTCTGGTCGCTCGTCTTAGCTGTGGCCAGAACTGGGTGAAACGCACGCAGGACATGACTGAGCATTTACGTGACATACAATCCACCATGTCACGCGAGCTCCAGACGACTCGGCTTATCGTCCGCCCCTTGATCGAACTTCTCGAGCAGGAAGCCTGCCTTCTGAAGTCCCAGCTCACGCCGCTCGAATGCTGGTACTGGCTGCTCATCGACACGACCAGCGTGCTCGACGACGTTTCTCCCGTCAAACGCCAGATTCTCCGCCCGATTCTCAATGCGATGAGACTAGCGGCGATGCTGCCTGATCAACCTCTGATCGTCCGTGAAGAACTGCTCCTGGCAACAATTCTCTGCGATCTCCCGTTGATCGCCCGCGTCTTCCGGCCGTCTCGACGTTCCCTTTCCGAGCAGGAACTCGACCAGACTCGCAAAACACATGCGACCGCCGCAGTTGCGCTGGCGACTGGCATTTCCGATCTCCCCAGTGGCCTGCTGAGACTGATCGGGCACCATCATCAGAGCGCCGGTGTTTCCTCTGGAGCTTCGTCCTCTGGAATACTTCGTCCTCTGACGACTTTGCAAACGATCATCAGTGTCGCTGACCTTCTCGCCTCTCATCAGGCTCGCCTCCCGCTGCATGAGGTTCCGCTTTCCTCCGATCCGACGACTCTGACGATGTTCCAGCAGTCGGTCCAGGTTGCTGTGACTGCTGGCGAGCTCTCGAACGTCCCCTTGCAGCAGGTTCTCAAACCACTTCGTCTCGACGAAGCTTTGGCCGCAATCCCGGAGTCCTCATCAACACCAGAGACCCCGCTTCAACGACTCCAGCGTCTCCTCCAGCAAAACCACCTTCGCCTCGACCCTCCAGAAACGATCCGCGCTCCGCTTTTCCAGGTCACTGGCAAACGCGAGCGCAAACGCCGACTCTCGTCGTACCCCGGCCCTAAGAAACGCGTCTGATCTTTCGGGGTAGTCCGGGTTGTCCCAACCCGGACGGCGAAGCCGCAAGAAATACGCTATTCGCTCTGGACGCCCAGCCATTTCATTAGCCCCCTAATAATCCCCTCCTCGAAAAAATCCCCTCAAACCATCCATAACCGCCAATTCGTTCTTGCCACCCTGCTCTGTTTGTTTACACTGATGTGTCCCACCCCGGTGACCGCTTGCTCTCCTGCTCGCAGCGGACACCCCCACCGCCTCGATTCTGTCCCACCGACGCTCCGTCCCAACGATCGCCTTCCCTGGCTTCTCGACAGCCAGCAGGCCTGCGGACGTTTTTTGTCTCCCCCGATCATGAAAGCACCGTTCATGTCGCGAACTGGCTTTATCCGAACATTCTCTGTTGGTCTTCCGTTGGTCCTCGTTGCCGTCGTTGCGTCTGTCGTCGTTATCTGGCAGGTCATGCCGCTTACCGCCAGCTCTGCTCCGAAGAACTATCTTTCGAAACCTGCGTTCATGGGCGATCTGCAGATCGTCGTCAACGGTAACGGCCATCTTGAAGCCATCGATTCTGTCACGATGAGCTCCGAGGTCGAACGGGACGTCAAGATTCTCGAGATCGTCAACGACGGCTCCTTCGTCAAGAAGGGGGATGTTCTGTGTAAGCTCGATTCCGGGGAAATTCAGGAACGACTCGCCCAGCAGATGTCCGACGTCGTTGAAGCTGATGCGAAGCTGATCGAAGCCGAAAAGAATCTTGGTGTTCAAGAACGTACGAACGAATCGACCATCGAAGAAGCGATCCTCAATGCCAGGCTGGCGGAGCTCGATCTGGCGGCTTATCTGGAAGGTGAATACCTTCAGATGACCAAAAAGCTTCGCGGCGAACTTCAGCTCGAAAACGAAAAGCTGAGTCGCTCTGTCGAATCTCTTGAATTCACCAAACGCATGGCTCGCAAAGGCTACCGTTCACAAACGGAATTGGAAGCCGCTCAACTTCAGGTCTCTCAGCAGCAGTTGACCTACGAAGCCAAGCAGGAAGAACTCCGCGTCCTGACGGACTTCACCTATGAACGACGGACGTCCGAACTGAAGTCCAAAGCCAAGAACATGAAGTCGAAAATGGAGCGGGCCAAGGAGCAGGCCGAGATCGAGATGGCTAAAGTCGAAGCCGACTACGCCACCCGCAAATCACAAAAAGAGTACGAAGACTTGCGTCTGCATTACTGGGAACGCCAGCTGGCGGCCTGCACCATCGTTGCCCCCAAAGACGGTCAGGTTCTCTACGCAAAACCTCAGCGCCGCAATTATGCGTCCACCTACGAAGTCCGCGTCGGCTCCAGCGTCTACGAACGCATGCCAATTTTCCAAATGCCCGATAACTCTGCAGTGAAGATCAAAGCCAAGGTTCACGAATCGAATTTCCCGCGGATCTCCCTCAAGCTGCCGGTCAACGTCCGTATCGAAGCCTTCCCGACTCACGAATTCAAAGGCGAGATCAGCTACATCTCGACTGTTCCTAATGATGGCGAATTCCCCAACTTCGATCAGAAGTATTACGACGTCGAGATCAGGATGCACAAACACGAAGACGCCAACATCGATATCAAGCCAGGCCTGTCGAGCACGTTCACGATCGTTTCAGAAAACCGCAGCGGCGTGCTTCAAGTTCCCGTTCAATCGGTGATCGCGATCGGGAAATCCACTTACGTCTATGTCGACAAAACCACGACCGCAGAGCGACGTCCGGTTCGCTTAGGCGCCTCTAATGATGTCAGTGTCGAAGTTCTTGCTGGTGTTGAGAACCAAGAGCGAGTCATCATGAATCCACAAACGACCTTCGCTGACGAAATCGCCAAACTCCAGCAAATCTACAGCGAAACGGCCAAGACGAAAAAGCCGACCGACGCGACCACAAATCCTGCTCTGCCAGCGACAGCTGAAGCCCCGAAACCTGCTACGGAGGCTTGAATCCTGGTCTTTCGCGTCGCTCAGAAAAAAGACTGGAACGCAGAGCACGCTGAGGTGAGCAGAGGTCACGGAGAAGATTTTTTAACGCAAAGTCGCTCAAGGAAAACTACTGGTAATCAAGCGTGAAGCATTTCTGCTCTGCGATCTCTGCTTCACTCTGTTGTCTCTGCGTTCCAGTCTTTTCTTGTTGACAGTCACCACTGTTCCTTGCGCTACCCCAGTATCATTTTCAATCGGCGGGTTGCTTCTCGCGCATCGTCTGCGCCGCAAATCGCGCTGCTCACCGCAACTCGCCTTGCTCCTGCTTCGACGACGCTGACGAGTTTTTCTTCATCGATTCCGCCGATGGCAAACCAGGGGGTCGCGATCTCGCTTGCGACCGACTTCACCAAGTCGAGTCCCACAAACTCATCGCAGCGAAAGGTCTTCGTCTTCGACACGAAGACGGGACCGACTCCGAGATAATCTGCACCGTCAATGACTGCCTGGCGTGCCTGCTCGATCGAATGGGTCGAGACGCCGATCAGTTTCTCTGTGCCGACGATCTTTCGGGCATCGCCGACGCTCGCTTCATCTTGTCCGACATGGACTCCATCGGCATCGGCCATCATCGCGATATCCGCCCGGTCATTGACGATGAATAACACACCCGCGTCCCGCGTCCACTCGCGGACCAGTTTGGCGGTCTCGATCAGGCGGCGATCACTCATCCCCTTTTCTCGCAGTTGAATGACATCAACCCCGCCCGCCATCGCATCGCGGATGAGGGGCCCTAAGCCATTCGGACACATCTCCTCGGTCACGAGCAGGTACAGCCGGGCGGAAGCGAGTTTGTCGCGTCGATCAAGAAACATCACGAGCATCTGCTCGATCGAATAAAAGCGATAACGCAGCGATTCACACATCTTTGCGAATTCGACACTGACTGCTTTCCCGTACTCTTCCAGCGTTCTTAGGGACTCGCCGATTCGCTTGGCGTTGATGACCGCGATCTGAGCAGGACTTTCGCGGAGATACTCCGAAGGGGTCGTTAACGAAGTCCCCAAGTCCCCCGGCGTGTCTCGGGCTGCAATCATGGAAGGCTTCAAATAGCGAGTCGATGCGACCGAGACCTCGTGGCGAAAGTCTTTGAGCAATCCCGTCAACATCCGATGCTCAATCGCCAGACGACAAAAGTCCTCGACGACCCGTAGCCCCTCGCGCAGGCGATTGAGATTCACATCCAGAATCCGCAGGATCTGCAGATCGTGACTGGCTGGCGAAGCTGCGGGAGTCAACGTGAAGTCGACATTGATTGCTTCCGTAGAATGCCCGCTCATCTGGCCGATCTGCCCGGTGATTGCTTCCGCTCTCAGCCCTTTCTCATGCAACCAGTTCGACACCGGCGTCAACTGCGACAGAATCGCGACCAGCAGATGCTCTGTCCCTGCTTCGATATTCGTCGAGATCCGCCCTGCCACTTCGCCGGAGAGACGCGTCAAATCGAGCAGTTCTGCATCAAGAACGCTCAAGGAAAAGACTTCATCGACCTTCGCCTGCTCCACCTGCTTGAGCACTGCCTGCACCAGCGATTCCGACAGTCCTTCCAGCGGAAATTCAAGTTTGACATCCCCAAACGTTACTCCCAACTGCTCCAGAATCTCACTGGCCCGCGATTCGAGCAGAAACACCGACCACAGGACATGCACCTGCGGATCCCCTTCTCCGTCGTCACTGCCATCCATTTGCTTGAGACGATGCGCCAGTAAAAGAGCCCTACGAAGACCGAGGGTGATTTTCAGGTGATGCATAATTCAAAATGCTTCTAAAGCGGCAGATACGTAATCCGCTTCTCAACTTCCGATGAATCCATACATTCCCCCATCAGTGAGAGATCTGCAACCAATTGACCGATTGTGATCACCGAATGACGCGAATAGATGATCCCCGCGTGCCATTTTCCACTCAGTTGAAAGTCTGCATTGATCGCCAGGAAATCGTCGTCCTGCGTGACAACGATTCGCCCTAGCTCAGTTGCTCGAACGAGTAACGCATCATCCGGCAATCGTTCCACCGATAAATCTTGAGAGGTAACACAGTCGATGCCAGCACGTCGCAGAGCACGCGTCACCGCGATCGGCATGTGCACATCCATCAGCAGTTTCATCTGCCCCATCTAACTTTGGCCCCGTCGAGCCAATAATTCCGCCCGTGAGATGCTCTGTGATTTGCGTCGCCGCTCAAGATCCTGATCAAGCAGTTGCATATGACCGACCATCTCATCGAAATGGTCGTAGAAATACGTCAATGCAGCATAGACCTGCTCCGGCTTCAGGTCCGGGTGCTGGTGCATCAATTCGTCAGCCGACCAGCCGTAAGCGTAGTGTTCACCCGCCAAATGCATGACTTTATAGCGAGTTCCATCGACCACAATTTGATCGATTGCTCCCGTTGAAAGGTGTGGATACTGCGTGACTGAGCCCATGACTGCCTCGAATCTTGGAATGTCGAATCTGCGTTTGATAATACTCTTTATCAGCGAGCAATGCATTAAAATTGCCTGTCAGCTGCCGCAGGGATGTCTGGCAATCAACCGACATCCTACTTATCAAAGTTTTCCTTCGCGTCTGGACGCCTTCGCGATGACTCAGGATTCCCCAACCCCCTCCACCCGGATCTTCGGAACCCCACCTGCCCCAACTTTTCCCCCCTGTCTTGTCGTAAGTCACACCCCGAACTAGAATCCAGTGTGATCGACGTTCAGACACACATCCAAACTCGGGCACACAACCTGCATATCATTCCCATTTAGCGCCTTCACAAGCGAATTATCTGCCATAACGGCAGAGCCCCGGCTCGCTGACCGATCCACGGCGGGTAACTTCAGCAGCATTAAGAAGAGGGAAAGCAAAACATGTACGAACGATTTACCGATCGAGCCCGCAAGGTCATGCAACTGGCCAACCAGGAAGCTCAACGTTTCAGCCACGAATACATCGGCACCGAACACATTCTGTTGGGCTTGGTCAAAGAAGGCTCAGGCGTTGCCGCTAATGTTCTCAAGAATCTGGACGTCGATCTTCGCAAGATCCGCATTGAAGTGGAAAACATCGTCCAGCCCGGTCCCGAACTGGTCACGATGGGCAAACTGCCTCAAACGCCCCGTGCGAAAAAAGTCATCGAGTACGCCATGGAAGAGGCACGTAACCTCAACCATAACTATGTCGGCACCGAACACTTGCTCCTTGGTCTGCTCCGTGAGCAGGAAGGGGTTGCAGCCCAGGTCCTGATGAACCTCGGCCTCAAACTCGAAGACGTCCGCGAAGAAGTCCTCAACCTCCTCGGTCACGGCATCGAAACCGCCGATACCGGCGAGCGTGGCAATCCCGGCGGAGCAACCACCGGTTCTGCCAAGGCCAGCAAGAGCAAGACACCCGCTCTCGACAGCTTCGGTCGCGATCTGACCGAACTGGCCAAGCAAGGCAAACTCGATCCGGTTATTGGCCGCGAACGAGAAATCGAACGGGTCACCCAGATCCTCTGCCGACGTCAAAAGAACAATCCGGTTCTCCTCGGGGAAGCCGGTGTTGGTAAGACCGCCATCGTCGAAGGCTTTGCCCAGATGGTGATCGATGGCAGCGTTCCTGATCTGCTCCGCGACAAACGCATCGTCGTTCTCGACCTCGCGATGATGGTCGCCGGTACCAAGTACCGCGGGCAGTTCGAAGAACGGATCAAAGCGGTCATGAACGAAGTTCGACGTGCCCGCAACACGATTCTCTTCATTGATGAGTTGCACACACTCGTCGGTGCAGGGGGAGCCGAAGGCGCGATCGATGCTTCGAACGTCCTCAAGCCTGCTCTGTCTCGTGGCGAGCTGCAGTGTATCGGTGCGACGACTCTCGACGAGTACCGC
>SXPC01000047.1 GCA_005778225.1 Planctomyces sp. | reverse complement strand
GACACCTGAATTTAATAAACATTAATAATCTCTCTACTGTTCCTGACGAGAGCTTTCATCTGATTACCTGCAACGAAGTTATTGAGCATTTAAATGACGAGTTACTAGATCAGACATTGAAAACATTTCACCGTCTTTTGAAACCAGACGGTTGTATCATGATCACAGTCCCTATGGACGAGGACATGATGGCGGGCCTTGTCTGTTGTCCTTTTTGCCAGTCTTATTTCAGTCGTGCGCAACACCTGCGATCATTTACTCCACAGTCAATTCGTCAGTTACTGGCTGAATACGGGATGTCTGAGATCCTCGTAAAGGATCTGGACATCAATGCTCTACCACGCTTCCGGAACGTTTCTTTACGTGATCGCGTTCTCTGGGCATTGAAAGGCAGACCTTTTTTAACGCGCCCAGGACTCAACACGATCCGAAAAGCCCCCCCCGGGCCTCACTTGATTACAATCGCTCGAAAAACTGGATCTGTTCAACTACGCGAAGCAAAGTGACGACTCTCGCCCGCAGATCCGCATACTTTATTTACAAACAACCTTTTCCATTGACGCCTCTATGTGCGGTATCGCAGGCATCCTTCGATTCAACGGTCCACCTCCCGAGAGGATGGAAATCGAACGTATGACGCATGCCGTCGATCACCGTGGACCAGACGGCTTCGGCATCCATCTTCAAGACCGCATCGCAATCGGTCATCGTCGGCTCTCGATCATCGACCTTGCTGGCGGTCATCAGCCAATGCTGACCGAAGATCAACAAGTCTGCCTGACCTATAACGGTGAGGTTTACAATTACCACGAACTTCGAAAAGAACTGATTAGCCACGGACATGTGTTCCGCACAGATTCCGATACGGAAGTCATCCTGAAATCTTACTTGCACTGGGGCCGCGACTGCGTTCTTCATTTCCGCGGTATGTTTGCATTCGGCATCGTCGATTTTCATCAACAACAGATCGTCCTCGCCAGAGACCATTTCGGCATCAAGCCTCTTTACTACCGACGCGGCAAGAACTTCTTTGCATTCGGCTCTGAGCTCTCAGTCATCCGCCAGGTCGATGGCGAGCCCCTTCGCGGACGTCTCCAGGCGATTGAGGATTTCCTCTCCTTTCGCTATATCCCGGCACCTGAAACGATCTTCGAAGATGTCTATTCCCTCCAGCCCGCACAGACAATGGTCGTCGATTTCAACGGTATCCAGGAGACTCCCAGAACCTACTGGAGAGTCGAATTCACACCATCAATGTGTCGTACCGATGAAGACTGGCTCACTGAGTTCGATACCGTCCTGGAAGACTCCATCCGAGCTCATATGGTTTCCGATGTTCCTTTCGGCGTCTTCCTGTCCGGCGGCATCGATTCCACGCTCGTCGCCTGGAAAATGCAAGAACTACTCGGACAGTCTGTAAATGCCTTCTCGATTGGCTTCGATGAACAGCAACTCTCCGAACTGAAATACGCCCGACAGGCTGCTGAGCAACTAGGAATCAAACTCCATACCGACCTGCTCGACGCAAGTCATGCCATCGACATTCTTCCCGATCTGATCCAACACTATGGCCAACCGTACGCAGATACTTCGATGATTCCTACTTGGCATGTCTCTCGACTTGCTCGACAGAATTGCCCGATGGTGCTTTCAGGAGACGGCGGAGACGAGGCATTCTCTGGTTACCCCCGCTATCAGGCTTGGACCGAGTTTCATCCACTGTGGGAGCTGCGCAACGCCTTGGCAACAGCAAGACGAAACCCCAGGAAGTTCGCCCGTTCGGCGACCATGCTCTTCCGAGGACCAGACGAACGCGCGGAACGCTGGACCCGAGTCGTCCAGTATCTTCCTGCCGAACTGCGCAATCGCCTATGGTCAAAAGAACTCCGCTCCAGAATCACTCGCCTCAATCCAACGTTCTCCGCTGCTGCTGATACTTACCAACGAGCCGACGCATTATCATTCGCCCAATCCATCGATTATCAAACCTATCTCCCTGACGATATCCTGGTGAAAGTTGACATCGCCAGTATGTACCATGGGCTTGAAGTCAGACCCCCCTTCATCGATGTCAAAGTTGTCGAATTCGCATCGAAGTTACCGCCGCATCTTCGCAGCCGTGCCTATCGACCAAAATCACTGAAGCAGATTCCAAAAAAACTTCTGGCTCGTCGTTTTCCTCCAGAGTTCGTTGATCGACAAAAACAAGGCTTCGGAATTCCTGAATCGAAGTGGCTCGCCAAAGGAACCAAACTTCGGATGATGCTCGATGATCTGGTTCTTGATCGCCAATCCCGTTTGAATAACTGGTTCGATCTCAATCTGCTCAACACAATGGCTCTTCAACTCGATGCCGGACAAAATGTCGGATATTGTCTCTGGGCGTTTTTAATCCTGGGAATCTGGTTGGAAAAGAATCCGGATGTGACCTTCGCAGTTTGAACTCTTTGTAAAGCGGATCATGATGAATGTCTATTTTCATCGAGCAGAGGCCTACGGAATCTTTCGCCCTGAAACTGGCGTTCATTTCGGGGGAGCAGGTGTTCGATCAGTCACCTTCGCCAAAGCACTATCTCAATCAGGAAAATACAACGTCTCTTTTTTCGTCGGCCGATATGGCGAACATCAACCCGAAATCATTGATGGCATTAACGTCCTGCCCGAACCATCGAAAGAAGCAATCTTCCAGAACTCTTACAACCGATTCAGCCGTTGGTCACAATCATGGAAGACACGTGTGACGAAGTTCTATCCAGGACTTGCACTCGATCTTCCGGTGCTGATTGCGCATCGCTATTACTTCAATGAGCAGATCTTCTGGACGCGTCCCTATGCCTCTCTCAAGAAACTAACCGATTCCGTCATCTGCTGCTTTGGTACGGATCGATCAGGGGCCCGCATCATCTCTTCCTGCAAAGCCTACGGCATTCCCTCGATTTTATTCACATTGAACATGCTGGAACTCTCACCTGATGTCTGGCAGACCGATGGGCTCTCACCTCAGGAGAAAAAATCGTCGGAAGTCATTCGGACTTGCCTGAAGAACGCAGATTACATTGTCGTTCAGACGGAGGACCATCAGCGTTTCTTAAAGCAAATCGCAAACCTCGATTCGACTGTCATCCGAAATCCAATTAGCCTGCTTCCCATAACAGACGATTCTCCAGGAACGGAGTTTGTTCTCTGGATCGGCAGAACTGGTTGGCCAGGTGCCGACGATAAGCGCCCGCATCTGTATTGGGAACTTGCTCGCAGGCTTCCCGAGATTCCGTTTCTAGCTATCTTGAACCCGAGCTCCGCCAAAGTCTACGCAGAGCTGGTCTCAGCTAAGCCACCCAATCTGACTGTCATCGATCGTGTCCCGTTTCATGAAATCGATGAATACTATCACCGTTCTGCCTTCTTCTGTAACACTTCGCCACATGAAGGCTTCCCTAACGCTTTTCTACAGGCTGCCAACCATCTTCGCCCCATTGCGTCATTATCTGTCGATCCTGATGGAATGCTCTCCCAGAACAATTGTGGCACCTACGCTGATAGTGATTTTGAACAGTTCGTCCACCAAGTCCGTACCCTCTGGACGGATATCGCACTGCGACAGCAGATGGGATTGTCAGCCCGACGCTATATAGAAGACAAACACAATCTTCAGACGTCAGTCAATCAGCTGGATGAGCTCCTTCAGAAAATTCACCCTCAATCCAAACGGATTTAAGTCTCATTCGGAGTCTCTGTGTCAGTCAAACTCTCCATAGCATTATGCACCTACAACGGCGAGCAGTATCTTCCAGAATTGCTCGAAAGCTTGCTGTCACAAACACGTCAACCAGACGAACTGGTGATCTGCGACGATCAATCCTCTGATGCAACACAGGACATCATCGAAGCCTTCAAGAAACGATGCCATTTTCTCATCAAATGGCACCGCAATGAATCACGCCTGAACTCGACGCTGAACTTCGCAAACGCCATTTCCCTGTGCAACGGCCAATACATCGCCCTCTGCGATCAGGACGACGTCTGGCTCCCAACCAAGCTGGAAGCACTGACAAACGCCCTGGATAACAACCCGCAGGCCGGATTCGTCATCAGCGATGCACTCGTTGTCGGACAACAGCTTCAACCGTTCGGCTATACTCTCTGGGAATCACTCAATTTCACATCGTCGGAACAGCAGCAGTTCCTGATTGGAAACGCCTTCGCGAAACTTCTAAAACGCTACCGCGCAACAGGAGCAACCATGGTGTTCCGTGCCTCATATCGAAACCTCATCCTGCCGATTCCCCCCTCGTGGGTTCACGACGCCTGGATTGCACAGCTACTCTCTGCTGTCAGCAACGTCGAACTCATCACCGAGCCACAGATCCTGTACCGACAGCACAGCTCACAACAGATTGGTCAAGTCAAACGTAATCTGTACCAGCAGTACCGGATCGCAAAAACGATCGGGAAAGAACAGTTTCAAACCCTCGCTCAAAACTTTCAGCTCGCTCTGGATCGACTCTCTTCTATCACTGACTACGAGATTCAACCGCAGGATCTAAAGCGGCTCGAAACAAAAATCTCGCATGCACAAAAACGAACGGACATGCGCGACTCGTCATTCCGGTTACCCCTAATCATGCACGAACTCGCAGCAGGCAACTACTCCCGGTATTCCCTCGGCTGGAAATCCGTTCTTCAGGATCTGTTTCTTTAGATCCTAAACATCCAGCTCCTTCACTTCCAACGCGTGCTTCTCAATAAACTCCCGCCGTGGCTCCACATGATCTCCCATCAGCACGCGGAAGATTTCCTCCGCAGCCGAGGCATCGTCCATCGTGACCTGCAGCAGTGTCCGGGTCGCAGGGTCCATGGTCGTCGCCCATAGCTCGTCGTGGTCCATTTCACCCAGTCCTTTGAAGCGGGTGATCGACATCCCCTTCTCTCCCAGACGTCGCATCGTCGGCAGTAACTCGCGAATACTCTCCAGGCGGTTCTCACCATCGGAATTACGAATAACAAACGGCGTCAAACGCTCGCCATCTTTCATCCCCAGCGTCACAAAGTCGCTGGCCTTGAAGCCGAAGTCTTTCAATTGTTTCAGAGACTCATTGATCGTGCGAATCTCATGTAGGTCCACGACCTGGAGCAGATGCCCTGAAGTCGCCTCGACTTCGATGGGAGCACCAGTCTTCGGGTCAGTCTTAGCCGCGGCCTTTTCAGCAACATTCTCCTTGGCGACGGCGAGTTCCGCACCACGCTTAGTTTCTTCTTCCTTGAGGAAGTTATCGAGCGCTTCGCGGTCAAACAGCCAATGCTCTTCCCGTCCGATAAAGACGCGGAAACGTGGCAGCAGACCATCCGGCATAACGTGTTCTCGCGTCAAACGCTTCAGGTCAACCCCCCGACGCTCCAGCAATTCAAACGGCTCATCGAGTTTCTTGATAATCTCGACGACCCGTTTCAGATTCTCCCCTTCGAATACGGCTCCATCTGCTTTGCAGTACAACGAAGCACCATGCATCCCGAGCTCAACGAGTTCCGTCATCATCTGATCGTGCGTCTGCACGTAACGGACTTTGCTCTTCTGCGTCACGCGATACAGCGGCGGCTGGGCGATATAAATGCAGCCCCCTTTGACGAGCGGCCGCATGTGACGGAAAATGAACGTCAACAGTAGCGTCCGAATGTGACTACCATCGACGTCGGCATCGGTCATCAGGATCATCTTGCCATAGCGTCGCTTGCTCACATCTTCCATCTCCGCACCGGGCGTCAAGCCGACCGCTTTGAAGATGTTGACGATTTCCGCGTTGTCCAGAACCTTCACCAGCTGTGCTTTTTCGACGTTCAGAATCTTACCGCGTAACGGCAGAATTGCCTGGGTATTCGAATCGCGACCGGAGTCAGCAGACCCACCAGCCGAGTCCCCTTCGACCAGGTACAGCTCGGTGATATCGAGTTCACGCGAGCGACAGTCCCGCAGTTTCTCCGGCAGACCGCCCGTCGTCAGTGCACCCTTACGACGCACCATTTCCCGTTGCTTACGAGCCGCTTCCCGAGCTTCCGCAGCGAGAGCGCCTTTGGCACAGATCTTCTTGGCGACCTGAGGATTCTCTTCAAAGTACTTGGAGAGATTCTCATTGAACAAAGACCCGACCGCCCCATCGACTTCCGTGTTGACGAGCTTGATCTTCGTCTGAGATTCAAACTGTGGATTTGGAATACGAACCGTAATGATCGCCGCCAGACCTTCGCGGAAATCTTCCCCGGTCGGCGCGACATCCTTGAACAGATTCTCTTTCTTGGCGTAAGCATTGATGGCGCGAGTCAAGCCTGAGCGAAACCCCGACATGTGCGTTCCGCCTTCAGGATTGTAAATCCCGTTAGCATAGCATCGCGTGTTTTCGTTATAGCCATCGTTGTATTGCAGGGCGATATCAACGCCGACGTTGTCGATCTCTCCGGTGATCCGAATGACTTCGCCGTGCAGCGCATTTTCTGTCCGGTTGAGGTGACGCACGAATTCGCGGAGCCCATCTTCGTAATAAAACTCAGCCGACTGACCGCTGCGTTCATCAGAGAGTCGAATGCGAATCCCCGCGTTCAGAAACGCCACATCTTGGAGGCGTTTGGCAATCGATTCGTAAACAAACTCCGTCACCGGAAAGATCGTTGGATCCGGCTTGAACGTGATCTTCGTTCCCGTTTGATCCGTCGTCCCGAGTTTCTTCAGATCGCTGGTTACAAGACCTTTGCCGAACTCCATCGTCCAGACATGCCCATCGCGACGGATCTCTGCTTCGACCCATTCCGAACAGGCATTGACGGCCGTAATCCCGACCCCGTGAAGACCACCAGTTCCAGTTGCGTAGCCCGACTCGCGATCGAACTTGCCCCCTGCGTGAATCTTCGTGAAGACGATCTCGAGAGCCGATTTGCCCCCCATCTCCTGCTTGATCCCGACTGGAATCCCCCGGCCATCATCAATCACCGTAATCGAGCCATCCGTGTTGATGATCACATTCATCGTCGATGCATGCCCGTTGACAAATTCATCAACGACGTTGTCCGTCACTTCATAGACCAGGTGGTGCAGACCCACCAGATCAGTCCCCCCAATGTACATCGCAGGACGGTGTCGAATTCCCTCAATACCCTCCAGGTACTTGATATTGGATTCGTCATAAGTTTTCTTAGGAACTTCGTCAGACATGCGTCACTTTCCAAACTATTTTTTGCCACAGATCACAGAGGAGAAGTGAACCACTGATGAACACAGATAGACACAGATGGGAAAGTCAAAAGCCAGAGTCATCAGGAGCTTTTATTCAAAGCGATTCCTCGTGACGCATGCCTTTTGACCTCGTTTTATCCGTGTCGATCTGTGTTCATCCGTGGTTTTCTCGTTCTTCCCGGTAATCCATCGCTAATCTCTCTTCTGTATCGAACTGTCCAGCCGAAACCTCAACTCCTTGAGTCTCGTCTGAGGCAGTTTTTGTTTTATGGTCAGTAACAGGCTGACCTTGTGAAACGAGACCAATTCACTCAGTAAGGGCGAATTGGAAACATGAATTGTCAGCACCCCGTTTCGCAGAGCGCCGATTTTTGTCTGGGAAAAGATCCGTTCTTCCGTGCTGCCCTTCCAGGCATCCATCAGAACCCGGTCCCCCTGCTGCTGATTCCACCCCCGCCTCTGCACAAGCTCAGACATGACTCGTGCTAACGGAATCGGACCAGGACCATCAGCCGGATTAGTGCCCTTCATCGACCTTTCTCCTCCGGCTAAGCCCTAATACCCAAGCCCTAAGCCCTGGTAATCAATCTCTCGCCAGCGGCATCACGACATACGAATAATCATCCCCTGCCTGGAACATCGCGGGTTCGTTCGAACTGATCAGTTTGAGTTGGATCGCTGTTTCGGGTTCGAGAACTTTCAGAAAGTCAGCCACATATCGTGGATCGAACATGATCGCGACTTCTTCGCCTGTGTAACTGACAGGAAGTTCAATCGTCGATTCCCCGACTTCTGCGGCCTTACTCTTGAGAGTCGCTGTCCCTTCGCTGAACTGGAAGTCGACGCCGCGGCTTTCATCGTTGGTCACAATCTGCGACTGACGGACCGAGGCATAGAACGGGGCCGCGACCATCTCGATGATCTTATCCGACCCCTTCGGCAGCACGTCGCGGAAGTTCGGGAAACGGCCTTCGACCAGTCGCGAGTAGATCGTTGAGTTATTGCTCTTCACGAGGATGTCATTGCCGTGGATGGCGATTTTGACTTCCTGATCGTCGTCACTCACGCTGCGCTCAATCAGGTTCATCGCCTTACGAGGCACGACAGGATTCAACTTGGCCGGGACATCCCCATGCACGCCACAGGTCGTTTCGATCACGGCCAGACGACGTGAATCGGTCGCTGCGAAGGTGACTTTCTCCCTCTGGAATTCCACCAGGACACCACCCAGGGCGTAACGTGTACTCTCATCATCCGCGGCGAAGATCGAGCGTTTGATCATCTTTTTGAGCGTGTGACCACTCATCGTGAAGTAATCTTCGCCATGGAACTCAGGAACATCCGGGTACTCCGACGGATCTTCCAGGGAGAGCTTAAAGCGGCTGCCACCCGATTTGAGTTGCACGATCGAGTCAGCGACATCGAACTCAACAGTGTCACCCGAGAGTTCACGCAAGATCGAAATCACGCGAGACGTCGGCAGCAGGATCTCGCCAGCGGAGTCGGTATCGACGTCGCTGAGCTGATAGCGAATCCCGATCTCGGTGTCGGTCCCCATCAGGGTCGCAACGCCCTGCTCCACCTGCAGCTTGACGTTCTTGAGAATGTCACGCGTCGTCCGCGTTGGAACCACACCGCTGACAACCTGAAACGCCGAAATCAAAGACCCACGCTGACACGTTAATTTCATACTCCCAACCCATCCCTCAAAGAGCCAACAATTCCGCGGAAAACCTCGCAGAACAAACTACTTACGATGAATTGAAAGTCTACCAAAAATCACGCCAACTAGCGACGTCCAACCTCCCTTTTCTACCCAGATTTCAAGTCTATTAAGTGCCAGTTTTTCCCTTCCGTTGGGCCCGCTGTGCGGACAATTAAACCGCGAGATTTCAAAGAGGGCGACCACCCGACAAATTATGTCAATTTCCCGGCAATTCAGGTCGTTTTTGGTCCGCACAGCGGACCCTACGGCACGATTTCCACATGAATTTCATTTCGTCGCAGGAATGGAATCGCGAATGGGGGATCGTATTGAGCAGGAATTGGCTCCGACACCGGCTTCCGCCCCTGTTTTTCGATCCAGGCCAGCAGTTGCGTCGACTTCTCCGCGATGGCTTTGTCCGTCATGACGCCCGAAAATCGAATTGTCGCCAGCGTGCGTGCGGGGAGGGTCCCCAGTTCGATTTCGGGTGATTCCGGCTGCGGGAGTGTCGAGCGGTCGTAACGCGACGGCATGATGAAAATCATCTCGAACTTCCCATCAACTTCCTTTTGCAGCACCGGGGCGGTCATCCCGATTTCCTCCCCCTTTTTCCCGGCTTTGTCGGGCATCAGGACGGGAGCCGTCATTCCGATCTTTTCACCCTGGCGATTTTTGCCGAAGATATACCCGGCCAGCGTCCGGAAATTACGGTTACTCGCTTCGTTTTCCGTCCCGCCACTGGAGGTTTTCGCGATCAGGAGTTCCGGATACGCGCGGATCTCAAACCCGTCTTCTTTGACGACAGACTGATACTTGGGTTCTTCGGAAGTTCGAATTCCCAGTGTCCCCTCGATCAATGCCAGGATTCCCATCACTGCCCCCATGAATGCGTTCATCAACAGTTCTCCTCGGGTCTGATCTGCCTTCTCTCCTAATTTTTATTTAAGATATTAGCAGTATTTATGCAGCGGACCGTTGTGGTGATTCGACTAGATCATTATACGCAAATTGTTTTCTTGTAGTGCTTTAAGGCGACGAAAATTCAAAAACAGATGTGGAAGTTTCGTTGACATCCCGTCGCGCTGGCGCCTGCCTGGCGCCGGAGGAATCGCGCTTCTGGTTGCGGGCGTGACTTTCAAAGTTGCTGGCGCGAATCTACCGACAGACCATCAACATTCATTCACAATTTTTCCACATTCCACTCGGTTTTCGAGTGCCCGGCATAAATTTTCTAGCTCCCGGGACTGCTGTAACCGTCAGGGTTTCGCTCATTCCTGCAGATTACCCCGGATCGTCAGATCGCAGGCATTGTAGGTGACTTCCGGTCAACCCTGACGACCCTCGGCTTCGTCATCACCCGACCGACTTGGAGTGGTCGATAACAGTGAAGAAAGACTGGAACGCAGAGCTAACGGAAGAGAGCAGAGAGCGCGGAGGAGGAAATCCAGATTCAACGCAAAGTCGCGATGACGCAAAGCAAAGAATCGAAGTATTTCTAAAACATCCATTTTGATTTGAATCCTAGAACTCAAAAACTCTTCTCTGCGGCCTCTGCTCTCCTCTGTTAGCTCTGTGTTCCAGTCTGGTTCTCAAGCTCTTCTGATCCTTTTTGCGGTGAGTCAGCCATGTCCGATCCAGCAGCTCGTATTGCAGAACTTGAAAAGCAGGTGGCGGACCTGTCGTCGCAGTTGATGCAGGCTCAGAAGCTGGCGTCTGTCGGTACGCTCGCGACGGCGATCACTCATGAATTCAACAACATCCTGACGACGACCATCAACTACGCCAAAATGGGTGTCCGTCACCAGGACGCCCCGACGCGTGACAAAGCGTTCGAAAAAATCCTCGCCGCCAGCCAGCGTGCCGCCAAGATCACCACCAGCCTGCTCTCGTATGCTCGCCACAAGCCGAACCGGGTCGATGTCGTCAACCTGTCGGTCATCGTCGGCGATCTGCTGGTGCTCGTCGAAAAAGACCTGATGCGATACCGTGTCCAGCTGGAAACCCATCTAGCAGACAATATCTTCGCGGAGATCAACGCCTCTCAAATCCAGCAGGTCCTGATGAATCTGGTGATCAACGCCCGCCAGGCGATCAAAGAACGTGGCCAGGTCACTGTCACTGTTTCGAAATCGTCAGACAACAAATGGGCCGAGATCGCTGTCAAAGACACCGGCTGCGGCATCCCCAAAGAGGTCATCCCGAAGATCTTCCAGAACTTCTACACGACAAAGACTGCCGACGAACAAGGCCAAGGGGGCACCGGCATCGGTTTAGCCCTCTGTAAAGACATCATCGAAGCCCACAAAGGGCGAATCCGCGTGGAATCAACGCCCAACGTCGGGACGACCTTCACGCTGAAACTGCCATTGGTGAAACAGGCTGGGCTGGTGAAGAGTAAAGAGCCACAGCTGGTGAACTCTTAAGGCGAGCGGGGAGTGTGAACTCCCTGTCTTCGTTCTTTGCTGAAAACATAGGAAAACCAAACCACGGACGAACATGGATCAACACAGATAAGAAATTGAATAATCTCGGTTCTTATCTGCGTCCACCTGCGTTTATCTGCGGTTCAAAACGCCTTCTCATCCGTGTTTATTGGTGTGAATCCGTGGTTTGCTATTTTGCTACCCGTTATCGCGGGATCGCGGCGAGGAAGAAGATAGAGAGCAGCATCAAGACGACGGCGATGACAATCGGTTTGTAGTAAAGGTAAGACGCGAACGAGCGTGGGGCGGCGTAGTACCAGGGTTGGTGGTCGATGTAATAGTAGCCACAGCGGGGGCAGTTGCTGGCGTCGCCGTAGACGAGGTTGCCGCATTCGGGGCAGGGGTAGGCATCGTCCTCGTCGTTATCATCATCGAGGTCGATGTCGTCTTCGTAGTCATCGTCGAGATCGTCGTCGTCATCATCGCGAGGCATGGGCGTGGCTCGGGGGTTTGTGGTGATCGAGGGGTGAGATGGGGTACCATTCTGTCAGATGTGGCAAAATTGGTGTAGGGGAATTTGATGAGCGAAGACCAGCAACTTTCTGAGCGATTGTGTGATCACGTTGAACATCTTGCAGCCACGATCGGACCGAGATCGTTTCGTGTCCCTGGATCGATTGAGAGGACGATTGAGTACATCGAAGGCTTCTGGAGGTCTCACGGCTTCGATGTGCAGCGAGAGGTTTATGATGCTCTCGGCGATCAGGCAACGAACTTGATTGTCGAGTGGCCGGGGACGTCGAAGTCAGGCGAGATCATCCTGCTGGGAGCTCATTACGATACGGTGACGACAACGCCGGGAGCAGATGACAACGGGTCAGCGGTCGCGGTGTTGCTGGAAGTGAGCCGGCTGCTGAAAGGGATTCAGCCGCGGCGGACGATTCGTTTTGTTGCGTTTGCGTGTGAAGAGCCCCCCTATTTCAACATGAGGGCGATGGGGAGTGAGTATCACGCCCGGCAGTGCAAAGCGCGAGGCGATGACATCAAAGCGATGCTGTGCCTGGAAATGGTCGGGTTTTTCAGTGATGAGGAGTATTCGCAGGGTTTGCCAGAGGGATTGCCGGAAGCTTTCTATCAGATGATTCCTGATCGCGGGAATTTTCTAGCTGCCGTGGGGAACATGGCGTCTGAGTCGCTGGTCACGTCATTCGAGACGGTGTTTCGTGACGCGACGTCGTTGCCCTTGCTGCCGGTCGCGTTGCCCGAGTCAATTCTTGAGATTCAGTTGAGCGACAACCGGTCGTTCTGGAACGAGGGTTATCCTGCCTTGATGCTGACGGATACGAGTTTTCTGAGGAATCCCCATTATCACGAACCAACGGACCTGCCGGAGACTCTCGATTATGAGCGGATGGGGCAGGTGGCGTTGGGGGTGGATGCGGCGATGCGGTTTCTGGCGGGGTGAGATTGTCGCTGGTCGAACCAAAGCTGGAGTCTGGTAACGCAAAGTAGCGGCTCGGACGGAGCCTCGCCCTCCCGTTGGAACTACTGCTCAATGAGTTCCCAGAACCGCGGCGTGTTTTCGCGATTGAGGATTGCTGTCGGGATGTCGTTGTGGCCGAAGCGTGGGATTTCTTCGAAGGCTTTGTTTTCGCCGGGGTAGTGTTCGTAGAGCTTTTGGGCGTGAGCGACGGGGATGACTTCGTCGGCGGTGCCGTGGACGATGCGGAGGGGGATCGTCAGGTTTTTCAGATGACGGGAGGAGTCGAAGCGATCGCTCATCAGAAAGCGGACGGGGATGAACCAGTAGATGCTGCTGGCGAGGTCGACGGCGGAGGTGAAGGGGGCGATCAGTTCCAGCCCGATGGCGGGGCGTTTGGAGGCGACATAACTAGCGACGCCGGTGCCTAAGCTTTCGCCGATGACGAGGATCGGGACTTGGTAGCGGGACTGGGCTTCGTCGAAGGCTTCGAGGGCGCGGGCGAAGATGGCCTCTTCTGTCGGCTTGCCAGGACTGCCACCATAGCCGGGGTACTCGGCGAGGATGATGTTGATGTCGTCATGGCGGTCAAGAAGCCTGACCCAGTCGCGATGGATCGCTTCGCCGCCGTTGCCGTGGAAAAAGAGGATCGTTTTGCGCGGAGTAGGGACTTCTTTGACATAGCCGAGGAAGTCGCCGGCGTTCGTTTTGAATGGCTGAAACGTCTCAGTTCCCGCGAGGGCCCTGTCTTCATGCGACGGGAAGTATTGCAGAGAACGCTGACTGGAATAGACGGCAACAACGAGAACGCCGTAGAGAGTGACCAGCAGGAGCAAGAACATGCGGTGGCGTTTCAGGCGGGTGAGGAGGGGGTTGTTAGTCATTATAATTCGTTGAATTTTCCGTCCTCTAATCGAGCGAGTCGAGGTTGGTCCACGTCATTGGTTGAAAGTATTCGAAATTTGTGGTCTCGTCGTTTTCATAGCGAAAGAAATCATATTCGGGATGGTTCGTTAATTTTTCACGGACACATTTCAAAGAAAGTTCGATGGCATGGAGTTGGTCGTTTCCATGCCAATCTTGATCAAATGCGATTGGCTCAGAGATGATTATTCGACAGCTCCAAAAGTCATTGTTGGCACGAGCGGTTTCGATGGTGACTTCGCCACGCTGCATGCGATCTTGTGAGTCGCGCGGGCGGTAGAAGTAGTCGAACTGGATCATGGGATTGTCTCAGCTCAGCTTTGCCGGAAGTGACACGCATATTTGAATTGGTTTGATCTGGAGAATACGTTATTCAAGTAAGTCTTTGAATTCTTCTTCGGGGATCGGTGGAAAGTAAAATTTGAATATTTCGTCTTTCGAACCTTCCCAGCGCCAGAACTGATAACCGTCAGCAATCATATAAGAATGAAGGAAACCCATGGCCTGCTCCAGCGTATTGAGCGGGTCAACTCCAATTAGATCACGATCAAAGTTAACCGGATCGCTGATCTTAACGCGAGCATACCAGTCTTCCTCGCCCTAGATCTGACGGGCAGTTTCGACGGTGATCTTGCCACATTTGGGTTCGTCATTCGTGCCCTTCGGTCGATAAAAGAAATCGATCTCGATCATGCGACCTCGGTCCCGTTTTCGTAATGGTAATGTTCAAGATAAGCGCTGGTGAAACGTTGGACAAATTTTGCTGATGAGTGAGACGGATCTTTTGGTTTGAAGAATCCTTTCTCCGTCGCCCACTCGATCAACCCGTCGTCGATGGGATATGCCGTTAGCAAGCCGGACAGACCGTGTTGAGCAATCCAGTCATACGCGAGTTGCTTCATGGAAAATACGCCCGAGGGCAGGGTTGCGCCTTCACCGACGAAGATCCAGGATCGTTTCGAGGGAGGGAAGCTGAATAGGAATTCTCCGGTCTCGCCATCGTCGTAACGCCAGAACTGATAGCCAGAGTTTTTCATGCGAGTGTGAAAGAAGGACATGGTGACTTCCAACACGTTGAGTTGATCAACGCCAGTTATGTAGTGATCGAAATTTACCGGCTCGCTAATTCTGACGCAGGAGAGCCAATCCTGTTCTCCCTCAATGCGACGAGCTGTTTCAATAATGATCGTGCCATGTTTGGGTTCGTCGGTTGTGCCGAGGGGGCGGTAGAAGAAGCCGATTTCGATCATGTTATCGTGCCCTGATTTCGAGCGATTTCATTGATTCACTCATGATAGAGAGGTTTTACAAGCCTTTTTCCATAAGCAGGTAGATGCAGCCCCCAACGAGCCCGATGATAAAAACAGACAGTATGATGACCAGAGCTTGCTGGTAGAGACGCTTCAAAAGACCTGAGGCCAGCGGTGTGTTCATGGCGTAAAACCATGGTTCATGTTCATCGAACTGAAACCCGCAATCGCGGCATTCTCTGGCGTTGTCTCGAATCAACTTGCGGCAGACGGGGCATGGGACAAGTTCTTCGCGATAGATATCAGGAGCGGGGATGACAACCTCTCTGGCTGGCTCATCCAGGTCTTCTGGAAGAATACGAGGCTTGTAAGGGAGTCCGTAAGGTTGAGGATCGTCGTCGTCCTGCCAAAAGTCGAAGGATGGAACTGTATTTTCGAGGACCTCGTCGAGCCAGCGCTCGTACCAGGAGAGAAAATCTCGATCGCGGACAAAATAGGGCGGGTAGCCGACGTTGTTGACGTAGACGATCCTCCCCGCAGATTCCCCGGTCACGATCAGTCCTGCTGCGAATCGATAGGCTCGGCTGGTGATCGTCATGATCCCTCGAAAGGGTGAGTCCAATTCCTTCAATCGAGACTTCCACATGCCGATACTCGTCGACATCTCGGGATACAGTGGGCATGGCGAAGCGAGGAAATCCTCCGGGATTTTATCAAGTGACTCCGTGATGAATTCATCCCACTGCGGGAGGCTGTTGATCCCAAAAAATGGACCAGCGCCACCGCTGCCAGCCAGCTGCAGAAAGCAGCGATAGTCTGCGGGGAGTTGGATGCTGTGAGTCGCTTCAAATCTCGCGATGATCGATTCATCGATCGGTGCATTGAGGCGAAAGTAATGACTTTCAGATCCATAGCAGAGAATCCGACGATTCCTCGCGTCTTCGAGTTTTCGAAGAATTCGAGCAACACGTTGTTCGTTGGTTTCTGTCATACACCTGACGAGTTACGGAGTGAGCGAATTACTTTCCATAAGATCTGAATCTCTTTACGGAAGACCTCAAAATAGGCCCATTCATTCTCTTTCGTTTGTGGCTCTGATTAAAAGACCATGAACAGAATCGCAATGATGACGATGATCGCGATGGGGGCCCAGAGCAGATAGCTGACTGCTCCGTAGGCAAAGAGCAGCTTCAGCGGCAGCGGGACGGAGCGTCTGGCGGCGAGTCGTTGGTGGACGGTATCGCGGGCCGCGAAGAGGCCTCCAAGAACTGCACCGATGGCAGCGGCGGCGAGGATGAAGACAGCCAGTGCTGCGGGGCTGTTGATCAGTGACACGTCTCCGCCGCGTTTGGACATCTTTGCTCGGGCAATGACAGCCATAACAGCACCGGCTCCTGCACCCCCAAGGATCTTCACGAGGACTGAGCCATCTTCGACCATCTCCTGGAAGAAGCTGAGGCCTCGTGGCGTGTGAGAGGATTTTCTTGATCGGGCTGGTGTGTCATCGTCGGTTGGTTTAACGACCGCTTTGCGGGGTTTCAGTTCGCGTGGAGCGTCCGATGATTTTCTTCGCGGAGGGAGGGCCATGAGTCAGTCTTTGGTCGAAGTGTGCGTATGATCGGTGGGGCGCCGATTCACTCTAACAATGAAAAACGGAGTTTGGAAAGTCATCGCCACGCCCGGGAGGAACGCAGTAACAACTTCGCAAACTCCGTATTGGATTGTGCAAAGACAGGGGATTTACATCCCCCGGTCGCCTAAGAACTACGGCAGTTCCGTTGACCCCATCAGATACCGGTCGCATTCTCTCGCGGCTTCGCGGCCTTCGTTGATCGCCCAGACGACCAGGG
>SXPC01000046.1 GCA_005778225.1 Planctomyces sp. | reverse complement strand
GCTAAGCTACTGGTTCATGTGGCCTGCCATCTTCTGCTTCGGCCTCTCCATGTATTACGAAGGCGGCCCCGCTGCGGGCTGGACCTCCTACCCGACCCTCTCCGCCCTTGCGCAATCATCACCCGGTTCGGGTTTCGCTCAATCTCTGTGGTTGATGGGAATCACTTTTGTTGGCGTTTCCTCCATGATGGGCTCCATCAACTATATGACGACCATCATCAACATGCGTGCCCCGGGCATGACTTTGATGCGCATGCCGATGACCATCTGGGGTATGTTCATCACGGCGATTCTTCAGGCTTTTGCACTCCCCGTCCTCACCGCCGCTGGCGTGATGTTGATCTGCGACCGGATGCTCGGCACCTGCTTCTTCGTTCCGGGAGGACTGATCGTCAATAACGCTGCTCCGACCCTCGGAAGTGGACAGCCTCTCCTGTGGCAGCACCTCTTCTGGTTCTACTCACACCCGGCTGTCTATATCATGCTCCTGCCTGCCATGGGAATGATCTCTGACATCCTTGCGACAATGTCCCGCAAGCCTCTTTTCGGCTATGTCCCCATGGTCATCTCGATGCTGACGATTGCGGGCCTGGGCTTCATCGTCTGGGGACACCACATGTTCATCTCGGGCATGAACCCCGTCATGGGCATGGCGTTCATGGTCTCGACTGTCCTCATCGCCCTTCCCTCTGCCATCAAGACCTTCAACTGGCTCGCGACCATCTGGGGTGGACGCATCACATTCAATACCCCGACGCTGAACGCGGTCGCCTTCGTGACGATGTTCGTTGTCGGTGGTCTCTCGGGCATCTTCATGGCGGCTGTCCCGGTTGACATTTACATTCACGATACTTACTTCATCGTCGCTCACTTCCACTATGTCCTCTTCGGCGCAACCCTCTTCGGGATCTTCGCCGCCATTCACTATTGGTTCCCCAAAATGTCTGGACGGATGATGAATGAGCGGCTCGGGCAGACTCACTTCTTCCTGACCTTCGTCTTTGCCAACGGCACCTTCTTCCCCATGCACCTGCTGGGGGTCGCCGGCATGCCACGACGTTATGCAGACCCCTACATTCACCAGTACCTGGAACACCTGCTCCCGATGAACCAGCTGATGACCTGGTTCGCGATCGGTATGGGACTGGCTCAGATTCTTCTGGCCGTCAACCTCGTTCACAGCTTCTTCTGGGGCGTCAAAGCAGGCCGCAATCCCTGGAACGCCAACACCCTCGAATGGGAAGCCCCCAGCCCACCCCCTCACGGCAACTTCGATAAGCCTCTGATGGTTTATCGAGGCCCCTACGAATTCTCCTCACCGGAACATGCGCAGAAGGATTACTGGCCACAGACGGAACCTGCGTAGAACTATTCCACGTTATAAAATCGCAGTACACATCGGAAACCGATGTCCGCAACATTTTCTGTCACGATCACTCCATCCCGGTGTGACAGCTTCCAGTCCGGGCCATTCCCTTTGACTGTTCGCTCGAATTTCTCTGTGGGATTTCTCGGGCCTGTCCAGTTGCGCGGGACATCTTTCGCATCTGCCAGCAGCTTCGGGTAAGCATCCGGAGCAAAGTGATCCAGGCACCATTCGCGGGCGTTTCCAGCAAGATCCTGGATGCCATAGATCGACACATCCGTCGGCTCAGAGCCAGGCAGTTGCACACCCTGAAGTTCCTTTTGTTTCGTCCAGGCAGGTCGGCCATTTCCCCACGGATATGCAAATCCTTGGGTTCCACGGGCGGCTTTCTCCCACTCGACTTCTGTCGGCAAATCGCGACCTGACCATTTCGCGTACGCTCGCGCGTCGCTGAAGCTCACGCCCAATGCTGGCATTTGAGGATCATCACTGGTATTCAGAGCTTCTTCAGAAACACGCTGCTTGCGCGCCTTCTGCTCATCACGAAGCATCTGGTACGAAGCCAGTGGAGTTTCTGTCACGTCGATGTAATAGGCATCCACATACATAGCATGTTGAGGTCGAGATTCTTCCGGACCATCATCGGCTCCCATCTGAAAGACGCCTGCAGGAACGAATGCCATCTCCGATTTCACTCGGTCGCACAAGATTCGCTTTGGGTAGCCCGAGGCATCAACACCATAATTCAGCAAAGGCGTAAACCCAGCCGGTAGCCGTTGAGTCATGGCGGCGGCGGACGGCGTCGCATTCACATCAACAGCTGGCTGACTCACGACAAAGCGATCAGCTCCAGTCGTCGGGAGTTTGGCAATCATCTTCTCATTGGGCAATCCGTCTGAAGCACGTCCGACGACTTTGAAGGGGACCGGCGGAACGATCACCATGGCATCCGGATTGGTTGAGACGACGATATTCCCTTGTGGTGCATTCTCGACAGCCGCCTCTGGAGCAGGCGAGACGACTGGCGGAGGAACAATAGGGACAGGAGCCGTCAGAGTCGGTCCAGCCGGTGCGGCGGTTTCTTCCTTGTCACTGCCACCACAACCACAGGCCATGATTGTCAGAAATGTCATCACCCCGAATTGTCGATACATGCTGCCCGCTCCTCTGATTCAAATGATCAAGCGATCATTGTCCCGACACCCCTCTGGCAAAGCAACTCCCTCGGCGTGATCTTCAACAACTCTTCATCGTTGCCCGCGTAGAAAGCCGGTCAGAACATGCCTGGCCTGCTCTGAAGAGAGCACCATTTTCACGTCGGGATGACAAAAGACACGCACTTTCTTGACGTACGAATCAAACTGCTTTTTCGCGAGTGCATCGACGACCGGAGAGGCGTCTGACAAATGTCGGTAGTTCTTTTCTCTGGCATCATACAGATCGATTTTGAATTCAACTTCGCGATGCACTGGCGGAGCATCAATGAGTATCGCCATTTTCGACAGTTGCAGGCCACACTCCCGATTCAGTGTCTCGACCAGTTCACGGGCATTGAGCACATTCTGCTCGAAGGGACGGTGTGCCAGACGTTCGTATTCCTCAGGATGTTGATCGCTACTGAACTCTGCCAGTCGCTTGTACAAAACCCGCTGATTTCCAAACAGTCCCTCGACAAGAACCGCCGCATCTGTTCCCTCAGCAGCGTCCCGCAGCATCGCGATACATTCTGCTTCATCCCCCACGAAGAAGTCACCTAGATGCAGCTTGTCGAACAGCTCAAAGAATGCCCGCGCGAACATGCTCGTCGCGCTGCGCACAGCATGATGCCAATAGACCTCGCTGAACATCACGTACCGGGCAAACACCATCAGCTCCGCAGCGGTCTTCCCCTTCACGCTCAACGCCAGCCCATCCCCTGCTTCGTTGAGGACGAGAGATTCGATCAACCGCGAACGATCATAGTTTCGCCCATAAGGAACGCCGCAGTGCAGCGAGTCACGGTCGAGATAATCCATCTTGTCGACATCGATCGGCCCGGAAATCAACGAGCGAATCAATCGCATCCTCGGCGTGTCGCTTTTCTTGACGAGCACATCCAGCACATCGCGCGGCTCAATCCCCCACTCCGTTTTCAGCACTTGAGCAAGCTCTGTCTCCCCCAGAAGAAACCTCCCGGCGAACTCTTCATGTTCCGGCAGCCCGGCCAGTTTCATATCTTCAATCGGATGACAAAACGGCCAATGCCCCAGGTCATGCAAGAGCCCCGAAACCATGACCAGCTCGACCGACTTCCGATCCATCACTCCTCGAAACCGCTCATCCTTCGACAGATGCAACAGGTATTTGAGCGTATGATGAAAGACGCCGAGGGCATGTTCGAACCGCGTATGCGTCGCTCCCGGATACACCCGCGAGACCAGCCCCAGCTGACTGATCCTGCGCAACCGCTGAAACTCCGGCGTATCGACCAGCGCCTTCACCCGCGGAGTAAAAGGAACATCCAGCTCGACGGGAATGCGCACGATCCCGCGGCCAACGGAAAGATTGATGAGTTCGGGGATGTCTAACAGGTCGTTCATTGATGGTCCTTCATTCAAATCAGACCACCACTCTGAACCGCCTCCTGCGGCGTCAACACGCGAATCCCGTCGGGTTGATACCGCGAAAAATCCTGAGCATTGATCGTCAGAATGATCTCGATTCGACTGGCCAGCATGAAAGCAACTAGATTCAGGTCATGGACTTTTCGCCCACCACCATAACTGGCATGAAGCTGATCGAAAATGGAATCTGACGTTGGTCTTTCAGGCAGATATTGAATAGAAGTTTGAAAGATCCGAATCCAGTTTGCAGACTCTTCTTTTGAAAAGCCAAGCCCATTATTTCCAGGGCCCTTGCCTGGCTGACGTTCTGTCACGCTGAGAAACTCGCGTTTGATTTGCGAATTAAAGGCGATGACGTGCCCCTCAGCTTCAAGCAGTCGAATGCTTTGGGGGACAATATCATGAAATATGCCATTCTGATCAGCGATTTGAATCAGAATGTTCGTGTCTGCGAGAATGATCAAGAATCCCCTCTGCTTTCGCTCAACCACGCTCGCCGTAAATTGTGTCCCGACTATCGTCAACCGGGCTGATCGATCGCACGTTTTGCTCTTTGACAAACTTCATCAAGTCATCGAATCGCCGCAATCGCTCTTCCTTTGATATCGATGCAACATCGGAGGGTGTTGACGTCACCGCCTTCAACCACTCCTCAACCGTCTGTCCCGATGCCTTCGCGCGCAGACTCCAGTACTGATACGTTTTTTCATCGATCTCTAACGTTGCCATGGACTTTGTCTCCTGCTGAATACCCGGAACGATAAGCGTATCCTCTAATTGGATTGACTCCAAGAGTTTTTGCCGCCAACCTTAATCAGATGACCACAAATCCCCCTGAAAATCGTATCCCCGTCGGGCCGTCACTGGCCCTGGCGATCTTCTTTCTTCTTGGCGTCCTCATGACGCAAAGCTGGCTCGATACCGAGGCGATCGCCAATCAGTTTCTATCCCCTCAAAGCTGGCTGAACCTGCATCAAACGATGGGAACCCGAGTCGAGCTCGTTGAAAAGACACCTCTGCCTCACACGACGTTCATTTCCGCAGCCATCATTTACGCCTCCTGTCTGCTGATGACAGTCCTTCTCGCGCTGCTGGTCCGCCTGGTTTCAACCCGCAGCCTCTCTGCATTCTCTCTTTCCACGTTCCCCTCCCGGATCAGTCCCTACGCGATTCCGCTCGCCCTCCCGGCAGCCTGGTCACTCCTGGAAATTCTGAATGCCTTCCTCGGATCGCAGTTCCTCAATGCGTTTCTCATCTTCATCCCCCCTTTCGTAGCAGCCCTGACGTTTGCTTCTTTGATGACAACCCTGACTGCCAATGCAAACTCTCAATACGTGGCTGTTGCTCCCCCAAGCCCTAAGCCCCAAGCCCTAAGCCCTCCCCCCTCTCCCCTAGCGCCCAGTGCCTACCGCCTAGCGCCCTTCATCCTCGCCTTCATCGCCCTCTCCACCTTCATGAACTTCGGCCTCTACTTCAGCCTCAACACTCCGCACGGCGACACCGCCATGTACGAGGAGCATCTCTGGAACTTCCTCCATGGCAAAGGCTTTCGCAGCTACCTCGACCAGGGACTCTTCCTCGGCGAACACATCCAGTTCATCCACCTCTTCCTCATTCCCGTTTACATCCTCTACCCGTCTCACCTGACGATGGAGCTCTGCGAAACCATCGCCCTCGCCAGCGGCGCCATCCCCATCTACTGGATGACACGACGTAACACCGACAGCCACGCCGCCGCCATGGGCCTTTCCATCTGCTACCTGCTCTACTCCCCGATGCACTTCCTCGACATCGAGATCGACCTGAAATCCTTCCGCCCCGAAGCCTTCGGCATCCCCATGCTTCTCTTCACCCTCGATCAATACGACCGCAAACGCATCAAGTCCTTCCTTGGCCTCCTCGCCTTCACCACCATCACTGTCAAAGAAGACTACGCCATCATCGTCAGCTCCCTCGGCGTGTGGATGCTCATGGATGTTCTCATCACGCGATACCTCTTCCGCTCGGGTGCCCCTGCTGGCTCGCCCAGCAGGGCCAATCCCACATTGCAACCATCCACCTACGCCTCAACCTCCGGTACTCCTTCTTCCCAGCGCCTAGCGCCTATCACCCAGCGTCTTCTCCTCCCCCTCTCCCTCATCGCCGCCGGTGCCATCTACCTCAAACTCGCCCTCGCGACGATCGTCTGGTTCCGCTCGGGGGTCGAAGTCCACTACGCCGGGTACTTCACCCGCTTCGGCAAGTCGACCTCCGACATCATCTGGACGATGCTCACCAATCCCCTGTTCGTCCTCAACGAATTCGCGACCTGGAGTACCTTCCTCTACGCCGCCATGCTTCTGGTTCCGCTCGCCTTCCTCCCTCTCTTTACCCTGCGATCGATCGCAGCGCTCCCGATCTTCATCCTCCTCTGCTTAAACGAAGTCGCCCACGACCCGCGTCACCACTTCCACGCGCCGATCATCCCGCTCCTCTTCTGGGTATCCGCGACCGCAGGTCTCCCCAACGCGGCGAAGCTGCTCGGAGGGCTTAGGGCTTGGGGCTTGGGCCTTAGCCAGAACCCAAACCGGGAGGGCGAGGCTCCGTCCGAGCCGCTTAGCCTATTGCAACCATCTACCGATAACTCGACGCCCCCTTCCTCCCTAAGCCCTAAGCCCCAAGCCCTAAGCCCTGCTCTGGCGACCTTCGCAGCCTTCTCCGCCTGGGCCTGCGCTTTCACCCTCAGCATCTCTCCATTGTCTCTGGTCTTCTGGGATCCCTATTCCAACTGGAACTACAACACCCTCTACATCCCCGGCGAGCGAGCCAAACAGTTCGAGAAAGTCCTCGCGCAAATCCCGACAGACGCCAACGTCGCCTCCACCGATTACCCACACACCCGCTTCACGCACTTCCGCCGCAGCTACGACTACAGCAACTTCAAACGCAAGGTCGCCGGTAACACCACAGGCGTCCCCGACGACACTGACTACATCGTCATCGACACAATGCACCACTACTCCACCATCAAAACCCCCAGCGAAGTTCCCCAACTCCGCGAACATCCGGATCAATGGGAACTACTGCCGGATCAAACGGATGGGTATTTCATTGTGCTGAAACGAAAACAAGCAGAAGTTGCTCAAAGCCCACTGCCGTGAAAAGTCTGGTCGTCGTTCAAATTCTTTCCAGATACCACCAGAGTATTGCCGCGAAATTCTTGAAGTCATCAATGATGTGAGTCCTGTGTTCCAGTCTTTTACTTCATAGCGCAAGAAAAAAGACGCCCCGCTTCTCTCGAAGCAGGGCGTCTTTTGAATTCCACTTAACTCACACTCACCGCTTAGCGAAGTGGTCCATTCAACGCAGGACCTGACATCGGGTAAGACTGTGGCTGCGACAGGTAAGTCTGTGGCTGATAGATCTGTGGCTGCAGCATCTGAGGCTGGTAACCTGGAACCTGATAGCTTTGTGGCTGAATCGTCTGGCTGCGATAATTCGGCATCGGACTGCCTGGGACAGCCGTGTTGGGAACCAGGCCTTCCTGTTGGATCATCGGTGCCATCGGAACTGTCGATGGGCCCATCCCGCCAGGTGCCATCGGCAGTGGTTGTGGCTGTGAGCGAGGAATTGCGCCCGGAGAATAAACTTCAAACGGGCTCATGCTCGCCTTTTCCTGGTAGCGAGGCCAGAACTGCTGCGAGTACGGCATATTCGGAGCCATCCCCCAGCCAGCGGCTGTCTGAGACTGGCTCAGGACATGTTTGTAGTTGTAAGGGCGGAAGGCACGGAATCCGCCGTAGTAGGGCATTTCCTGCCAGTAGCCGTGCATCCAGGGCTCTTGAGAATCATAAGGATAAAGCGGTTCGGCATCGCCGGGAGTTCCGACGGCAGTCGTCTGCTGTGCCATGGAGACCTGAGTGAACGTCAGGAGCAGAACCATCCCACCAAAAACTGTGAACCGTGACATCATGTCCTCTTTCGCCAAGCAGGAGGCTTCTCGCCCCATTCCATGGTCCGCACAGCCTTCGTTTTGTCTCGAACGTTGGCTTGGTGCATCATTTCCCCTCCTTTGGATCGGAAAAAGACCACATCGCCTCAAGATGATTCCTACCCATCTAACCAATACGCCCCACAAATCCCTCGGCTAACTGTTAAAACCTGAATCACTTGACATTTCCCTCCTCCCCTTCAGTACTGCGGGCTTCTAATCTGGAAAGACTGGAAAAGAGATGACGCCTGAAACGCTTATACGGCCCGCCAGCTCTGCCTCTGAGATCAACGAACAAACTACCAAGGACTGACATCATGAACTTTCGTCTGACGGCTTTGGCCGCCTTCGGTTTCGCAGCCGCTTTGAACTCGACTCCTGCGTCCGCACAAACAACCGTTCCTGCCCCGGTCATCATGAATGCCGATGAGCAGGTCGAAGTCGATCCTCGCTTCGTCAACAAGAACTACGGCGATCACCCGCAAGTTCCTGTCTTCAGTGCCCGCCCTCTGCGTCCCGAGGAAGTCATCCCAGAAACACCCTACACCCCGCCTCGGCAGTTCAAACCGATGGGGGCAGGCCTGCCTTACGTCCAGTCCTACATGAACCGCTCGATCGAAGTCACGCCGTCCGGTGATTTCCCCGGCACGACTCACTATGGCTTCCACGCCCCCGGCGGTTACGAACCACGCATCGGCTCTCCGTATTACTATGATGGCAGACTCGGCCCAGCCGCCGTCACGACCCAGTCAGCTGGTGGCGATCCTTATGGCTACCACTTCGGCCCAGGCTTTTATCGCAGTCAGGAACTCGGCCATTACCGCTTTCCTTATTACTCTTACCGACGCCCCTGGTATCACCCGGGCTTTGCCAACTACAACCGCGACACCAACTTCCACTGGTAACAGTTCGTTCGATCAGCAGCTGAGCATCTCGTAAGCGTTTCCCAATCAAAAAGGCGTTCCACCCGGTCAACCTGGGCTGGACGCCTTTTTTGTTTTGACGCCATATATTACGAATCACAATTTAAGCCCGCGCTGTCACAAAAGCCGTGCCATGCTTACAGCTTTGGGAAAGCATGCTGCTTCGTTTGACTTGGCGCGTTCAGAACATGCTTGCTCAAAGCCGCAAGCATGGCACGTTGGGAACAAGATCCGCTGAGACAAGGTTGATTTGTATCAATGGTGTTAAACGAGAACCTGAATCAGCGTGGTTTGCGCGTCAACTCATCTCGGACTTTCGAGACAAAGACTTCGCAACTGTCCTCACTGTTCGGGTCTCCATCGAGCTCTTGCAGAATCGCTTGAATACGGGCTGCATTCAACTCAAGCTCCCGTGACTGGCTCTGCTCGCCACGCCAGTCAGCAAATAACTGCTCCAGCGACTTGTCGCTTTGTTCTTCACACAACTTCTGCTTGGCATAAGTCGCAAACTGATCGATCTCTTGAGGACTGGCGAGCATCTTCCCCTCCTTCCGACAGTAAATCATAATCTTGAGCGCCACCCCTCATCATACCGAAGCCTCTATCCAAAACGCAAAAAAAATCCCGAGGGAACAAAAACGTCCCTCGGGATTTTCATGATCGTGCAGTTCACCCCTTGACGACCGGGTGGCTGGGGTCAGGATCGATAGCTGACCCCAGTTCTTCAGTTGACGCTCTTTGTCCAATTACGGCAGTGGCGGCGGTGCAGACCCGGTCATCAACGCTGCGACTGCGGGCACCTGCGAAGCGGGCGTCCACCCTGTCAGCGATGGGGACCACACCAGCGTATCCCCTTGAATCTGACCCGAGGCAACTGCCTGTCGCATCGCATCCAGCGTGTAAGGGCCTTGCGAAGCACCATTCACAGCGACGTGGAATACAGACGCCGGAACCGGCGGCGGTGCCATCGGAGCCGCTGCACCGGGAGCCATCATCCCCCCGGCCATGCGGTTGGCCATCGCGAAGCCCATTCCCATTCCCAGGCCTTCCGCTGCTCCCCCACCCGGATTGGCAGCCGCGTCGGTCATCGCCTTGCCCATCTGGTACGACTGGAACCGATTCATATCGCCAATAACACCCATGCTCGAACGGGTATCGAGTGCCTTCTCGACTTCCTCGGGCAGCGAAATGTTGACGATGAACAGCTGGGGAATCTCCAGGCCGTATTCGTCATCGATCCGTGTTGCGACTTCATCCCGCAGCTTGGCCGAGAACTCCTGATACTTGCCCGCCAGGTCCAAGGCAGCTGTCTGCGACTTGCCCAGGATATCAGCGAGAGCCGTATTAATGATGGACCGCATCAACTCCGCGACTTCTTCTGTCGAGAAGTCCTCGTTGGTCCCGACGAGTTCCTTGAGGAGCGCTTTCGGATCGACTGCTTTGAGCGCGTAAGTTCCGAAGGCCCGTAGACGGATCGGCCCGAATTCGGGATCACGCAGCATGACAGGATTCGGCGTCCCCCATTTCAGATCGGTGATCTGACGGGTCGAAACGAAGTAGACTTCCGCCTTGAACGGCGAATCAAACCCGTACTTCCAGCCCATGATCGTCGAGAGAATCGGCAGGTTATCGGTTTTGAGCGTGTAGTGACCTTCCTCGAAGATATCCGCGATCTGTCCGCGGTGGACGAAAATCGCTTTCTGTCCCGGACGGACAATCAGCTGGGCCCCATTCTTGATCTGGTTGTTATAGCGTGGGAAACGCCAGACCAGCGTATGCTTGGAGTCATCGATCCACTCGATGATGTCGACTAATTCGGCACGAAGCTTATCGAAAAACCCCATGATGCAGGACTCCCGTCTGAAGAATGGAAGCAGATGAAGATCGAAGTGATCAGTCGACAGGACACAACGCAAAACCCGACGCGTCGGATCACAGAAAAATGATCTTAACGCGCCGGGATGTTGGTGGAAAGGTTCTGTCAGACTTCCTTCAAAGCAGATTCCGCGGGATTCCGATTAGAATTCACCCAGAACCAGCCCGTCGTCCCGCAGCAAGAGGTTCAGAAAGGTCTGCAAAGCAATCTGCTCGCTGATGAGGCGTGCGGAGCCATCGCAGAGACTGACTCCGACGACACCTTTGTGGAAGCTGTAAGGCTGGCCCTTGTTCGTATGCCCCAGGAATTTGTACGTCCCCGGTGCGGTGTCGATGGCACATTCCCAGGCCGCTGCCAGCGAAGGATCGGTTGCCGTTGTCGGAGGCACCGGGCTGCCATTCGTGCCTCGACCACTGTTGGTTGGCGAAGTCGTCGCCGTCAGGTTGTCACTGCGATACGATCGCATCTTGATTCCATCACCCGCGCCAGCCCAGGCAAAGTTTTGCGTCTCGCCCGTCAGTTGTTTGCCACGAACGTAGACATTCGGAGCGCCGGCGATTTCAAAATACATCAACGTGTTGCTCATTCCGTCGGTAATATCCTGTCCTCTCGCACCACGTCGGGTTGGGTCGGTACTGCGAGAGTCGGGCGGGCTCATGGCCGTATTCATCGGCATTTGAGGCTCGCCGTCCTGATACCACAGCGGATGGCCGACAGGTCGCAACGCAGGAATACGCGGGGTCGAATAGTCGGTCGCAGCAATCATATATTGATCGGGAGCAGTTCCCGTCAGGTAGGTTCGTTCTCCGGGCGTACTCGGGCAGACAAACGTCGGGATAACATTCGCAGCGGCCTGACGAACGGCAGCTTGCACACTGTTTCCAGACCCATCTTGCCAGTCGGTCGCAGGGTTGCCGTTGTAACCGTAGTTCAAGGTCGGGTGTTTCACCGTGTTGAGCGTGTCAAAGAGTGTCGCTTGCTCCACGTACGGCAGAATGCGCCACAGAGAGCCAGTCCGCGAATAAGGGAAGTAGCCGTAGGTATGCTCGAAGTTGGTCATCCCCAGCGTGATCTGCTTGAGGTTATTCAGACAGCTCGAACGCCGGGCGGCTTCACGAGCCTGCTGGACGGCAGGTAGCAGGATCGAAACAAGAACCGCAATAATCGCGATCACAACCAACAGTTCAATCAGCGTAAAAGCGCGACGATTGAAACGGGAAACCGTAGCCATGGATGCTCCTCAGGGCAGTAAAGGAGGACATTCGCTGTTGGCTGGCCCACAGGGGAGCTGGCTACGATAAGCAAGAAGGTGAGAGAAACAGTGTGTGAGAGTTGCACGCATACTTTTGAGACTGAATCTCAGGCTCACATTCTTGCGGCCACCAGAAATCTGTCAACGGCGGCGGAACGCAAAAAACGCGTATTGGCAAGATTACCCATCGCGAAAGATTCGCGTTTCGCGATGGAGTTAACGCGTCTTTTGTGTCACAAATTAAATACCGTGAAATAAACAACACATTGATTCGTAGTGACCGCCGGCGCGCAAAAACAAACTCACACTCGGCAGATCTCTGAGTGTGAGTTTTGATCGTGTGCCAAATCATTACCTTGGCAATCTTACTAACCCAGAGCAGCTTTCAGGTCCGCAATCAGATCGTCTTTGTGTTCAATGCCCAGAGAGACACGGATCGTATTCTCCGTAATCCCACCCGCACGGCGGGCTTCCTGAGTCATCGACGCGTGAGACATTGTATCCGGGTACTCGATCAGCGATTCCACCCCGCCGAGTGATTCTGCCAGACTGAAGACCTTCAGCTTCGCAAAGAACGCCTCTGCAGCAGGTCGTCCCCCCTTGATATCGAATGACAGCATCCCGCCGAAGCCCTTTTGCTGCTTCTTGGCAAGCTCGTGGTGTGGGTGGGACTTCAGGCCCGGGAAGTAGACCTTGGAGACGGCTGGGTGACCATCGAGGAATTCAGCCACGGCGATGGCATTCTTCTGGTGGGCTTCCATGCGTGGCCCCAGCGTTTTCACGCCACGCAGAACCAGCCAAGCATCAAACGGCGAGCAACCCAGGCCCGACGAGTTGACGATCTCATACATCCGCTGCTTATGCTCTTCCGTTTTGACGACGACACAACCGCCGACGACATCCGAGTGCCCGTTGAGGTATTTTGTCGTCGAGTGAACGACCACATCGCAGCCCAGTTCCATCGGACGCTGGAAGTAAGGAGAGAGGAACGTGTTGTCAGAGATCGTGGTGATCCCTTTGCCCTTGGCGATTTCACAGACGGCAGCGATATCGACCAGGTTGAGCAGCGGATTCGATGGGGTTTCAATCCACATGCACTTGGTCTGCGGAGTGATGGCGGCTTTCACTTCGTCGAGGTTGCCCATGTTGACGAAGGAAAATTTATAGCCCAGGCGGGTGAATTCTTTGGCAAACAGGCGATACGTCCCGCCGTAGATGTCGTTGCCGGTGATGATGTGATCGCCAGGATTGAACAGCGAGATGGCGGCATGAACAGCTGACATGCCAGTCGATGTGGCATACGAGGCAATGCCCCCTTCCAGCGACGCAATGTTTTCTTCCAGCGCCTTACGGGTCGGATTGCCCGAGCGGGTGTAATCGTAACCAGAGTGCGACGTTAGAGAGTTCCAGTAAAACGTCGACGACGGATAAATCGGGGTCGTACAGCTGTTGTAAAGCGTGTCTTTATTGACGCCGGTATGCACGCAGCGGGTTTCGAAGTTCATGAGCAATCCTGAATGAAAAACAGCCAGAGCAAAGCGCGCACGTTCGGCGCCGCGTGAAAACGACACAGCATAACGACGGCCGGTTCAGTTTTCAAACAGAGACCACCCCGGCCACCCACCCGTCCCGACCGCCACTCTGCCTCGGGACGGGTGGGTGGTTAGGTGGTCTTAAGGTTTGAGTCATGAGATGGGAATTCGACACCATCTTGGGGACCTTCTTAGGCCTGAAGGGCCGTCATCAGTCAGCCCGGGGTCGAAACTCCGGGTAAATGGCAACGAACATCGCCTACCTTCCTGAAAGGACGGCTTACCATGAATCCCACATTAAATCCACCTCTTAGCGGTGGTGGACTTTTGAGCGTCCTCAAACCCAGATTTTCACCTTGGGCAGGAAGAGCTGGAAAAAATAGTCCCTTCAGGACGGAGAGCACATATGGATGTCTTCCTGAGTAGACATAAGAATTGGCGCTGAAAGCGCAGACCCTCCCCCTCCTAACCCCTCTTCCCTTTAACATGGGAGCAGGCGCAGTTACACAACAAACCCTCTCTACCTTACCTGAACTTGTTGCGCCTGCTGGACAGAGATCCGGCCTCAAACCACACCAGAGTGTGGTTCAAAAAGGAAATCCCCTACAGATTGTGTTAGGAATAACTATCTGAAAATCAATTTTCTTACCCGTGACCGCCACCAACCACCCATCCGTCCCGGGTGAGGGTGGCAGTCGGGACGGGTGGTGTGTTTGGGGTGGTCCAGCCGTTCATGGCTGGATCGGCGCAGCCGACAAGAAGCGTCACCATACGCGCTCATGTGCCCTCACCACATCATCTCGAAACGAAACCGCCTGACACACGGATGCACGGGTGCCACTGGCTGTGCCAGTGTCTTCAATCCGCGTGAAACCAGAGAAAAGCAGCGGAGTCTTTTTCAGGACAGAATGTCGACCCCCTTTCCGCACTGGCACAGCCAGTGGCACCCGCGGGGGGATAGCGAATGACGTAGTAAAGTTGAGTGAGGCCGCATGGCGCTGGCATCTTGTGAGCTGCGCTCACCCAGCCATGAACGGCTGGGCCACCCGGACTATGGTGACGACGACCTCTCACTCACCCACCCATCCGTCCCGGGTGAGGGTGGCAGTCGGGACGGGTGGTTGGCATAGGTCGGCTGCCGCAGCTGACGCAGTGCGTGTGATCACCTCTCAAGGACGGCGGTTGCAGCAACCGCCCTTCAAGGATAACCATCCGTCCCAACCTGCACCCACCTTTGGGACGGATGGGTGGTTGGTCAGCGCATAAAAAATGCGACCTGTTCAAAAGGAATCAGGTCGCATGAAATCAATTGGGGATTTCTCACGCCGTCACTCGGTCTGCCGAGCGAACGAGCGGGAAGTCGATCTCCGTTTCGCTCAGGTGGTTGAAGTAGTTTGTGTAAGTATTAATGGCAACGCTGGCGATGATTTCCGCGACTTCGCCCTGGGTGTAGCCGGCGTCCAGGACCTGTTGGAATTCGTCGTCGGACAGGTGGCCACGCTGCTCGACGACTCGTCGGGCAAACTGCAGACCGGCTTGTTCTTTGGCATCGGAGGCATGGCCATCGCGGGCTGCATCGAGCTGATCAGCGGGGATGCCGAGTTTGCCGCCGACAAACGTGTGAGCCGACAGGCAATAGTCACACAGGTTGGCTTGAGCGATCGTAATGGAAAGTTTCTCGCGGAACTTCGCTGAAAGGGTCCCTTTGGAGAGGGCTTCCGTTCCTGTCAGGTAAACGTTAGCCGCTGCGGGGGACTGAGCCATGCTCGCGACCAGATTGGGAATCTTGCCCATTTTCTTTTTGACAGTATCGAGGATCTGGCGTTGAGTTTCGTTGGCGTTTTCAAGCGTGACGGTATGCAGGCGTGACATAAAATGCCCTTTCAGGTGAAGTCGCTGTCTAGTTAGTTGCATTCGGAAGGGCGACGGCCGTCGTCTTATTTCATCTTTGATCAAGGAATGACGCTACTGCTGAAATTCCCTTACCAGCCATTCAGAAATTTCTTCGCGGGCGTTGCGGAAAATCGTTCGGACTTCGATGATGACTCGCATGCGGAATCTCAAACTGACGGTCGCCTACGACGGCACCAACTTCGCGGGCTGGCAGGTCCAACCCGATAAATTGACGGTGCAGGAAGTCATCGAACAGGCCATCTTCGATGTCACCGGCGATCGTCTGCGCGTCCTCTCCGCAGGACGAACCGATGCCGGGGTGCATGCCATCGGGCAGGTCGTCAACTTCCGCACCCGGACGAACATTCCTCCCGACCGCCTCCGTCTGGCTCTGCAGGCCAAGCTCGGCCCCGAAGTCACGATCCGCGATATCAAAGAAGTCCCGCTGGAATTTCATGCGACCTTCTCAGCCGTCCGCAAACGCTACTGCTATCTCATTCACAATGCGTACCTATCTTCGCCGTTCCTGCGTCGCTACAGCCATTGGGTCCGCAACGATCTCGACGTGGACGCGATGAACGAAGCCGCTGCTCATCTCGTCGGCAAGCATGATTTCCGCAGCTTCGAGACGCAGTGGCCCAACAAGGCCACGAGCGTGCGCACGGTCCTTGATTGCCAGCTGTTGCGCACTAGCGAGTGGAACTGGAGCAGCCTGCCGGTCGCCAGTTCACTTCCTCCGGATCAGGCACCGTTTGTTGTCCTCTCGATCCAGGCGGACGGCTTCCTCTACAACATGGTCCGCACGATCATGGGAACGCTGCTGAAAGTCGGCATCGGCAAGTGGACCGACAAAGATGTCAAACGCATCCTCGAATCGCAGGACCGCAACATCGCCGGCCCGACCGCTCCTGCACATGGACTTTATCTCTACCAGGTCGATTACGACGGCGCCGACGACCTCGCGAACGCCAACGTGCTGCGGGAAGGCTTCACGATCACCCGAAACCACCGCGTCCTGCTGGAACAGGCAAGCCCCTCGGATGTCGACGAGGGAATTGACCTCGCTGAAAACGAGGACCACAATGGGTAAATATCACCCGAACAAGGAAATCAGCGCCGTGATCGAATATGCTATCGAGCACGGCTGGCGATTCGAGAAGTCAGGTCCTCGTGCCCATAGCTATGGGAAACTGTACTGCCCCGAATCAAGCCGCGAAGGTCATATTGTCGAGGTCTACAGCACTCCGAAAACACCTTTTCTTCACGCGAAGAGAGTTCGTCAGTCGGTGGATGCCTGTCCTCACTGGAGTCGTTCATGATTCATAGTTTCACACTCATTGCACACGGTGGACGAGATTTGTTTCTTGAGGAGACATTTGCAGATCGCGTGTTTGCAGCTGGCGGCGACGATGCCACATTAAGCGTCAATGGAAGTGACCTTTGTCTTGCATTCGATCGCGACAGCGATTCCTTGTATGACGCCATTCTCTCGGCATTGGCTCAAGTCGAGCAATGCGGAGTCGTCGTCGATGAAATTCAGCTGGAAGAAGGTTGCGATGCCGAGGTCGAGGATATGAATGTCATGTTGAAGGTCCGAAAGCTGATCCAGTCCGACGGACCTGCTCGTTTCTGGCAGACTTTGAAACAAAACAAAGCCCTGGCTCAATAAATCTTCTCCCCACGAAAGTCACGACGACACGTGAAAATCGCCCACATCATCACACGACTGATCATCGGCGGGGCGATGGAGAATACGCTCTTCACCTGCGAGGATCATGCACGCGACCATGGCGACGACGTCCTCCTCCTCACCGGCCCGACCGATGGACCCGAAGGGACACTGATGCCCCGAGCGCTCGCGGGGCCGTTTCGTACCGAAATCATTCCGTCGCTACAACGCAGCATTCGACCCTGGAAGGAATACCAGGCGCATCACGAGCTGATGAAAGTACTCAAAGCCTTCCAGCCAGACGTCGTCCATACGCATACCTCCAAGGCTGGCATCGTTGGACGAGCCGCCGCAGCGTCCGCGAAAATCCCTTGTGTCCACACCGTCCACGGCTCTTCGTTTCACTACGGGCAGTCGCCGATCGCCTATCACACGTACGTGCAGCTGGAACGCTGGGCAGCCAGACGGACCGCTCACTTCATCTCGGTCTGCAACAAGATGACCGACATCTTCGTCGACGCAAAGATCGCCCCGCGCGAGAAGTTCACCACGATCTATTCCGGTTTCGACGTCGAGCCTTTTCTGCACCCGCCGGTTGCTCGTGACGAGATGCGTCGAAAGCTGGGGCTGCAGGACAACGACGTCGTCGTCGGCAAGATCGGCCGTCTCTTTCCACTCAAGGGACATGAGCAGGTCATCGCCGCTGCGAAGCTGATCGTCCCGGCGCATCGCAACGTCAAGTTCCTGATCGTCGGCGATGGGATTTTGCGTCCACAGTATGAGCAGGACGTCGCGAGTGCAGGGCTCAAAGACAACTTCATCTGGACCGGCATGGTCCCGCCGGAGGAGATCCCCGCGCTGATGGGTGCCATGGACATTGTCCTCCATGCCAGCCAGTGGGAAGGTTTAGCCCGCGTGCTGCCTCAGGGACTCATTGCAGGCAAGCCAGTCGTCAGCTTCGCAATCGATGGAGCCCCGGAAGTCGTGCGTGACGGCGAGACAGGCTTCCTCGCCCCGCTCAACGACACACAGGCGCTCGCGAACGGGATGGTCAAGCTGATCGCAGATCCGGAGCTCAGAGCGAAGCTTGGCAGCCGTGGTCGGGAACTGTTCACCGACCAGTTCCGACACCAGACGATGAGCCGTGAGATTCGAAGAGTGTATGAGCGGGTGGTCAATGAGACCAAGTAATCGGGGTGGCTGGGGTCAGGTTTTCTAGTTGGCCCCAGTTGATTTGCAGGCAGACATCCAACGCGCTCTCTAGGGTCAGCTATCGATCCTGACCCTAGCCACCGATCTCTCTAATTTACACCTTCGTTTCCGTCGCTTTCGCAGCAGCTTGTCGCTTTCGGGCAGCGATGAACGACTGGACGCACAGGACGACGAAGACCGTGCAGACGATCGCCATGAACAGGACGTTCATCTGAGCAGAGCTGGAAGGATCGAAGCCCTTTGTAGCGATCACAGAGATCCCGCGTCCCCAGCCAGCCAGTGCACCCAGCAGCCCGAACAGAACCGCAGCGTGCATCGCGTGTTTGCGCATGCCGTGCTTCATGGCGAGCAGACCAGCCAGAAGAATCGGTGCGCCGATGAAAGCAGGAATCAATGCCGTCGGAGAAACCCCTTTCACAGGATCCGGTTCCGCTGTGACATACGACAGAATTCCCTGGGCAATCAAAATCAAACCAACAACAAGCGCGATCACTGGCATAACACGGTCTTTCTCTGGCAGGCTCAAAGGACGAAATCATTCCCACTCGTTCATTCTAGTGAGCTCCCCGCCGTTTGCACCCACGAACTGCATTTGTTTCCCCAAAGT
>SXPC01000045.1 GCA_005778225.1 Planctomyces sp. | reverse complement strand
GAGCGTTTTGTGGCGTCAAAAGACTATGCTGCTTTCTGGAAGAGACTGGCCGCGGGTGAATCATTTATTGATGAATTCAAGCGAAAGACAAAGAGCGGTGCACTTGTCTGGTTGAAGGCCTCCTACCTGCCTGTCTTTGATGACAAAAATGTGGTGGTTCGCGTGGTGAAGTTGGCTCAGGATGTGACTGAGCAAAAAATGCAGCAGATTCTCGTCGAAGGACAGATCGGTGCTATCAGCAAATCGCAGGCGGTGATTGAGTTCAATATGGATGGCCATGTCATTACTGCCAACGAAAACTTTCTGGCGGTGACGGGATATCGGCTGGATGAAATCCAAGGTCAGCACCACCGTCTTTTTTGCGAGCCGCAGTACACTCAATCTGGCGAATATTCGGAGTTCTGGTCGAAGCTGCGACGAGGTGAGTTTGACAGCGGCATCTATAAGCGTCTTGGTAAGGGTGGTACACCGGTCTGGATTCAAGCGACTTACAATCCTATCTTCGACCTTGATGGCAAGCCGTGCCGGGTGGTGAAGTTTGCGATTGATATTACTGCCGCCAAGATGCAGCAGATTCGTTTACTGGAGTCGATCTCGAAATCGTCGGTTGAATTGGATGAGCATTCAGCGCGATTAGATCGCGTGAGCAGGAAGCTCGTCGAGAATGCCGGAACGACGTCGCATGAACTTGTGCAATGTGCGTCTGCTTCCGAAGAGATCTCCTCGAACGTCAATTCCTGTGCAGGAGCTGCCGAGGAAATGGAGACGAGCATTCGTGAGATCTCCGGTCATGCGTCTGAAGCGGCGAAGGTCGCGACGACGGCTGTGACGGCTGTCGATCAGACATGCCATCACATTGAGCTGTTGGGGAAAAGCAGCAATGAAATCGATAAAGTTGTGAAGCTGATTCATTCGATTGCCCAGCAGACGAATTTGCTCGCATTGAATGCCACGATCGAGGCGGCCCGTGCGGGGGATGCAGGAAAGGGCTTTGCTGTTGTTGCTCAAGAGGTGAAGGAATTGGCACGACGCACGGCCCATGCAACTGAAGAAATCAGCGAGAAAATCAAACGGATTCAGAGCGATACGGATGACGTTACTTCGGGAATCGATGTGATGAGAGAAACGATTGAACGGGTCAATAGTCTGTCCACGTCGATCGCATCTGCTGTCGAGGAGCAAGCTGCCACATGCGGAGAGATGACTCGATCGCTGTCTGTCGCGTCGACTGGCACGCAGCAAATGACGGGAAGCATTACAAAAATTGGGATGCTTGCAGAGCAGACTACAGAGGGAGCACAGCAGGCGAAATCAACTGGAGAAAATATGGCTAGTCTGTCCTCATCTGCACTCAACGGGCTGAAGACGATCCTTCAATAATCGAACTGAGGAATATCAATGAGACGAGTCAAGGCGGGCAGGACTCATTGTTTTCTTTGTCACCGGACGACCACCTTCATCTCGGCAGTTGAAAAGATGGATCAACGGAGATGATGGTGGATGGGGTATTCGTTCATTGGTTGATTAAAGAGTCCTGGCCCGTATTGCAGCCGTTTTTGAACGGGTGCAATGCGGGGCAGCGGTTTGGGGGGAGCGTTGTCGGCTGGCTTCCGTTGGGATTTGTATTAGAAGTCCTGGCTGATTCTTTCTTTGCGATTTCTTGTGCATAGTGAGCCGAAGAGTTTTTCGTCGATCAGTTTGGAAATGCTGTGGGTTGAGCCGTCGGCGAAGACGAAATTGCAGAGTGACTTGTGCTGGGAGCCGAAGCCGAAGTATTGGCCATCGTAGGCCAGGGTCTTGCCGTAGTTATGAACTTGCTTGTCTGGGTCAGGCCACCAGGCGTCGAATAAGGCGTGATCGCCTCGCGGGCGTGCGCAGCAGCTATTGGCGTCGCCCCAGATGCCGAACGGGGTTTCTCCGACGAGGATGGTTGTCGACATGCCGTCAAAGATATCGCCGTTTTTGATGGCACTGTTGGCGTACATGATGCCGTTGTTGGCTGGCTTGAGGGGGCTGCTCAAGTCAGAAGGGTCGATGTGGTCGGACGGAAGATCGATACTTCGGTAACCGAGATTCGCCCTATAATTGGTGTAACCGAATCCCTCAGGCCTGTTGGATGGCAAGCCTGCGGATGGACACAGATAGCTTTTCAACGGAGTCTGCATCGCCGCCAGGTTATTGGGGCTGAATCTTAAATCATTGAAATCGACGTTCACCGTGGAGGCGTCCATTTGGGGCAAGAGGAATGACTGCCAGCCCCAGAATGCGCTGACGAGCCATTCTGATAAGACGACGGTTTGTTCCTGTTCCGTGCACTCAGTGAGTCGTCCTCCCAGTCCATCATTGCGGACCACACTCGGGATGGATGCCTCTTCATTGAAGGATGCGACAATGGAGTGAACCAGAATCACTTCGATGATGACTTCCCCGTTTTCGATTTTCGTCTTTTCCCCGTATTCGACATGGAGATCATCTGCGATCGGATTGATATAGCCAGGTGGATAACAACCAAAGCTGTCCGTGTAGTTGTGACAGGCGAGGCCGATCTGGTGGAGATTGTTTTTGCATTCTGTGCGTCTGGCGGATTCCCTGGCCTGCTGCACGGCGGGCATTAAGAGGGCTACCAGGACCCCGATGATTGCAATCACCACCAGGAGTTCAATCAGCGTGAAACCCTTGATGAGTTTCAAACGAACGTTGCGATAGTTGGCGTCCATGGATCTTCACCTCACGTCAAGACGAACATCATTCGCGGGCACTGGGGCCCTGAGCTGCGTGACTGCGAGCAAGTCTGCAGCGGGGAAATCATCGAGTTTCAACCTCGAAGGCGTTATCGTAATCGACTTTCCAGTACGGGTACAAATATTTCTTAGTGTGCGAAGTGATTTTTAGAGTTCAATTATTGGGGGTTGGATTCCCCCCGTCATTGATGGGGGGCTAAGTAGGGGGAAGGGTGTCTTGGGGATTTTCTGTAAGGGGTGGTGGCAGGGGGCGACTTTATGTGGCGGGAATGGGAGTACTGTGGTTGCTGTCCGGAAGAATTCCCTTGACTATCAAATAAATGATACATAAAGTATTTTCTGTCTGCCCTCACTCTGTTTTTGTTTGACCTCGAAAGGACTCTTCATGCCACGCATCCTGATGACGCTCGTTGCGACTGTTGCTTTTGCTGTTTCTTCGGCTTCGGCTTTTGCTCAGGCGACGACTTACACGATCGACAATTCGCATACGTCGCTGATCTTTGCTGTCAGCCACATGGGCTTTAGTGATACTTATGGCCGCTTCAACAAGATCAGTGGAACGGTTGCCTGGGATGCTTCTGCACCGGCTGCCAGCAAGCTGGATGTGACGATCGATGCGAACACGATTGATACCAATGATGCGAAGCGCGATGATCACCTTAAGAATGCGGACTTCTTCAACGTCAAACAATTTCCGCTGATCACGTTCAAATCGACGAAGGTGGTTGTGGATGGGGATAAGGTCAGTGTCACGGGCGATATGACGATGCATGGTGTGACTAAGCCTGTTACTCTGAGCCTGACGAAGCTCAAGGAAGGCGCGACTCCGTTCAAAGATGTTCGTATTGGCTTTCGCGGAACGACGACTGTGAAGCGATCTGATTTCGGGATGAATGGGATGCAGGGCGGGATCGGCGATGAGATCGCGATCATGCTGAGTTTTGAAGCGATCAAGAAGTAGTTTTGATGTGGGTGAGCGGGGGGTGTTCAAGCCCCCTGCCCTTTTTTTGCTGGCGCGGCAGATGCTGCGCTCACTTTGAGATCCACGGTCGGCACGACCGTGTCATACGATTGTTATTTGCTCATGCCGACGCTTCTTGAATTTGTGATGGTACTGGCTTTTTCGGCTGTGGCGAGTGCTGTGGTTGAGCTTCTCGGGCGCCGGCTGCCTTCTGCGGTGCGGCTGTCTTTTGCGATGATTCTGGGGATTACGGCTGGTCATGTTGGGTATCAGTGGTGCAGTGATCTTGAGCTTGCGCGGGTATTGGGGGAGCCGTCGTCGAGTGCGGTGACTCGTACGTGGGTAAGTTTTACGCAGCCGACGGAGGCTCGGTTGTGGTTGCCGGCGCTGTTGCTGGCGGGTCTTGTGCCTGCTGGAGTGATCTCGCTGTTGACGCCGGGGCGTCGGCCTGCTCGGCCTGGAGATGAGGTGCCCAAGCCTTCTCTGCGTCTGATTCCAAGTCTGGTTTCGGCGCTGGTTGCGTTGTTGGCGTTTGCGGGTCTGCAGTTGCGCGTGTTGTGGGGGAGTGTTTATCTCTTGAGTGAGTGGTCGACGACGAATGCGGCGATCATTATTGCCGGGATTGCGATTGTTGCGACTTTTATGGCGACGTTCGGCCAATTGAGCACGTCTCGCCGATATGTTTCGCTGCAGTTGCTTTTGACGGCGGCTTTGTTTGGGACGTCGGGGCTGGTTTTCCTGATGTCGGGGAGCAAGACCATCGGGATGCTGACGCTGTCGGGGTTGGGTGCGACGTTTGCGCTTGCTGTTATGACGCGGTTGCCTTCACGGGAACCGGCGTCTTCTTTTCCGGCGTTTGCGACGGTGCTGGGGTTTGGTTCGCATCTGGCGCTGGCGTATTTTTATTCTGAGCTGACGAATGTGAACACGGCGTTTTTGATTTTGTCGCTGGCGTTGATTGTGGCTCTGCCGCGTTTTCCGAAGACGTGGACTTGGCGCGCGCGGGTTGCTGTGCCGACGATGTTTACGGGTGCGTTACTGGCGTCTGCGATCACGAATGCGGGGATGGAGTTTCGGAAGGCGACGCAGCAGCAGGAAGCGGATCCGTATGCGGAGGTTTATCAGTGAACCCAGGATTTCATCCTGCGCTTGTAGAGTCGTCCCTTCAGGACGGGAAGAGGTGGGTGAGTCGGAGGTGAAAATTGATGTTCGGTGCGCGAACACGGCTGGGACAGCTGTGGCACACGGGGAGTTCGTCGATTTGTTGATGGACGGGTGCAACGCGGGACAGCGGCTCGGACGGAGCCTCGCCCTCCCAGGGAGAGGTGTCGAACGGACCGCGAGGCTAGGGTTAACCGTTTTGGATGGTGTTCCATTTTTCCAGGAGTTTTGAGGTGATGGGGCCGGGCAGGTTTAAGCCGATGGGGCGGTGATTGAGAGTGGTGACGGGGAGTAAGCCGTAGGGGGTGGAGGTGACGAAGGCTTCGTCGGCGGCTTCGAGGTCGAGGACGGAGAAGGGTTTTTCTTCGGTGTGGATGCCCTGCTCGTGGCAGAGTTCGAGGGTGATATCGCGTGAGATGCCGCCTAGGACCATGTCTTTGGGTGGTGTGACGGCGATGCCCTGGTGGACCATGAAGATGTTGCCGGTGGAGGTTTCAGTGACGCGTCCCTGCAGGTCGGTGAGGAGGGCGCGGCTGCCGGGGTTGGCAGCGTGGGCCTGTTGATCGGCGATGTACCAGTGCATGCGGCTGCGGTATTTGATGGTGGGGTCGAGGCAGTCGGTGGGGAGTTGTTTGGTGGTGGGAACGGTAAGGTGGATGCCTTGAGCGCGGGCTTTGGCCCATTGTTCATCGCGCATTAAAAATGTATGGACGACGACGGTGCGTTTTACTTCGACGGGGCCGAGGTAGCTGAGGTTGGGGCCGCCGGTGACGAAGACGACGGTGCCGAGTTCTGAGCCGTTGGGATAGAATGCGAGGTTGTTGGCGGTGACTTCCTGGAGGGCTGATGTCAGCGCGGGGAGGTCGACGTCGTTGGACCAGCCGAGGATTTCGAGACCGTGTGATAAGCGAGCGAGATGGCGTTCGACGGCGAAGAGTTTCTGGCGGAAGGTTCGCAGCATTTCTGTGATGGCGATGCCCTGCATGCCGAGATCGGAAAACGGGAGTGCGCCGGCTCGTTCGGGGCGGAATGTGCCGTTGATCCAGACGATTGGTTCATCGATCTCGATGTCGCTCATGTTGTGTTCGATTCCATGTTTCTACAATGGTGTTTGGGGAGAGATACTTTCACGCCGGATGGGGGGATGCAAGATGTTTTGTCATGTTAACGCAATTGGTGCGGTTCGAAGACTCACCGGCACCCTACGTCGGAGTGCGCGTCTTATTCATTTAACACCGAGGAGTCTTGTGACACAACGAACTGGTCGGATCGGCTGGATTGGGACGGTGCTGGAGGTGAAAATTGATGTTCTGTGCGCGATCGCACGGCTGGGACAGCCGTGGCACACGGGGAAGTCAGTCGTTTTGTTGATGGATGGGTGCAACGCGGGACAGCGGCTCGGACGGAGCCTCGCCCTCCCGGGAAGAGGTGAGTGTGTTTCGAGGGGCTTGCTTCTGCTGGTTGTTAACGATCAGACTCAGGAGAAACAAATTTCATTTGAGGGGCGATGATGATTGTCAGTCATGTTGAGGATGGATGGGAGATTGTTCATCAGCCGGCGCATGGGCTTTTGGCGGGGCGGCTCGCTAATCGGCTGTCGGGGGATTATCAGGGGCCGTTCTGGTTTGAAACGATTACGGCGATTGTCACTCATGATGATCGGAAGCGGCCGTTTGAAAAATCAGGGACGTACTATGTGACTGACCTGGGCGCTCCGAAGGATTTTACCCTTGTGTCGATGACGGCGAATGAGCGTTTTCTGGAGGTCCGTGATCGTCTGGAGGAGGCGTATAGCAAGCATCAATGGATCGGGTTGCTGGAATCGATGCATGCGGATTTTCTATATCGAGAAGCGAAGACGAATAAGCGTCTGGCTGAGCTTCTGGAAAACGAAGAGGAGGTGCGTCGATCGATTCTGAAGAAGCTGAAGATCAAGCAGTCGGTCCTGGAGCAGGCTTATGAGGTCATGAGCTGGTGCGATCGTGCGTCGCTGATTCTGTGTCAGAATCGGATTCCGGCGATGCACCGGCGTCTTGAGATCACGACGTTTTCGAATGGGTGTCGGTTTGAAATGTGGTCGCCGAAGAAGGGGTGTGTTTCGATTGATCCCTGGCCGTTTGGTGAGGAGGAGTTTGAGGTCGGTGTGGAAGTTCGGAAACTGAATCAGCTTCAGTTCAAGGATGATGCGGAGTTGAAGGTGCAGTTGGATCAGACTCAGCCGGAGGTGCACACGTGGACGTTCAGAAAGTGATTTCGTTTGTTGTTGAGGGGAGACCGTGTGGGTTGAACGCAAGAAAACAGGTGCCTGCTGATTGGGGTCAGCGGGCACTTGTTTGAGATTTTCAAGGAAGCGGCAGGTTTGCTAAATTCGAGTCTTGTGATTCATGATTGTGGCCGCAATTGGTGCGGTTCGCGGAGCCTCACCGACAGCCTACAAACAAGAAGACCATTTTTTAAAACTCGCCGACGACTTCGCCGCCGTTGCGTGTACCGAGGGCACCCCAGACTCCATAGGGGCTTTGGCCGGACAGGTTGTTTGCTGCTGTTGCCTGGTTTCCAGTGCTGATGTTTTCGCTGATGAAGCGAACTCCACCATCTGCCAGAACCACTTGAGCGCCACCTGTATGCTTACTGCCAGCAGAATAAAAACCTTCTCGCTCTTCGTGAGAGGTTCCGGCTCCAATGCAGGAAGGTGAATTCGGTGGGAGGATCGTGTTGAAGCCAGCAGCGCCCATCCCACCATCTGCCCATTTTTCTCCAGCAAAGATTCGGACTCCGCCTGGGTTGTTTGTGTATTGCTTGGTCGCCTTGTTGTAGGTCGCCAGGCAATCGTTTGGAATAGTCATCGGTGAGGGAAAAGCAACTCCGCCGATATCATTGTTGCTCATCGGCTGTGTTCGCTCGGCCATCATGATTGTGTTGCTTGTGCCGTCGAGAATATCTCGCATTCCAATCTTACTTCTTACCCCGAAGACGCCGCGAGGATTCGAAGTCAAGACGCTCATACTGTCACCAGTATTGAATGCATAGCTTGTGCGTCCATGAACGCTGGTTGAAACATGGTTTGGCTGCGATGGGCAAAGCAGCGAAGGAATCTTCGCCTGCCATGGCGTGTAATCACTTCTCCATGGAGCGGGGCCATTGGCGGCAAAGGTCGTTGCACCGATTGTCAACGAGCCCATGATCTGGTCATACAGAGCGGCTTGTTCAATATATGGCAGTAAACCGATATTCCCTGAGAGACGCCCCCAGTTTGTGTCCTGCGTTTCATTGTTTGTCCCACCGATCCGAAACGGAAACGTATTGTAAACGTCGTGGTAGTTATGCAGTGCGATGCCGAGTTGTTTGAGGTTGTTTTTGCAGGTGGATCGGCGGGCTGCTTCGCGAGCCTGTTGGACGGCGGGAAGCAGGATGGCCACAAGAGTGGCAATAATCGCGATGACTACTAGTAACTCGATCAGAGTAAATCCGGATTTTCGACGCACGCAGGTGCTCCTTAGAGGAAAAAGAAAGACTGAGAACAGGACTAAAAATAGCGTTTTACAGGCTCGCCGGTCGCAGTTTAGGCATGAATTTCCGACTGCGGAAGGAGCCGTGGTTTTAACTTCATTGGACACTGGCTCGATGATGGAAAATCAGGATTTCTGAACGGCACATAAAAACAGGTAGCCGCGGATTATGAGCGGCGGCCACCTGTCTGATTTCTAAAGCTGGCTTTTATTAAGGAGCTTTCATTTCTTAAAACTCGCCGACGACTTCGCCGCCGTTGCGGGTTCCTAAGGCACCCCAGACGCCGTATGGACTTTGGCCAGACAAGTTGTTGCCTGCTGCGGCTTGATTGCCAGTGTTGATGTTCTCACTAATGAAGCGGACTGCTCCGTCTCCCATGACGACCTGGACGCCACCCTTGTGCTTACTGCCGGCAGAGTAAAAGCCGTCTTGATCATCATGGTTGTTTGTTGTGCCGATGCATGAAGGAGAATTCGGAGGGAGGATGGTATTGAAGCTACCATACCCTGCTCCGCCGTCTGCCCAACGCAATCCGCTGAGGGTTCTAACGACACCGCCACCTGGAATGGTGTACTGTTTTGTCGATGTATTGAAATTCGTGCTGCATTGAGTCGGAATGGTATAAGTCGTATTTGCGTAGAGAACCCCACCAACATCGTTATTTGAGAGAGGGAATGAGCGTTCGCCCATCATGATTGTGTTGCTGGTTCCGTCCAGAATGTCTCTCATACCGATTTTTGCCCACTTACCGAAGACTCCGCGTGGCTGCACGGAACTTGCTGCAACGGTAACGCTGTCTCCAGAGCAGAAGACATAACTATTTCGTCCGTTGGTATTTGTTGCTTCGAAGTGCTCAGGCTGTGACGGGCAGAGCAGTGACGGGATTTTGGCCTGCCAGGGAGTGTACGCTCCTACCCAAGGTGATGGTCCATTTGCGGGATAAGTGGTTGCGCCGATTGTGAGTGATCCCATGATCTGGTCGTAGAGAGCAGCTTGTTCGATATACGGTAGAAGTGCTGCGTTTCCAGACAGACGTCCCCAGTTTGTAATATTGCTTTGATCAGCAGGGCCTGAGATCCATGTTCCGCCAATTCGACTTGGGAACATGGTGTAAACATCGTGGTAGTTATGCAGTGCGATGCCGAGCTGCTTGAGGTTGTTTTTGCAGGTGGATCGGCGGGCTGCTTCACGGGCCTGTTGGACGGCGGGAAGCAGGATGGCGACAAGAGTTGCAATAATGGCGATGACAACGAGAAGCTCGATCAAGGTAAAACCGTTTTTTCGACGCACAGAGGGCTCCTAAGACAATACGTGAGAATCAGAGACAAAGTAAAAAATCGATCTTTAAGAAGTCGATTGCGGGCATGGAAACCGAAAGCCACACATCAATATATATTAGCACGTCAGGACCATTTTCCACTGTTCTTGAGAAATTTTCCGCAGTAATTTGGAAAGATCTAATGCTGATATTCTCTGTAAAAATAGGAAACATAACGCAACTGTTTTTCTTAAAACAGCTTAGGATAAAAACAATTGGTATTTACTCACCTACATGTATAGTAGTGACCGCCTGAATCAATAGTATTCATTTGTGCAAATTAGATTCGTTCTGTAGCCTAAGAAATCAAATCGTCTCTGTGAATTTTTTCTCTTTTTATTCGAAGTCGATATGAAGAAAGCTGCTGCATACTGGACAGTTTGGTTTCCGCTTTGACTTCTGTGCGATCTCTTTTTCAGACGCACAAACTTGCTGCTCTCATCTACAACTTTACTCTGCACGAGGAGACAATGAGCAGAAAGAGACAATGAGTCAATGCGCTGTAGGGGGTGGGGATATGAAGGCGGGATATCGGGCGATGTTTGGGGGGCGGGCGGGGGAGCTTTCTGTGATGAGTGAGTTCCTGGAGGTGGGGTGGCAGGTGGCTCAGCCGCTGATTGATTTTGGGGATGATTTTTATCTTCTGGATGACGAAGGGCAGTCGATCTGGCGGGTGCAGGTGAAGCGGTCGAGTTTGAAGCGGTTGATCACTCGGGATGCCTGGATTGGGCAGTTTCGTTTGAGCAGGGAGCAGTTGGAGCAGGAGAAAGCGGTTGAGCTGTTGTATGTATTTGCGGGTCGGCGGGTGGACACGGCGTTGCCGGTGCTTGTGCCGCCGGCGTTTCCTTTGACGGAGTCATGTCCTCGGTGGGAGTACTTTCTCATGCCGCGGCATGAGCTATTGTGTTATGTGAATGCGGGGCTGGGGCGTCGGCGGGATAATGGGCGGATTGATTTGTCGTTGACGTTTGAGAAGTTGGTGGTGAGGTCGGGGGAGATGAGTTGGGCGCGGCGGGTGGGGTGAGGGGAAGGGATTGGAGGGGAATGGGGGTGTGGTGGTGCCCTCGGATGGTCTTTTTGTTTATAGAGAGGTTGTTGACGCGATGACCTCATCCGTCAGCGAAGCGCTGCCACCTTCTCCTGGGAGGAGAAGGGAGTTCGGAATGGGGCTTTGGCGTACTCATGGTGGCTTGTTGGAATGGGAGGTTTTAAGACAGGGGGTTATTTCCTGAGGAGACTACCGCGTCGTTCACTCTCACCTTCTCGGTGAGAGCGAACTCCTTGCTCCCGCCCGCTCGCCTTTTAGATCTGATACGTTGAATTCGACTTGCTGAGGCGGTTGTGGCAGTAGAGGCCTTCGAGGATGAGTTCGGCGAGGGAGGCTTGGAGGTCGGGGGTGGCTTCTTGGGGGAAGTGGGGGTCGATTTTGAGGGCGGAGTGGGCTTCGGTGAGTTGGGTGTTGAAGTTGCGGATTTGTTCGGCTTTTTTGAGGAAGTCTGTGGCTGAGGTTTTGTCGTCGGCGATGAGATTGCCGCCGTTTTCGAAGAAGTCGACGACGTTTTTGTAGGTTTTGGGGGTGAGGTAGAGGTCGAAGATGTTTTTGACAGCTTCGCCGGTGATGCGGGAGAGGAGTTTGTCTTCGTCGCCGGATTCTTCGGAGAGGGAGAGTTCGACTTTGCCTCGGGAGGAGGCGTTCATGGCGGTGAGGTCGGAGATGCGGACGACGGCGTGAGACTGGCCCAGTTTGAGGGCGCGGCGTTCGGCGTTGGAGACGACGTTTTCCAGGTTGGCGACGGACATGCGGACGGAGACGCCGGAAGCCTGGTTGACGTGGGGGCTGACGCGGGCGAGGCGGGATGTCTCTTCGACGATTTCTTTGACGAAGTGGGGGATGTGGACTTTGACGGATGAGTCACGCTGGATCCAGGCGTTTTCGTCGGTGATCTGGACGCCGAGTTCGCGGGTGAGGGGGTAGTGTGTGCGGACGACGGAGCCGATGCGGTCTTTGAGGGGGGTGACGATGCGGCCGCGGTTGGTGTAGTCTTCGGGGTTGGCGGAGAAGACCAGGCAGAGGTCGAGGGGGAGGCGGACAGTGAAGCCGCGGATCTGGATGTCGCGTTCTTCGAGGACGTTGAAGAGCCCGACCTGGATTTTGGGGGAGAGGTCGGGGAGTTCGTTCATACAAAAGATGCCGCGGTGAGAGCGGGGAATGAGGCCGAAGTGCATGACGTCTTCGTTGGAGAGGTGACGGCCTTCCGCGTGTTTGATGAGGTCGACTTCGCCGACGAGGTCGGCGATGGTGACGTCGGGGGTGGCGAGTTTTTCGTTGTAGCGGTCGTCGCGCTTGACCCATTCGATGGGGGTTTTGTCGCCGTGGACGGCGAGCTGGTCTTTGGCGTATTTGGAGAGGGGGTGGAAGGGATCGTCGTTGCTGTCGGCGCCGGCGACGACGGGGAGGTATTCATCGAGGAGGCTGGTGAGCATGCGGAGGATGCGGGTCTTGCCCTGCCCTCTCAAGCCGAGGAGGAGCATGTCGTGCTGGGAGAGGATGGCGTTTTCGATCTGGGGGAGGACGGTGTCGTCGTAGCCCATGATGCCGGGGAAGAGAGGTTCGCCGCTACGAAGTTTGCGGAGGAGGTTATCGCGCATTTCGATTTTGACGGAGCGGGTTTTGTAGCCGGATGATTTGAGTTCGCCGAAGGTAGTCGCGGTCGGAATCGGAGCGGGCATGTGTCTTGAAGTCCTTTTTTCGCAGAGACGGAAGGGTATCTGCGGTGTTTCACTGGTCGCGCGAGATTTTTTGTCATTATAGGGGTGTGCGGGGGTGAGGCAAAATTTATGATATGATTGGTCGAAGGATGAAGTATAAGGGATGAAGGATGAATTGGCGGTTTCCTGCCTGATGCGGGAATGGGAGTTGGGAGTCTCCCAGTGCCTATGCCCCACCCTCATCCGCCCTTCGGGCACCTTCTCCCGGAGGGAGAAGGGATGTTGGTGATGCGTTCGGTAATATAGAAACCAAAGTTGAGAGTGATTGATGAGTGAGTTGGGGAAGAATGCGAACGGGGATGAGCATGATGAGACTCAGATTGTGCCGTCGTCTTCGGATGATGTGAGGATTGGGAATCCGGGTGTGGGTTCGACGGGGGGGAGGTCTGCGTCGACGTCGGGGGGGGAGTGGACGAAGAAGAAGGATGTGGATTATACCGGGGAGATGGTGGGTGAGTTTCGTTTGTTGAGGAAGCTGGGCAAAGGGGGCATGGGGAATGTCTACCTGGCGGAGCAGACGTCGCTGGGGCGGTATGTGGCGCTCAAGCTGGTGCGTGAGGATCAGCTGGATGATCCGACGACGCTGGAGCGGTTTAAGACGGAAGCGATGGCGGCGGCGAGTCTGAACCATCCGAATATTGTGCAGGTGTATCAGATCGGCAAGGTCGACCATACGAATTATATTGTCCAGGAGTATGTGCAGGGGACGAACCTGCGGGAGTGGCTGTCGAAGAAGGGGCCGCCGAATCTGGAAGTGGCGATGCACATCATTCGGCAGATTGCGATCGCGCTGCAGAAAGCGGGGGAAGCGGGGATCGTTCACCGGGACATCAAGCCTGAGAACATCATGGTGACGCCGAAGGGTCTGGTGAAGGTGGCGGACTTTGGGCTGGCGCGGGTCTCGAATGCGTCTGATGTGAACTTGACGCAGGTTGGTGTAACGATGGGGACGCCGACGTATATGAGTCCTGAGCAGGTCAACGGGCTGAAGGCGGATCACCGGAGCGATCTGTATTCGTTTGGTGTGACGTGTTATCACCTGCTGGCGGGGCATCCGCCGTTTCGTGGGGAGACGGCGCTGTCGATTGCGATCAAGCATGTTAAAGATGAGCCCCCTGCCCTGCAGTTGAAGCGGAAGGATTTGCCGAAGTCATTGTGTGATGCGGTGCATACGTTGATGGCGAAGGATCCTGCGAAGCGTTATCAGACGGCCGCAGATCTGTTGAAGGACCTGAAGAAGGTTTTTCAGAACAAGCAGGCGGGGCGTGCGGAGGATCTGACGGTATCGGACTTCGAGGTGGCGCCGAAGAAGCCGGCGGTGAATCTGCTGAGTGCACCGCGGAAGTCGTTGAGGTCATTCTCGACGTTTCTGATTGTGGCGTTGGGATTATTTGCTGGGAGTGCGGCGATCGGGTGGTTGACGCGGTATGAGAACCCGTTCGAGAAGCCTGCGCAGGCGGGGGCGATGTCGCGTGAGGTTCCGATCGAGCCATCGGTGGAGGCCCAGGTTCGATTGGCGCGATTGCGTGGCGATATGGAGGGCTGGCAGGCGGTGATCGATCACTTCCCGACGTCTGGTCCTCATCTGATTGAAGCGAAGGAGCAGATCGCGCTGCTGCATCTGGGGCAGAAACATTACGACGAAGCGGAGACGATCTTCGAGGAGTTCACGGCGGATCGTCTTGATTCCGTGCAAGCGAAGGGGTTTGCGGGGCTGTCGATTGTGGCGGCGTTACGTGGCGATTATCAGAAGAGCATTGATTACATTCAGTTCAATTTCCGACGTTTGGGTGTTGATCTGGATGGGCCGTTGCGGGGGTTGATGTATCGGACGGTGGGGGTGTTGCGGGATCGGTCTGGTAAGCAGGTGGAGGAGAGTTTGTCGACGTTGTTTGAGGCGTTGCCGCCGGGGGAAGAGGGGCGGAATTAGGGGGGCTAGTTGTGAGGCGTGAGTCGTGAGTCATG
>SXPC01000044.1 GCA_005778225.1 Planctomyces sp. | reverse complement strand
TGGCCCGGACAGGCACTCGCCTACAAAATCGGCGAACTCAAAATCCAGGAACTCCGCCAACGAGCCGAAACAGCTCTCGGAGAACAATTCGACTTGCGCGAATTCCACGACGTCATTCTCAGCTCAGGAGCCGTCACGCTGGATGTCCTCGAAGCCAACGTCGATGCCTGGATCAAGAAGCTGTCGGAATAGCGCAGGGTGGCTGAACCGTTTGGGGTAGTCCGGGTTGTCTCAACCCGGACGGCGAAGCCGCAAGAAACACGGTCTGCTGCGCATTGGGCGTTCATTGCCGTGTTTCTTTCGTGACGAAGCGTCACGCTCGGGTTAGGGACAACCTGGGATACCCAGATTTCAGTGCATAAAGCAAACAAAGGCCGAAGACGACTCATCGTCTCCGGCCTTTTCTCATTCAACTCGCGTCACTTCCCATTACCGGGTAGCGGTTTTTGCTTGCGGAGCAACCGTGATGACTTCGACTTCGCCGAATTTACCGACCGACATATTCGAGCCACCCAAGAACAGTAGCTGGTTACTGCCAACAGGGACCATGCGGTGGAAGAAGCGTGCGTTTTCGAGGTTGCCTTCCATCGTCCACTTGTCTTCGCCGGTGCCGATCGATTCGAGCGTGCCATCGTAGGTGCTGACATAAAGTCGGTTGCCTTGAGCGAACGAAGATGAACCAAAGCCCGTCATGCCGCCGCCGATGAGGTCGGGGCCGTTTGACCAGCTCTTGGTCGCTGGGTCATAAATCTCGACCTTCGTGGTGACGCCGTTGGAAGGAGTCATCCCGCCGATGACGTAGAGCTTACCATTGTAGGCAGCAATCGACAGAGCGCGACGAGGAGTCGGCAGGGTTGGAACGGCTTCCCATTTCGCGTTGGCCTGTGAGAGATCCAAAGACCAGACAGTGTCATGCCATTGGCTCTCGGCTTCGCCTTGCATGGACCATCCGCCTACGACATAGACTTTGCCATCAACAACCGCTGCGTCGAAAGAAGAGCGTGGTTCCGGCATGGGAGCCAGGTCAGTCCATTTGCCAGTAGCTGGATCAAAGCTGGCGACATCGGCTTGCGACCAGAGGCTATGCTCTTCCCCTTCTTTGTTCTTAGCCGTGAAGCCACCCAGGCGAATGATCTTACCATCGTGGGCGACCATCGCGAGACCTTGCAGACGTGGGCCTTCTGCGACGGCTTCCCACTTGCTGCCAGGCTCGAGTTTCAAGCGGTACAGGGTCTTGCATTGACCTTCGTCGGAATACTCGTGAGCACCACCCGTGTGACCGCCGTAGTAGTAGACAGCATTGCCCGCGACCGCAGCGCCGAAGCTGGTGATCTCTTCTGGAATCGCTGGGTAAGACTTCTCGCTGACGATTGGCTTGTAAGTCAGTTCCGGGAAGGTGACGGTCGTGTAGTGACGGGTTTCGGTGTATTTCTTGCCGTCGAGTTCGCCTTCGCCTGCTTCGACATACTTGATGCGAAGAGCCTTGAGAGGCTGATCGTTCAGTTTGATTTCCGCGATGCCCGCATCGTTGGTTTTGACCGCATCGAGTGCGTCAGGTTGATACGCTACCACTTCAGCGCCGGTAACGGTCTTGCCATTGGCTTTGACAGTGACGTTCAGCGTGCCGCCATCGATTTTGGGCTGCACGTCAAGGACGACGATCTCGCCGCTTTCCAGACCCCAGGCACGGTTCGAGAGAGCAGGACCGGCTTTGCTGTAGTAACGAACTTTGTAAGCTGCACCACCGCGGGCCATGACCCCCAGGTCTTTCGCCAGAACGAAAACACCTTCTGCGTCTTTGTCATCGAGAGCAACAGACATCTTCGTCCCGTTGGCTGCGAGTGTCAGAGCAGCGGGATCGGCTTTGCGGACGAGCTTATAGACCTTGGCACCTTCCAGATACTTGAGCAACTTCTCGTCGTCTTCTGGAGCTGGCTCTTCTGCGAAGACGCAGGAGAGAACCGTCTTCTCGCCAGACTTCTCGACGAGCAGCCAGGGAAAGTGAGCCTGCGCCAGTTGCGGAATCTGCAGCATGACCACAGCTGCCAAGAGAGTGGCCAGCCATTGCTTCGAGTTGTGAACCAGTCTCGTGGTTTGAATCATAGGGAGAGATCCTTACTTGATTGTCGATTCGTGGAATCCCGTCGATCACATTGACCGCCAGGAGGATGGATTGATCAACGAAGACGACTCACTCTCGAACGCGATTCAGAGTAATCGACTTCGTTGTGAATTGCGAAAAGTGCTCGCAGGTTTCCGTGAAAGAAAGATGCGTCCGGCGGCCCAAGGCTGCCCATAAGTCAAGGACCGGCCGGACACACCAAGGAGTTCCTGATGTCTCCGATTTCAACGCGTTTGTTTACAATTTGACGAGTTCCAGGAAATCTCGTGATCGCTGTCTGAGAAACTCGGTTCGACCCGGCATGAACCCTTCATCGCTGATCGCGATCTGAGAGAAAATGCGTGCCGGCTGGGCATCTCTCAACGCGCGACCGGCAGGCAAGCGTGTCTGCAGATAGCGATGCAACGAGGAGGCGATCAGCATCATCGCCGCCATGACAGCCATCAGGGAGAAGATCGCGAAATGAATCAGAAGGATTTGAGACTCAGGCATGAGAGTGTCCTCCTGTCGAAGTCAGACCCTGCAGACGCCGGGTGATCGTCTGGACCTGTCTGAGATCACCAGCAGCTTCCATGATCGATTTGAGTCGTTCGAGGCAGCAGGTGCATTCGATGACTTCGTAATCGGCCTGCTCGAAGCGTCTAACCGGTTCGTAAGCATCCTTCGGCTGGCCGTGGCTGAACAGGATCGTCGCCAGACCAACGCGGAAGAGGATGTTGTTTGGGGAGAGAGTGACGGCCTTGCGAGCCAGTCCAACCGCCGTGCAGAAAAGTTCGCCACTGCGGATCGCATAATAGGCGGCGTCGTAGTAGGCCTGTCCTTCATCTGGAAGGCGCTCGATGATGCGTCTGGCCTGTTGCAGGGCATCGCGAGAGAAGCCGTATTTATCGAGGCCCGAGGCAACGCGTCGCAGAATACGCCAGTCGATGTCTTCCCGGGAGGCGACACGGTTGAGCAGGGAGCGGGTCAGTTCGTGACGTCCGAGTTCGCCATAGACATCTGCCAAGCAGACGCGGGAGTAATCGCTGATCGGGGCAATCAGGCTCGCTTCCTCGAAGGCGCGGGCGGCTTTCAACCATTGGCCTTGTTCAGAATAGATCACACCAACAAATTCCCAGACACGAACATCGTCGGGGAAGCTTTTGAGGTGAGCGAAGGCGAGGTTTAAGCAGACGTCGTGTTGCCCCAGATAAAAGTGGGGCTTGAGAGCAGTGAAGATGTCAGCCATGCAGGTCTCCAGTGGCACAGGTGTGCCTGAATCATTGATTTGGAGACGTGGCTTGCGTTGGCGCTGGCTGCGTCAGGTGAAGCTCAATGGGAAGTCGGCGTGTAGTTCCATTGATATTGAGATTCAGTCTCACTATGATATCGCGGCACGATCGAACTGCAAGTCAAACTCAAACTTTCTAATGCGAACACTTCGCAAAAGATCCTTTCTTGTTACTAGATTAGACTTTACGTCATGAGTGACACACACAATTCTCCCCCCGTCCTCGCTGCC
>SXPC01000043.1 GCA_005778225.1 Planctomyces sp. | reverse complement strand
GACGCTTCGGGCAGATCGGGGGTTCATGTCCCGAGAATGGATGGCTAACCCATCATTGCCGTGCCGACCTGGTAGACAATCAGGGCGACGACATAGGCCAGCACGGTCATGTAAACAAACGAGAATGTTGGCCACCACCAGCTGTTTGTTTCTTTGCCAATCACGACCAGCGTGGAGACGCATTGGGCACACAGGGCAAAGAAAACCATGATGGAGAGGCCTACGGGAATCGTATACACCGGGGAGCCATCAGGCCATTGAGAGTTTTGGATTGCAGAGACGAGACCTTCGCTTTCCTCGTCGACTTCACCCCCCAGTGAGTAAATGATGCCGAGGGTGGCAACAATGACTTCCCGTGCGGGAAACGATGCGATGACGCCGACGCCGATCTTCCAGTCCCATCCGAGCGGTCGGACGAGTGGCTCGATGGCATGTCCCATCTGGCCCATATAACTTTTCTCGATGAGCGAGGCAGCCATGGTGTCGTGCTCGTGTTGGAGTGAATCGATCGTCTTTGTTAAAGCAGCTACTTCAGGAGAAACGGGAGTTTGGGGATCTTCCGGCTTCTCCATGTCATCGAGAATCGCCTGTTGAGATTCCAGATACTTCTGCACGGCATATCGCGGCGTATGGTCGCCCGGGTAGGTTGCCAAGGCCCAGATGACGATGGTTGTTGCGAAGATGAAGGTTCCGGCTGTTGTTATGAACGACATACTGCGTTCGTAAACACGGCTGAGCACGACGCGAATCGAGGGACGCTGGTAGCGGGGAAGTTCCAGTAGAAACGGGGACGGGTCTTCGCTCACCATGAAGTTTTTCAGCAGCATGGCGATCGGGATCGCCAGAATCAGGCCGATGCTATTCATCAATAACAGCATCAGTCCTGGAAGTGTCACCCAGCCCCCCAGGTAGGTGATGTTCGGAATCAACGTACCAACGATCAGCAGGTAAACCGGCAGGCGGGCAGAACAGCTCATCAGGGGGGCGATTAAAATTGTGATCAGGCGATCGCGGTTATTATCGATCGTGCGGGTGGCCATGATCCCGGGAACCGCACAGGCGAACGACGACATCAGCGGGAGGAACGACTTCCCGTTGAGACCGAGTCCCATCATCAGGCGGTCCATCATGAAAGCAGCACGAGCCATGTAACCGCTGTCTTCCAGGATCGCGATAAAGAGGAAGAGCAGAGCAATCTGCGGCAGGAAGACAAGCACGCCTCCCACACCCGCAACGACACCATCGACGAGCAGACTCCGAAGTGGCCCAGGTTCCAGGCCTGCTTCCACGAAGCCATTGATTTGTCCCTGCACGCTTTCCAGGCCATCCGCGAGAGGGCTCGCCCAACTGGTTATCGCCTGAAAGACGAGCAACATGATCACAGTAAAGATGACTGGGCCCAGAAACGGATGAAGCGCGCAGGCATCCAGACGCTCGGTCCATGACTTACGCGTGACCGGCTTCTGGGAGATCGTCTGACGAACAATGTCACTTGACCATTGATATCGCTGGCTGGCTTCCGTACCCGGAATGGTGAACCCGCTGGCTTTCAGCTTTGCTCGCGTGTTCGTGATGATATCCGTAGCAGTTTGTCCGTGATCTTTGGAGACTCGCTGCTCGATCACGCCTCCCTGATCGAGAAGCATGCGCTCAGCCATGTAAAGCGGATACTGAGTCGAGGTGGCCTTTTCGACATCAGCATGAAAGCTGTTCAGGGTTTGATAGAATCCTGGCGTGAGTGGCTGGTGTTTAATCGACGGGGGCTTGCCGACGGCTGATAGAATCGCGTTTTTCAGTTCGCTGATACCGACACGGTTGTTGGCTTCACAACGAACGACGGGGACGCCGAGAGTTGTCGACAACTTTTCCACATCGATTTCAAGACCTGATCGCTGGGCGGAATCCCACATATTCAGGGCGAGAACAGTCGGCAGGCCCAGTTCGAGCAGTTGTCCGAGCAGGTAGAGGTTTCGCTCCAGATTACTGGCGTCTGCGACGCAAATGATGACGTCGACAGGACTTTCGGTGGCTTGACGTCCAAGGAGGACGTCGACGGTGACCATCTCGTCTAAAGAACGAGGTGATAGACTGTAGGTCCCGGGAAGGTCGACAAACTCGAGAGCACGTCCGTTCCAGCTTGTCCGACCGGTTTTACGCTCGACGGTCACTCCGGGATAGTTCCCCGTGCGAGCATTCATGCCGGCGAGGGCGTTGAAAAGCGTACTCTTGCCGGTGTTCGGATTGCCGATCAAAGCGATGTGCAGGGATTTTAACGAAGCAGGGATCGACTTGGCGGGCGGATCAGATTGCGTAGTTGTCATGTCAAACCGGCCACGTCCATTGGGCAACAGCGAAATCACTCAAAGTGATCACGAGTGACAGCGAGAAAAACCTCAGCCTTGACTGGGCTGCACTAATTCGACGAGCACCTTGGCTGCATCAGCCTTGCGCAGGGCGATCCGAGAACCATTCAGGATAAATTCGACAGGATCACCAAGTGGTGCGGAACGAAGGAATTCAATGCAACGTCCTGGAATAAAGCCGATTTCCATAAGTCGAAAGTGCAGGCCATCTTCTCCCAGAATTGAGCTGATGCGGGCAAGCTGACCTTTTTGAATTTGTGTCAAATTTGACATTCAGATTCAACCTTTTGGTGATTTCGGCGTATTACGAGGGTGAGTTGAGATCTCATCGACAATCGTTGTAACGAATGATAGCAGAACTGGCAATGAAGTTGAGACTCAGTTTCAGTTTGGTAGAAATTTTTGATAAATCCCCTCATTTCAGACATCCCTCGGGGTCGTTCTGCGTCTGTTTAATGAGCCCCTCATGATCCGCAGCGGTTGATACTCCAAGCTGGCTTTACATGTTGGATTGTGAATGAATGTCCCGAAGACTGAAGAAACGCCTGATATGACACCTCCCCCTTCTGCTACCATGGAATCGCGACTGGATGCCCCCAATTTTGTTCATGCAGCCGAGTGCTTGAAGATTCTGGCCCATCCGCATCGTCTTCAGGTCGTCCACATGCTGCTTAATGGACGATATTCTGTCGGGCAGTTGGCAGATGCATGTGAAATTCCCAGCGCCATGATGTCTGACCACTTGCGTCTCATGCAAAGATGTGGCTTTCTGGCTTGCGAAAAGGAAGGTCGGACAAAGTATTACACGATCATCGAGCCGCATCTGGCGGACATTATTGCGTGTCTTGAATCTCGCTTTTCCACGCGATCCTGACATTTGGTCTATATCGCCGTGCAGTGACACACAAACGTTGACCTCATTCAGCTGATTTGTTTGTGAAAAAACGACGAAGGTCCCTCTCTGTGTGGTCGTGAAAACTAGGTATGTAGCTATTCTGCCAGTCAATAAAGTTGACTCCCTGTACCGTTTCGAAATTGCATCGCTGATCTCAATCCGCGATGCTGAATGCAAAGCTTGATACGGTGACAATCAGGTAGCACTACCTTGTCGTTTGCGACGCCACGGAAAGGACGTTACTTATGTTGGACCTGACTGGTCTGCGCGATGCTGTTGGATACGAGGGTCGAGTTTCTCGACGACTGTTTTTGGCCTACGGTGCGGCTTTGAGCTCGCTGCCGTTTCTTCCTCGAACAAGTTGGGCGAACTCTGCTCCGACCTTCTCCAGTGATCCATTCACTCTGGGAGTCGCCTCGGGAGATCCGGATGATCACAGCGTCGTATTGTGGACGAGGTTGGCTCCTTCTCCACTACAGCCTGACGGCGGAATGGGGTTCGATGATGTCGAAGTTCAGTGGGAAGTGGCTGAAGATGAAGGCATGAAATCGATTGTCTGCAGCGGCAAAACGATTGCCCCCCAGCGACTGGCTCACTCGGTCCACGTTGAACCAACCGGCTTGAAGCCAGATCACTGGTATTATTATCGCTTTCAGGCAGGAGATGCGGTCAGCCCCGTCGGGAAGACGCGCACGATGCCCTCGATTGATGTAATGCCTGAGAAACTGCGATTTGCATTCGCTTCCTGCCAGAACTGGGAGGCAGGATTGTTCACGCCGTATCAACAGATGGCTCAGGACAATCTTGATCTGGTCTTCCACCTGGGCGATTACATCTATGAGTATGCTGCAGGCCGTAATGGGAAGGTTCGTACGCACCATGGCGACGAAATTAATTCGTTAAGTGACTACCGCATTCGTCATGCCCAATACAAGACCGATCCCGACCTGCAAGAGATGCACCGCCAATGCCCCTGGATGGTGACCTGGGACGACCACGAGTTCGACAACAACTGCGCCGCCGAGATCTCGGAACAGAAGGACGTTGTCGCTGCTGATTTTCTCGTGCGACGAGCCAACGCGTATCAGGCTTACTACGAAGCCATGCCATTGAGAGCATCATGCCTTCCAAAGGGGCCGGATATGCAGTTGTATCGCAAGGCCTCGTTCGGAAGACTGGCGGAGCTTCTGGTCCTCGATACACGTCAATATCGCAGCAACCAGCCAAACAATGACAAGCGTTCGCCACTCAATGACGAGGCGCTGAATCCTCAAGCCTCGATGCTTGGCGTCGAGCAGAAGAAGTGGTTGTACAACAATCTGGAAGAGTCAAAAGGCACTTGGAACGTCCTGGCTCAGCAGGTCATGATGGGGATGGTTGGCCATCGCATGAAAGATGAGGAGCATGGCTATTCGATGGACCAGTGGCCCGGCTATGCAGCTGAGAGGATGGAACTGATGAAGTTCATGGAAATGCGTCACATCAGCAACCCGATCGTTCTGACCGGCGATATCCACTCGAACTGGGCCAATGAACTCCGCGTCGATGATCGAAAGACCGATACGAAGCTCGTGGCAACGGAATTCGTCGTGACCTCGATCTCAAGCGGCGGCAATGGTGTCGATAAGCCGAAAACGCACGATATGATCGTCGCAGACAACGCCTGCGTAAAGTTTCATAACGCACAGCGTGGTTACGTCCGCTGCGAAGTGACTCCTGAGAACTGGAAAACGGATTACGTGGTTGTCGATAAAGTGATCGAACCAGGCGGGGTTTGCAGCGTGCGATCATCGTTTGTGGTTGAGTCCAACGATCCGAGTTTGAAGACGGCCTAGTCATAACGTCAAGTGCTGGTCCTTTTATGAAGACGGGCTCGCTGGTATTTCTCCAGCGAGCCCATTTTCGTGTTGCAATGATCGTCTTGGTAACGACTTCAACTGGAAAGCATTCTTCCTTAAAGCATTCTTGGTCTACCACTCTTCTGATTCGCTCCAGAAGGTGGCGACGAACCTTTTCTGATAGCCTGTACGTGACCGTGTCTCGTTGGTCTGATCTTCTTTCGATAATGACTTCGACAAGTCCTGAGAAGATTCTGCAGGATGCAATCATCCGTTGCAGAGGTTCTACGGGATACTCGTCAATGCTTGATGCGAAGCCTTCGATCGTGAGCAATTGAGAACTTCCGTCTGCGAGTTTCAGTTCGATCGACGGAAAGAGTTCTCCAACGAGGGACTGCATTTTCGCGACTGCCGTGACCAGCTCTCGGTCTGATGATCGCTTCCAGCTTCTTGAGTTTTCCAGGGGGCGAATGTTGTCGTCAAACGCCCACTCCACATTTGGCATCGGAGGACTCCAGCCGTTTTTACTGCATAACGCCAGATAAGCGGCTCGCGAAGCGACGTAATCATCAAACAATTAGCCCCATGTTTGGGGCTTCGGGTCGAACTCGTGCCAACGTTCATGCAGGAAATCGTCAACCTCTTTGCGGTCAAGATTGAACGTCTCAGCGAGCTGTTCAAGCTTCGAATCGAGTTCTCGTCTTAACAGACGTCCCTGCTCTATTGCTTCAGGCGATTTGTTTGATGCAGGCCGTTGCTGCTGTCCGTCCATGGATGCCCCCATGCTGCCCAGGTGAAAGACACACTCGGCGGGCCGGTGGGCATACCAGATGTTCGGGAGCTAACCTAGCCGCGTGGGTTGTTTGACACAGCAATTTTACCCTTCACAGACCAGCGCGGAAGAGTAACAACCGCCATTTCAGAGCAGCGTAAAACATCACTAGAGGTAACTGGTTGGGTAGCACCCGACAGCAAATCCGCATGGCTCGAAGCGATTATGCGGTCAACCAACGGATTCGTTATCCGCTGTCGTAACAGACGGCGTGAAACGGTCCGCTGAAGAACTGCACTCCTATCGCCAGAAATTCTTCTGATGGCGTGTAGGGGAAAACCAGCACGCGCACATTCTTAACAGGAAAGTCAAAGGATCGTAACAACTGCAAATATATTCTCTCTCGTGAAAAGAAGTGAGTTTTTTCAACCCCGCTTAGAGGAGAATGTGCCGTGCTCAATTTCTGCTTTCGTCGACAGAATCTCTGTCGCAGCCTTGGGCCCTACCTATTTGTGTTTTGGCTGTTAACGAGCTCGTATTCAATTGCATTTGCACAGGTTGTCAGAGCACTGGATGTCGAAAAACTGGACCACTCAGGACAAAGAGGATTCTCATTTGACTGGATGGGCAACGGTACCCAGTCGGAAAGTTCCAGCTTATTTATTGACGACATTGAAGAAGGAATTTCACTGTCGCCTGATTCATCAGGGCTCAGTGGAAAGGTGAGACTCTATTCTGGTTTCACAGATATCATTGGTTGGTCTGGTTTCAGCGTTTACACGGAAACTGCGCAGTGGATGAACATCACTGGCCACGACCCACTGACTTGGGGAAATGGTTCGTATCACAATCAAGGCTCTTTCACAAAAGCGGTCTACGAAGTTCAACCCAGATCGGGAACGACCGACACAAAGGGGGTTCTAGATATTGATCTTGGAGCCCTTTACTACGATTCTGAGACGGCCACGATGGAACGTGGTGGACCCGTCGAAACGTGGATCATTCGTGAGTATCCAGCTCCTGAATGGCAAGCCGAGGATATCGAAAACGACATTCTAAGAATCGAATATGGGCGTGGTAATCAAGACTACGGACCGCTTGGCGAGTTTCATGCGACGGTGAAGTACTACAATCGTGTGGATCGACGCCTCTATACTGCTACCTTCGAAGACTTAGGGACTGCGTATCTGTTTCTGCTGAGAATTCCAATGGACGTGGGCAAGCAGTATCAGATTCTTCAATACTCAAGCGTCGGTATCTTGTTCGAGCAGCAAATCAATCTCATCCACGGCACGTCCAGCGAGCTTGAACTGCATCATTCGCTTTTAGAAGCTGGCCAGAGCCAAAACACGATCACCGGAGAATTTGGTTACTACACCAATTACCCTCCCAAACCTCATGATCCTGACGGTCCCGTTCCTTTTCCTCCTGGGGTTCCAGAGAATCTTGAAGCCATCACATTTACTCAATCACTTCTGTATCCAGAAGACGAAGAGGGAAGCCAATAGTGCCTTGCTTCGCAAGGGGACATGAATGAGTTGCGTGCAGAGAGGTAAACAGGAAACTGCTTACCTCTCTTTTATTGCGATCCGGATCTTGAAGATACCAAAGGCGGATGGGGGCGAGACCATCTGTGAGAAGCTCCAAAGCGAAAGCAGCCCGGTTCAACGCGGCCACCCGTTGTCCAAAAAGTTGGGCCCGTTAAAGTCTACTCCAAACTTGATCCGCTCCATCAGCTATGTGCATGAGGTCGACTTGCTTCTGAATCTCACTCATCTGACTGGCCCGATGGAATGTGGCTGATATCGTAGTGTAGAGAGAAGGAATGTCCCCCCAGCTTATCGGCGTCCCCCACCTCGTAAACGAGATTAGCAGTTGTCCGAAAAGTGCTTACGCCGAAGCAACGTTAAGCAGGGGGGCTGGGGGACAGCACGGTAATTGTAAGTGAGAAAGTTTGTGCAGAATGGGGCTGAAAGATCGCCGTTACTGGCTGCAACAATCTTCCTGTCATGTGATGACTCCGCATTTTTATTCTATTGAATCTTATGAGCGTGTTTCGCTTGATTTGCTCTGGATCTCCGGAACTTCAAGGCGACAGCAGCCGAGATCCAGGAACTTTCCGAGTTTGCCGCGTGAGACCAGCACATCATCGTGCAGGCGGTAATACATGAACCGGCCTTCTCTTCGGACTTCGACCAGATCTGCCTGTCTCATAATCTTCAGGTGATGCGAAATCGTGACGACTTCCGCATTTAAGCGAGCAGAAATATCGCTGACTGACAATTCCCCCTCACGGAGTACATCAACAATTCGCAGGCGATGCGGGTCGCTGAGGGCTTTCAGGCGTTCTGCACAGAAGTCTGCCTGAAAGATGTCGTTGGTGAGGTCTTTGGGAGTCGCCATGATGTCTGCCGATTGTTAGTCAATTTCGGAGCATATTAGCTGACACATCGACATCAAACAATTCGGACTGGCGACATCAGTGCTCGTTTGAGGTGATCAGATGACCTTCGGAACGTCACAGCCAGACTGCTCAATTCGCGCAATTAATGCCGGTAGATCGGAGATCGACTTCACGACAGCATGGCAGCCTGCATTGCGGAAGATCTCGACTGTTTGCTCGAGACGTTTCTCCTGAGCTGCGGAATCGAGCAGACTCCACTCTTCATAAGACAGGCCTGTTTCGCTGCTGCTGTCACAGACTCCGATCGACCAGCAACCTGCTGCCAAACCGGCTTTGATATCTGCGACTGTGTCTCCCACGTTCACGATTCGAGTTGCCGGGTAGATTCCCAGTTGTTCCATGACCCGGAAAATCATCCACGGGGCAGGTCGTCCTGCTGGGACATCGTCGGCACAGATATTGACTTCCGGCGAGAAGCCAAGCTTCTCGGCACGCATACGAACAGACTCAGCTGCTTTGCGAAAATAACCTGTTGTTCCGGCGACGCGAATTCCACGCTGGTTGAGAGCCTTGACTGTTTCGGGCAGGCCGGGCACGAGGACCGTTGTTTCCTCGATCGACTTGAGTTGAAAGGCGATGAACTCCTCGTACATTGCGTCGACATCGCTGTCCTGCCAGCTTCGTCCGTACTTTCTCTCCCAAGTCTGTGAGACTTCCGGGCGACTCAGAATCTCGATGAGGTGATCCCGCTTGTTAGTTCCCATCGGTCCTCTTGCGACCGCAGAACTTACCGGAATGTGTCGACTCTCGAAGAGTTGCTGAAATGCTTTGGCCGGGGCGCATGATCCGAAGTCGACGGTCGTGCCAGCCCAGTCAAAGATGACGAGTTCAATCTGTGATGTCTTCATCTGTCCGATTTCTCAGGAGACGTTCTTAAACGTATAGAAGATCGACCAGGGTTTCTGGTGTCGTCTGACGAGGGTTGTTGTGCATTCGCTGCAAATTGACCGCAGCGATGATCCGATCGATCTGCTCTCGCGACGTGATTCCTGCTTCCGAGAGACTTGCAGGGCAGCCGACATCTTTGAGCAGCTTGAGGATTCTGTTCGAGGCGTCTTGAACGTCGCTGGCGTTGAGTGCTTTGAGGATCAAGCCGATGCGTTGACGAACATCGCTGGGGCCGCGCGGATCGGCGCAGTCGATGTCGTTGACTTCAGAATTGAACTGCAGCATTGGCGACAACGTGAGAGCAACGGCAATCCCGTGGGGGATTCCGTAGGAAGAGGTCATGGGATATGACAACGCATGACAGGCGGTCGTTCTGGTAATGTTGATTGCCCGTCCTGCCAGATTCGATGCCCGGCACATGGCGGCTCGCGACTCGGGAGTCGGTGACATCGTTGCTTCTGGTAAGTACTGATACGCCAGTGATGCTGCTTCACAGGCGAGTCTCATTGACTCGTCAGTTGCACCGACGGACCAGATTGACTCAATCGCCTGGCAGAAGGCATCCAGTCCAGTCGCAGCCGTTACCGCAGGTGGGAGGGTTGCCATGAGTTGTGGATCAATGATCGCGATGTCAGGTAGCAACGACGGATGATCGAGGGAATACTTCTTTCCATCGACATAGACGACGGCAAACTGCGTTGCCTCACTGCCCGTTCCAGCTGTCGTGGGGATGACGATCAGCTTCGTCTGTCTTGGTCGAAGGTCTTCTTCGCCGTAAATCGCGAGAAGTGGATTTTCCTGCCCGGCCAAACCACTGATGAGCTTGGCCATGTCGATCGCTGTCCCACCCCCTAAGGCGATCACGACATCTGGCTGGGCCTGCTGATAGACAGTCAGTCCTTTTTGAACGTCGTCCAACTGTGGATTCGGGCGGAAGTCGGTGAACGTCGTGACTCGATGAGCTTTCCAGAACGAAGCAAGAACTGCTTCGGCTCCCGAGTTTCGATACGCAGAATCATCAACCACAGCGAAGATGTTTCGAGGACTCGCAAAGTCAGGAAGAGTCTGCAACTGAGACAGACTATGGGGACTTAAATAGGTTTGTTGCTGGTTCATTCGTTTTGTGTTCGTTCTACTGATCACGCTTTCTTGAGGTCTGCTTCTGTCACATTCAATTCCCACATTTCCTGACCATCCATCTGCACCCATTCTGCTTTGAGAGTTGCAGGTGACTGAGTGGCATCGACGTCGAGCTTTAGCCAGACATGCGGCGTCGCAGATCCCATCACAAGATCGGGATGAGGCACATTGAGTGAAGGGATGACCTGATCATGAATGGGTGAGACGATCAGTTGATGCAGAGGATAGCCGACGATGTCTTCCGTTTTGTATTTCAACAACCGGGAACAATGGATGTCTCCGCCGATCAGGAGCACACCGGAGATCTCATGCTTGCCGATGAATTCGAAGAGAGCCTCACGCTCGTAGCTGTACGTGCCCCAGTCGTCCTTTTCGCGATTTTCCTTATCATCCCAGATCATCCCGCAGGCGATGATTTTGAATGTCGCCTTGGATGACTTGAGTGAGTTGAGCAGCCAGGCCCACTGTTTTTCACCTAGCAGTGTGGGCTTGGCAGGATCAACGGGAGAAGGTTCCGTCTGAGAAAACCAGCGTGTATCGAGCAAGAAGACTTCCACCGGACCGTACTGGAACTTGCAGTAAATCCCCTGATCGTCATCGCCATCTTGAGGATTGGCGCGGTATTCGACGAAAGCCTTGCGATTGTTGACCTTCTCTTTCACACGACCATCGGTGTCGTTGCCTGCGAAGTCATGATCGTCCCATGTTCCCCAGGTTGGCGTGTGACGAACCAGGCTGGCCAGCTCCGGCACGGAGAGGAAGTCCCGGTGCTTTTGTCTGGCGACGTCCAGCTTTGTCGAATCGATATAGGGCGTATCTCCGAGCAGGACGAGTCCATCGACTTTCTCCCGCTCGATATCTGCCCACAACTTCAGCGACTTGCTATGAGCACATGACCCGAGTGCCAGCGTGACTTTCGTCTTGTCACCAGCGATGGGAGCAGTCCGAAAGTAACAATCGTCGTCTGCGACGAGTTCTGTTGAACCGCTCAGGATTTTATAACGGTAGCTGGTGGACGGATTCAGTTGTGAGAGATTCCAGACTATGCAGAAATCGTTCTCTTCGGTTGAAACAGCAGAGACTATCCGAGTATCACGGTCATTGTCTCGATTTGTGACGAGAACTTCAAACTTACCGGGAACGCCGGGGCGCAACCAGATCCTGGCTGTCGATTCGCTGACATGTCCCACCATTGGCCCAACGAGTTCCGATGCAGAATCGTTGGTGCTAGAAAAGGAAGACAGTGTCGAGAGCCCCAGGGGAACGGCTGCCAGGGCCGAATTGAAATGGCGGCGAGTCAACTCTTTCATGGTTCTCATCCCCTCGACAGGTTGGTCCCAATCACCGGTAATATTGACGATCAACTTATGTGACCATGAGTCACATCGTCCATCATGTCGCAATGTTTCCTTTTAATCAACATTGTTTCATTAAAGATCTGTGAAGATCTTTCTGAACCGCTTCCATCCGTCATCACAGCCTCTATTTTGGCTCCGATAATTTCTTTACGACCACGTATCACTCCAACAGACCGGCAGGAACAGTGGAATCCCCTCAAGAGTTACCAGGTGGGTTTCGTCGCTACCAATGGCGAGTCTTGCTGGCGACTATGTTCTGCTATCTGTTCTTCTACACAGGACGCCAGACATTCGGGTTCGCGATTCCTGGCATTGAAAAAGAACTCGGCATCTCAAAAGCGACTTTAGGCTGGGCAAGTGCGGCTTTGCTCTGGACCTATGCGATCGGACAATTCGTCAATGGTAATCTGGGCGACCAGTATGGCGGGCGTCGACTGATGGCACTCGGTGCCTGGTTATCCTGTGGGTTGAACTGGATCGTCAGCTTCGGGCAATCCGCATGGGGAATTGGCATTCCCTGGGCCATGAACGGCTACGCTCAATCACTTGGCTGGGCGCCGGGAAGCAAGGTCTTATCCAATTGGTTCAGTCACCATGAACGAGGCATGGCTTACGGCGGTTACCTCTTCGCAGCAGGATCGTCATCAGTCCTGGCGTTCGCGACCTCGACTCTCATTCTGGAATTCGATCTTGATTGGCGATGGATCTTTCGAATTCCTGTCCTGTTACTTCTGCTGGGAGGAACCGTCTACTACTTGCTGGTTCGCGACAAGCCTGAGGATGCCGGCTTCCCAGCTGTTGAAGAAACAGTCGTCATGTCTGACGAGAAACAGGCGGGTGATACACTGACAGCATGGGAACGCTATCGAATTGCGCTCACCAATAGATCATTCCTGATAGCAAGCCTGGCGATCGGCTTTCAAAATACGGCCCGTTATGGACTGCTCATCTGGGTTCCCGTCCATTTTCTCGGTGAGCACGGGAAAGAATCGGCAGGAAAGTGGATCAGCCTGGCGTTGCCGGTCGGAATGGCGCTCGGGGCGATTGCCAGCGGCTGGGTGTCCGATGTCTTGCTGAAGGGGAATCGTTCGCGCGTGATCGGACTGTTTCTGGGAGCAGCAGCAGCTTGCTCACTCGGAATGTCGTATCTGGATCGGGGAAGTCTGTTTGGAATCGTCCTGCTGTTTCTGACAGGCTTTTTCGCGTATGGCCCACAATCAGCCTTCTGGGCATTGTGTCCTGATCTTTTGGGGAAGCGACTCGCTGGCACGGGGACGGGGGTGATGAATACAGCCGCTTATGTTTTTGCTGGCTTTGGTGAGCCTCTGATCGGATGGATCATTGATCAGCGGAATGATACTTCAATGATTTTCACCATCGTCGCGGTGTCATGTACTGCTGGCGCAGTACTTTCCTGTTTCATACGAGAACCCGATTCCCGTCAACCCGGCTGACAGCATCAATCGGAGGGGTTCTGGAATACACAGAGGACTGTTGCTGAATTCTCGCTGGTGTTGATCAGGCGGTGCGGAATCGTGGCATCGAAGTACAGGGAATCGCCAGCCGACAGGGAATGAATCTGTTCGTCATATTCAAACTGGACCGTACCATCTTGAACGAATAAGAACTCTTCGCCCGGGTGCGGCAAGGCTTCTTCCCGCGACACGCCAGAGGGAATCGTCACCAGAAACGGGTCCATGGAACGGGAAGCGCGTTTATGTGCCAGTGATTCATAAACGGATGTGTTTTGTGCGGAACTGTTTCGATCGATTTGCTTACGTTCATTGGCCCGAACAATCACAATAGCCGGCCTGTCGTCCAGACCTTCGAAGAGCTTCGACAATGGAACGCCGAGTGCCTTGGCGACTTCCCCCAGTGCTGGCAGAGAAGGCGTGACGCGAAAGTTTTCGACTTTCGAAAGCCAGCTGCGAGTTTGCCCCGCTCTCGCGGCGACGTCTTCCAGAGTCAGACGCTGATCGAGTCGATGATTTCGAATACGCTGTGCAAGTTCAACAAGATTCATAGATTTTCAGGACGTCCCATCTTGAGCAAATACTTCGCGCATCTTGCGCGGCGATTCTGACACGGTACTCATACCGACTTTTAACACAATGACGTGCACGTGAATTCTACGTTTTTTCATGCTCTGCTTTCCATCTGTTCTGAGGAAATTGGTATGTAACGTGATCAAACAGCCAAGTCCGTGTCTAAAACGTCGGCAGTTTGATTCGTCGAACATTCCTGCATCAATCCTGCCAGATCTCCGTAGGACCAGTTTAAAAGAGCTGAATTTGACGCGGTGTGAAAGTGTATTTGTGTTTTGGCGGCAGGCTTTGGCGATTGATCCAGAATTTGTGATCTGATGTGAGCTGATCGGCGTAACGACTGAGTCCGATTGGGAATGCGAACTTGCTTTGAAGTCTTTCTCGAAGCGGAAGAATCAATTGACGACTATTGATTCTTGCCGTTTTTGACGCAATACTGGCCCGGGAACTACTACCTGATCTTGCGTTGAGCGTGCGGTCGTGGACCGCTTTTTGAGACGTATGGACGATAAAAGCCGAGGCATCTGTTGATGTTCGGTTGACCTGTAACATGTCTTTAGCTCTGCTATTGGTCAGCGCAAGGTTTGACGAGTGGATCCATTTTCTTCATGCGGATCCTTCGTTGTAAAACGCCACGAACTTGCCTGGTCGCTTTGGGTCGGCTCTGATTTTTTCTCGGTGATGTCTCAGCACAAGCCGACGAACTGGTCAGTCCACATGAGGCGTGCCCAGGCGCAATTTCCCGAAAGCAACTCATGGAAATCCCGCATCTGGATCTGCCCACCCCGTCCCCAGAAGAGCAGGCGAAAGTCAATTCCACGAATTGGTTCAAGCTTCTCAATCGCTATCACTGGTTCGTGTTGATTGTCGCAGCTCTTGGCTGGCTGTTTGACACGATGGACCAGCAGCTGTTCAACCTGGCCCGCGTCCCTGCCCTCAAAGCACTTTCTGGTGCGGGCGATCAAGCCGCGATTGCTCTTTTCGTCGATCAGTACAGCGGAGTGGTGACGGCCGTTTTCATGATTGGTTGGGCTACTGGTGGTTTGATCTTCGGAAAAATGGGAGATACTTACGGTCGGGCCAAAGTCATGGCTTGGACCATTCTTGTCTATTCTGTTTTCACGGGCTTGAGCGCGTTCTCGGTCTCGATCTGGGACTTTATGGCGTATCGCTTCCTGACGGGGTTGGGAGTCGGTGGTGAGTTTGCAGTGGGTGTTGCCCTCGTTGCCGAAGTCATGCCCGCCAGAGCTCGGCCGCATGCGCTGGGACTGCTTCAGTCCCTGTCAGCGGTTGGTAACATTCTTGCAGGACTCTTGGGGATTCTCTTCGGAAGCCTGGAGGAATCGGGTGCGATTGGTGACGCTTGGCGTTGGATGTTCGTTGTCGGTGCTCTCCCTGCGCTGCTCGTCCTGGTCATTCGACGCAGTCTCAAAGAACCAGAGTCATGGCAGAAAATGCACGCTGCAGAGGAGAGTACGAATACAGCCGCCGCCTCCAAAGCGAAAGCCGCAGGTTCCTATGCAGCCCTCTTCCAGGACGCCCGTTGGCGACACAATGCCATCGTGGGCCTTTTGATCGCGTTCTCGGGAGTCGTGGGTGTCTGGGGCATCGCGTTCTTCGTGTTCGATTTGCTGGGGCGTGTTTTGCAAGAACAGGAAATGTCCAGCGGAAATATCGCGAAGTGGAAAGGGATCGCCTTGATGATGTTCCACTTCGGGGGATTCTTCGGCATGTACTTCTTCGCGGGAGTGAGCCAAAACATCGGGAGACGGGGCGCATTTGCCGTCTGCTTTACGCTGGCTGCCTCGGTCACTCTATTCGTCTTCGCCCAACTCAACCAGCTGAACGATCTGTTCTGGATGATGCCGATCATGGGCTTCTGCGTCATGTCACCGTTCGGTGGTTATGCGGTCTATCTGCCAGAACTCTTTCCGACTCACCTTCGCAGCACAGGAACATCGTTTTGCTATAACGTGGGTCGATTCATCGCCGCGACGGGGCCTTTGACGCTCGGGATTCTTACCAGCGTCGTCTTTGTCGAGTATAATCCGGTTGACCGGTTTCGTTATGCCGGTATGGCGATGTGCAGCGTTTACCTGATTGGCATGTTGGCATTACCATTCGCCCCTGAAACCAAGGGGAAACCACTTCCGGAGTAAATTCACGGATGCGAGCCTCCAGCTCCAACAAGTCTCATGACACACATTCTATCAGCGTCTGGTTGATGGCTGCTCTGGTCTGCATGACGGGTTGGATGCACTTCCGTTACTCGGTCGATCAGCTTTCTGATTCTCAACAGTCGATTGCTCAGATCCTGCCACTGAAGTCCAGTGTGCAGGATCTTTTCGTTTCACGAGGCAGTGAACAGGTCACGCCTCAGCTGCTGATTCTGATGGCAGGTTGGCTGACTGCGACATTCGCAGCGGTGATGACATTGGTCTGGCCGGCTGCAAAGCTGGTCATCTCCATCACACGATCGCTATCTCGCCCCACGCTGCATTCTCTGGGCGTCATGCTGACAACGTGAGACTCGATGCTCCCTCACGTTTTCTTTCTTGTTTCCACACGCATGTTGCGTGGCGGGACTCTTCGCATATTGACTTCCATTTCTGGAGCATCTCATGGCCGATACACCGACAAAAAGCTCTCGTTCCTATTCATCCATCGACTCCGTCCTCAACCAGATCATTGAACTTGCTGATATCGGCAAGTTTCAGGAAGCCCTTAGCCTTGCCGAGACGTCTGAATTTTCCCGTGATGCCAAGCTCATCAACGCCCGTGGAGTCTGTCTATTACGATCCTCTCGGAGTAAAGAGGCCGTCAGCCTCTATCGTTCCCTCGTCATTGCACCTGGTATTGCGCAACTCCGACCTGATTTGCCGGTCATCTATTACACCAACTTCTGCCTGGCACTCTTAATGGAAGGCCAGATCCGAGGCTGTCGTGAAACGATGTTTGAGATCGAAGACCAGTTGCACCCGTCAGTCCTCAAACTGCGCGACGTCTTCAATACGTGGCATCGCAGCTTGAACTTCCTCGAAAAATTGAACTGGGCTCTGGGCGGGGAACCGACGCGACCATTTACCCTACCTGATCCCATCGGGGAATTGACTGATCCTGCACGCTTTCAACATCAAGGTTAAACAATAAAAAAGAGCCGTGAAGTCGACTGACTTCACGGCTCTTTCATGTTAATTGCAATTCAATCAATGGCCTTCTTCAGTCGCGGGATTCGGCTCTCTCAACGCCCAGAGCAGGACGACGATGAACAACGAAAGTCCCCCGACGACCATGGCAGCGGAATAGCCCATTTTTCCCGCTGGGTTTGCTCCTGGAATATATTCTTTGGTGGCCAGGAAAGTTGCTGTGACCCACGCAAAGCTCGTTCCCAGCATTCGACCACCGACGTTAGCTGCCATACTCTCACCGGTTCCCCGCAAGTGCAGCGGGAAGACACGCGGAAGATAGTTTCCCCAGAAGCTGAACTGCCCCACAATCAGAAACCCGGCCATAAAGACCCAGAAACTGATGGTTGAAATGGGGAGCGTCATCCATTCTCCGTAGTAAGTCGATTGCCCATTTGCCATCTGATAAAACAGAAACGGCAGCACAAACAGCGCGGGAATCGCAAACGTCGCCAACAGTAAACGTCGAGAGACAATGAAGATGGCCAGCGTTGCCATCACGATTCGCCCGGTCAGCCCGCCAAACTCCTGAATCTTGGTGTATTCCGTTCCAGCCTTTTGCTGCAGCTTTCTGGCTTCCGGGGGAGGCAGTTTGGATGCTGCTTCTTTTACCTCGGGGAGATTCGGGACGATCTGTGGGATCTGCTGAACACCGCCAAATGCCAGTCCGAAACTCGCTCCGACGAGTAACGTGGTCAGGATGGTCGTGCGACGAAGTTCTGGCCTGAAGAGCTCCATGATCGAGGGACGCTTGAGAGTACCCGCCAGTTTCTTCTCTTTCCATTTTGGCGACTCTGGCAGAAACGGACGCAGGATGACCAGAGGGATGGCAGGAATCAGCCCTGACATGAGTGTGTAACGCCAGACGGCATTGGGGTCTTTGATTTCCCCGAACATGGATGCCATCTGTGCCGCGAACGGCATGTTGCCAAGTTCAATAGTTCCCAGCCAGCTGTTGATCACAGCCACCATCAATCCGCCGATCGACCCGAATGCCTGCGTGTAACCAATCACGGCTTCGCGTCGTTTGGGATCATCGAAGAGTTCAGAGAGCCAGGCAATCGCGGCGACGAATTCCACGCAGACCCCGATGAATACCAGGCATCGGCAGATGAGCAGCATTTCGACCGAGGTCGAATACCCCGCGACAAACGCCGACCCTGCGTACAGGAAGATACTTCCCGCAAGGACACGTCGACGACCGAAGCGGTCGGTCAACCAGCCTCCGAGGAGTCCAAAAATTCCCCCTGCGAAAGCGGGGATGAAGAAGAGGCGTCCCAGCCACATCTGAAACTCGGGGCTGCCTGGTGCGGCACCAATCAGCTCCTGCAACGCAGGTCTGAGGACCAGTGGCAGCATCAGCAGTTCGTAGGTATCAAATGCAAATCCAATTGCAGCCGTGGCACACACCAGCCACTGCACGAGAGTCAAACGCCCCATCGGCCTATCCTTCTCAGAGAGCAAAGTAAGAGGTCAAAGACTGAGCTTATCCATGTATGCGGATTTCACAAGTCCGATATATCAACTGTTAGCTCAACATAAATCGTTTCAACAAGTTTGTCCATTTCGAGTTTTCTCGTTCGTTCTGACAGAAATTCTAACACCGTAGAATTACATCGATGAACCATAAAACCGGCACTTCCCTCTGGTATGTCGGATCTGATGACGCCAGAATACAGTCCCGCCTGCAAGTCTGTCTCCCCGCCCTCCCACAGAGGACTCCCGCCTTGAGACCCACCCATTGGTTGCGACTGATCCTGTTTTTGACCTCACATTGCTTTGCCGCGGGATCGTCAACTCAGGCCTGCTTCGCGGATGATGCAACTTCCAAAGTCGAGCAACTGACGTTTTTCGAAACCAAAGTTCGTCCCGTTCTCGCTGAGCACTGCTACAGTTGCCACGCCGCTGATGCGGAGTCGATCAAAGCAGGGCTGTCGCTCGACTCACGTGATGGCCTGATGACCGGCGGCGATAGTGGTCCTTCGATTGTTCCGGGTAAGCCAGAGGAAAGCCTCTTCGTCGAAGCGATTCGGTATGAGTCCTACCAGATGCCTCCGAAAGGCAAGCTGGCTGAGGAACAGATTCGTGATCTTTCGACCTGGATCAAATGGGGTGCGCCCTGGCCCGAGGAACCAGCCCCGAAGGCAGGTGTCAAACGTCCGACCTTCGATATTGCACAGCGGAAACAGGAACACTGGGTCTGGGAGCCGATTCAGAATCCTGCTGTGCCCAACGTGTCCGATCAAGACTGGCCGAAAAGCAGCATCGACTCCTTCATCCTTTCATCTCTGGAGAAGGAAGGCCTCACACCCGCCAAGCCCGTTGATCGACGCGGCCTCATCCGTCGACTTAACTTTGACATCATCGGTCTTCCTCCGACTCCGGCAGAGGTCGATGCCTTCGTCAAAGATTACTCGAATGATGCCATTGAGAAAGAAGTCGATCGTCTGCTTGCTTCGCCGCAGTTCGGCGAACGCTGGGGGCGACACTGGCTCGACCTGGTGCGCTACAGCGAATCACGTGGTCATGAGTTCGACTACGACATTGCGGATGCGTACCAGTACCGTGATTATGTCATCCGCATGTTCAATGCTGATGTGCCGTACGATCAAGTCGTTCGTGAACACATCGCCGGCGATCTGGTCCATCAGCCACGCATCAACCGAGAGAGAGGTTTCAACGAGTCGATTCTCGGCACAGGCTTTTGGCATCTTGGCGAAGGAGTTCAATCGCCTGTTGAGACTCGCAAAGATGAGTCCGACCGCTTTGACAACATGATTGACGTCATGAGCAAGACGTTCCTGGGCGTTACGGTTGCATGTGCTCGTTGTCATGATCACAAGTTCGATGCCATCTCGACGGCAGACTATTATGCCCTCTCTGGTTTTCTCCAAGGCAGCGACTACCGTCTGGTCCCATTCGAATCGCTGGAGCAGAACAAGATCATTGACCTGCGATTGAATCACCTTGATCAGGATTTTCGTCAGCGGATCACTAAGGCAGTCAACGAGACGTCACACGACCTGCTCGAGAATCTGGAGAAATTGGTCGCTGCGCATCTTGCTTCGGCAGAAAAGCCTGCTGCGGAGAAGGTCATCTTCGATGCGATGGAACCCTCGTCAACTCTGTTGCCTCAGGATGGGTTCATTTTCGGACGTGCTCCTGTGGCTGTCGGTGAACTCATGGTCGGGCCGAAGCCTGGCGATGACAAGCCATCGCTCAAAGTTGCCACGCATGCCTCGTTGCGAAACGACCCGTTCTGGAACGGACTCAAGCATGAGCACGGCCGAGGATTGATCCGCGGGGCTAAACTCGAATCAATTCCTCGCAGCGGCCGGACCGTCCGGACGAAAACCATTGAACTGACAGATGGGAAGGTCGACTGCCGCGTGCGTGGCGCAGGTTGGATTGTTGTCTGTGTGGATTCGCACCGGATCGTCGATGGGCCCTTGCACCATGAAACGATTGCTGAGGTCAATTCTCCTGGTCACTCAACATGGGTTCGACTAAACCTCGGTCGTTACATCGGGCATCGACTTCACTTCGAATTCACGCCCAAACAAGATGAAGTCATCGAAGTCCAGTTTGTTGCGCAAGGGCTCTCCGAACAGGAGAAACAAAGCTATGAGTCGCTTGAATCGACACTCCGGCAAGAAGTAACGAACGTTCAAACAGCGATCGATCACCTCCTTCTGCAAGCCGATCCTTCGGTCCAGGAACTCAACGACCTTGTCGTCACTTGGAACCGAGAGCGACAGGCTCTCAGCCAGAAGTTTCGAAAGTTCTCTCTGCTCGCCCCGTCGATGTTAGATGGTGATGGCGAAGATGATCGCATTCTTATTCGCGGCAGTGCCTCCAATCCCGGGCCCATTGTCCCGCGTCGGTTTCTCGAGGTCCTTGATGGTTCTGATCCACTCCAGGTTCCGTCCGGGAGTGGTCGCCTCCAACTCGCTGAGCGTATTAACGCGTTGGACAACCCGCTGACTCATCGCGTTATCGTCAACCGCATCTGGCATCACCTGATGGGCCGAGGCATCGTTGCTTCGACAGATGACTTCGGCGTGTTAGGACGACGACCCACCCATCCGGAACTTCTCGACCATCTCGCGACAAAGTTCCGTGATCAGGGGCAGTCCATCAAGTCGATGATTCGGTCGATCGTCCTCTCGAAGACGTATCAGATGTCCTCGCTTGCAGAGGCTGCGAGTGTCGAGAAAGATCCCGCCAACCTGCTTTGGCATCATGTCCCTCCGAAGCGACTTCAAGCAGAAGCAATACGCGATGCCATGCTCGCCGTCTCGGGACGTCTGGATCTGACGCCGGGCGGGCCTTCCATTCCCGTTCACCTCACGTCGTTCATGGAAGGTCGAGGACGCCCGCCACGCAATGGTCCGCTCGACGGAGCGGGAAGACGCTCGATCTATCTCGAATCACGACGCAACTTTCTCTCGCCGTTCATGTCGACATTCGATGCTCCGACACCCTTCAGTTCGATGGGCAAACGGAACGTCTCGAATGTCCCTGCCCAGGCACTCATCCTGATGAACGACCCGCTGGTCCACGAACTATCAACTAGCTGGGCTAAACGAGCCATTGCCGAAAATCCCGATCCAGCTGATATCGCTGCGAGAGTCACGTGGCTTTACGAAACCGCTTTTTCGCGACCTCCCTCCGACGAGGAGTTCGCGATCGCGAAGCAGTTCATCGAGTCGCTGCAGGACTCGAACCCAGAACTTGTCTGGTCGCATTACGCCCATCTGCTTATGAATACCAAGGAGTTCATATTCCTCCGATGACAACTCCCATTCCGTATCCATGTGGTCGAATGCTTTGGCCGATGATGTCGCGTCGTGAGATGCTCGTCCGCTGTGCGAATGGTTTCGGGGCCGTCGCTTTGTCGACGCTGCTTCAAGACCGCGCGTATGGCGGGAGCCTGTTACCTCCCTTGGACGTCAAGGCGGATAACGCACTTCACGGAACCCATCATACGCCGAAAGCAAAATCCGTCATCTTTCTGTTCATGGATGGCGGCCCGTCGCAGATCGATACATTCGATCCCAAACCAATGCTCGATAAGCACAACGGCGAAGATCCTGCCAAACTCTTCAGCGTCCAGGCGACACAGTTCAACAACAACGGAACCGTGCTCGCCAGCCCCTGGAAGTTTCATCAGTACGGCCAGTCGGGGATTCCGGTCAGTGATCTGTTTCCTCACATGGCGACCTGCGTCGACGAGATGGCTGTCGTCCGTTCGATGGTCTCGGAGTTTCCCGAACACACGTTCGCCAACTACTTCCTCCACACCGGCAGCGGTCTGCAGGGACGTCCGACGATGGGGGCATGGACGGTTTACGGACTGGGCAGCGAGTCACAAAACCTCCCGGGCTTCGTGGTCATCAACGGCGGCTTGATTCCTCCCGGCGGCCTCGATTGCTTTGGCAGCGGCTTTCTCCCGGCCAGTTATCAGGGTTCCGTCTTCAAGCCGTCCGGAACCGCCGTCGCTAATGTCGCACCGCTCGAAACACTGTCTCAGTTGCAACGCAGCAAACTGGATGTCGCTAGCCAGCTCGACGCGATCGCAGCTTCGCAGTATGGCAAGCATGACCAGATCGATTCCGCGATCCGCAACTACGAGTTGGCTTATAAAATGCAGATGGCGGTTCCGGAACTGATGGAGTTTCAGGATGAGCCGGAACACATTCGCAAGCTGTATGGTATGGATGCGGAATACGACAAGACTCGCATTTTCGGTGCCGAGTGCCTGCTCGCACGGCGCATGGTTGAACGCGGCGTGCGGTTCGTCGAGCTCACCTGCCCCAACACTGGCAACGACCGCTGGGACCAGCACAGCAATCTCAAGAAGGGTCACGAAGACAACGCCCGCGCTGTTGATCAGCCTGTCGCAGGCTTGCTCAAAGACCTGCGTCAACGCGGCCTTCTCGATGAAACACTCGTTGTCTTCGCAGGCGAGTTCGGACGTACTCCCTTCGCACAAGGCAAAGACGGCCGCGACCACAATCAGTATGGCTTCAGCATCTGGCTGGCCGGCGGTGGCGTCAAAGGCGGCACTATCTATGGCGCCACCGACGAATGGGGCTATCACGCGATCGAAGGTCGCAGCGAAATCCATGACCTCCACGCCACGATGCTGCATCTCCTCGGCGTCGACCACACCCGCTCCACCTTTCGCTTCGGCGGTCGAGATATGCGTCTGACGGACGTCAAAGGTCATGTCATCAAGGACATCCTGACGTAGTTGATTTTCAAAGCCCATCTGGACCAGCAAGTAACCGCTCTCTCACCTTCACCAACGCCTCTCGAAACCCTGCTCGTTCGACTCCATGATGCCACGAGATTCGAACCGCTCCATCAATCTCCGGTGACTTCACTCCCATGGCTGCCAGCACATGGCTGGCGGTCGCACAGACTGTTGTACACGCGGCTCCATCGGACACTGCAACCAGATCGTCCAGCGATTCCAGCAACTGATCCGCATCCCAGCCATCAAACGACACATTCACGACGTGCGGCAGCGTATTCTCTCCGTGATAGACAGGCTGCAGCGGCGAGAAGATCTCCAAGAGATCCCCTCTCAAGATTCGACAATGGTCTGCACGGCTCACATGCTCGGTTGCTGCGATCTCAGCAGCCAGTCCAAACCCAAGAATGAGCGCCACCGGCAGCGTCCCGGCGCGAAGTCCCAACTCCTGCCCACCTCCATAAAACAGCGGTTGTAACGGCGGCAACTCAGCATTGCGACGCCGCGCGATCAGCGCGCCGATTCCCTGTGGGCCATGGATTTTGTGACTGCTGATGCTGATCAGATCGATGCGAGGATGCGTCAATGGCTGGAACTCTTTTCCGTACCCCTGCGCCGCATCAACGTGCAGCCAGGGACCATGTAAGGGCAATCGTTCAGCCAGTTCAGCCACAGGCTGGCGGACTCCCGTTTCATTATTCACCTGCATGACCGAGACCAGCAGCGTCTCGTGACGAATCGCATTCATCACCGCATCGACACCAACAGCGCCCGACT
>SXPC01000042.1 GCA_005778225.1 Planctomyces sp. | reverse complement strand
TCTTGCTGTAACGTGAGGCGTCAGCTATTTTTCGCGAGCTTCTTTGTCCGCAGGACGGAGATTCCCTTTCGATTTACAGCTCGCGGCACCACTTCTCCTCCTGTTTTTTCGAGTCCCTGAATGAGTCAAGGACACAGGAAAAGCATCAGCGAAAGATCGACAATCATGGCACGAAAGCGGCTCAAAGGACGTGAGCCCGTTCAGACATCCTGGCGCTTGCCAGCTCGATGCTCGACGCACGTCGGTCGCCTTGCGTCTTCAGCTTCGGCTGTTGTCGCGGTCCTTACTGCCCTGATCTCGGTCTGTTTTTTAGGGGCTGTTGCTGCTCAACAGCCTGCCATGCTCTCTCCTCCATCACAAGCAACGCCTGCTGCTCCTCGCGACTTTGCGAACGAACTCAACCAGATGCCTGACCTGCTGGAAGAGTGGAAGACACTGCCGGATTCACCCGCGAACGAGCCAATCACCGTCAATTCTGATGAGCCGATTACGGATGTTCAAATCGAGGGGAATACCTCGATTCCTGCTCCTGCGATTTTGAAGTACGTTCACGTGCGTCGTAATACGCTGGTCGGAAATTCGGCGACGACGATTCAAGCCGATATTCGCAGCCTGTTCAATACACGCTGGTTCTTTACTGTTGAAGCGACTTTCAAACGCAGTGCTCAAGGCGGCGTTATTCTGGTTTATCAAGTTGTCGAGCGACCTGTTCTCAAGAGTGTTCAATACGTCGGTAATAAGAAAATCAAAGCCAGGTATCTGATGGCTTTGACTGGTCTGCAGGAAGGCGGAGCGTTTTCTGTTACTGCGAATAAAGAATCAGTGCGACGGATTCGTGAGTACTATGTCGAGAAGGGTTACCGATTCGCTGAGGTCACACTCGTCAAAGGTGGCGAATCGACGGACCGCGATGTGATCTTCCAGATTACGGAAGGCCCGAAAGTTCGCGTCCAGAGTATCAAGTTCAACGGTAACGAGAACTTCAGCGATGCGTTGCTGAAGACCAAGATGACCAGCAAGCCTGCGATTCTTCGCATCTTTCAGGGGAAGTTTGATCCTGCCAAGGTGCCACAAGATGTCGCTGGTGTGAAGCAGTATTACCATGCCTTGGGATACTTCGATGTTCAAGTTGCTGAGCGTGTCGAGTACAGCGATGATAAAGGTGATGTGACGCTGGTCTTCGATATCAATGAAGGGCCTCGTTACAAGATCCGTAATATCGAGATCGCCGGGAATAAAGTTTTTGATGAGCAGACACTGCGTAGCGGATTCAAGATTGCACAGAATCAGGAGTTTTTCCTGAAGGATGTTCAGGCTGATCTGAAGACTGTTCGTACGCGCTATGATGAGCAAGGTCGCCTGTTTGCCAAGATCGATGCTGTGCCTGTCTTTCTGACGGAAAAGGGTGTCGTTGATCTTCGCTATCAGATTGATGAAGACAAGATTTATCGCATTGGTCGAATCAATGTGAACATTGAAGGTGCTGCTCCTCACACACGTGAGACAGTGGCTTTGAATCAATTGTTGTTCTCTCCTGGGGAACTGGCGAACCCGGAATATATTCGTCTGAGCAAGGCGCGTCTGGAACGTTCGCCGATCTGGGAAATTGGTGCCGAGGGGGCGACGCTGAATCTGCGACCGACCGAGCAGCCTGATCTGTATGCTTACTATCCAGCCGCGGCTGGTGATTACTTCCGTGGTCAAAGCCCTGCGTTTGATCCAGTGTGGCCGGAAGTGCCTGTCTCGCGACAGGGTGTTGCTCCGACAGCGATGCATGTTCCGACTGTGGATCGTACGCTGCGAGATGCCAATGTCACACCGGCTTCTCACACGATGCCTATTCAAGCAATGCCCAGTCAGATGGTGCCGACTGGTTCTGCGGCCCGCCTGAATGATTTCCTGAATCAGGATTTTGGAGCCGAGAGTACGAAGAACCCTTACACATCAGAAAAGTTTCCGACTGAGCCGTCGTTGATCAATCACCGTGAGACGGCTCCTGAGGCGATGTTCAATCAGGATGGCTTGCCGACTGTTGAGCCGGAAGACTTTGTTGTGCAGAACACAAATTCAATGGTGATTCGCGGGCAAGGTCCGGATGCTTTTCAGGCGCCGAATCCGGTTTTCACACAAAGCCCGAACGGCGATCCTTTCTCCGGCTCTTTGATGAACCCCGAACCGCCGGGGTTCGTTGACGTTGATATCAATGTGTCTGAAGCACGGACCGGTCGTCTGCAGTTCTCGGTTGGGGTGAACTCCGACTCGGGGGTGATCGGGTCGATCGTTCTGGAAGAGCAGAACTTCGATATCACCAATGTTCCGACGAGCATGGCGGATTTGACTTCTGGCTCTGCCTTTCGCGGGAATGGTGAGAACTTTCGTATTGAAGCTGTTCCTGGTGATCAGGTCAGTCGTTATCTGGTCAGCTGGTCGAACCCTTACTTCCTCAATACTGATTACAGCCTGGGTGTGAGCGGCTTTTACTACAACCGTTTCTTTGACGACTGGCGTGAGAATCGTCTGGGTGGTCGGATCTCGGTTGGTAAGCTGTTGACCAAGAAGCTGTCTTTGTCGACTGCTTTGCGTCTGGAGAAAGTTGATATTGGTAATGAGCGTCAGCCGACGCCTGAGATTCTGGCTGAGTCAGTTGGCAGTAACTTCCTGTCGACAGTCAAGACTTCTCTGTCATGGGATACACGCGATTCCTCTTTGATGCCGAGCGAAGGTACTTACCTCGAAGGTTCGATTGAGCAGGCATTTGCAGAGTATTCTTATACGAAACTTGAAGGAGCTGCTCAGCAGTTCTTCACTGTCTATTCTCGTCCGGATGGCGAAGGTAAGCACATTCTGGCGTTCCGTGGCAGCCTTGGTTGGACGGCTGACAGCACGCCGATCTTTGAACGCTTCTACGCCGGGGGTTACCAGACCTTCCGCGGTTACTCGTTCCGCGGTGTGAGCCCCATCGAGCAGAATGTTCGCGTCGGGGGAACCTGGATGGCGCTGGGATCGGTTGAGTACTCGGCTCCTGTCACGGTTTCGGAAAATGTTCGTCTGGTCGCCTTCACCGACTTCGGTACTGTGGAAGAGAATGTGAGCTTTGACCACTTCCGGATGACAGCCGGGGGCGGGGTTCGCTTCCTGATTCCCGGGATGGGACCTGTGCCGATTTCTCTGGACTGGGCGGTTCCGATCGTCAGTCAGGACTTCGACGACGAGCAGCTGTTCCAGTTCTATATCGGGTTTACGCGGTAGGGTCATGTAGGGTCCGCTGTGCGGACCGGGGCTTTGGGGCGGTTCGTTAGAGTAGATGCTTGTTGAGAATTATCACGCGTTTGGCAGGATTGAAAGTTGATTGACGGTCCGCACAGCGGACCCTACAAGGCAGCGATTAGGGTGATTGCTTCGGCGGATCTTTTGACGACATCAGGTTTTCGTTCGTTTTGATCTGACGATTGGAAGCCTCCTGTTTGATCGCGTCTTCTTCGCTTGAAAGATCGATCGCGTGGCCGGAATGGATATCGTCTTGAGAAGAGGCATCCGGCAGGGCCTGGGATGGTCTTGGTGACGTCGAGGTGGTTTCGGGCGTGGCGTAAGAAATCGGGATCCCCTTTGGAAAGATGATCTCGCGAGCTTCATCAGGAAACTCGACACCGGCTTCCTGGAGTTTTGCTTTCATTTGTCGAATGAGCGCGGATTTGACTTTGAGCAGGCTGAACTTGATCGTATCGACCCAGGCGTAGATGCGGATGTTGACGGTCGAGGTTGCCAGGTTTTCGATGAGTACCATGGGCTCTGGCTCGTTGAGAATCGCTTCGTGCTCTGTCAGAGTCGCCATGATGATGTCTTGTGCCTTCGTGAGTGAATCGTTGTAACCGACTCCGAGAAGAACATCGATCCGCTGCCGACCACTGCCGCTGAGGTTGGTCAGGATGTTCTTGTAAACGACCGAGTTGGGGATCTGTGTCTGGAAGCCCTCGAAAGTCATCAGCTGAGTTCCCCGCAGTGTCACTCCCTGCACGATCCCTTTGATGCCAGAGACTTCAATCGCGTCCCCGATCTGAAATGGTCTCTGTACGCTGATGAGAATGCTTGAAAGAAAGTTCTCCCCGATATCGCGGAAGGCAATCCCCAGGACGATACCGATCGCGCCGGTGGTTCCGATGACGGTTGTTGCGACGCCAGTCATGCCAGTGACTCGCAAGATCACGTAGATGCCGAACATGAGTGAGAGGAACCAGACGCTGCGCAGGAAGATGTCTCGCAGCAGTTCGTTATCGATCTGCCGACCGATCGTCAATCGGGCGAAGTACTGCAGGGCGTTGCAGAAGAAGTACAGCAGGAAGGTCATGATCAGCGCCAGGATGAAGACGGGGACCGAGCGGATGACTTCGATGAGCATCAGTCGCATTTCTTTATAAGCCGGGGTCCAGTCAAAGAGGGCTGGCTCGATCAGCTGCAACTGGTTGACGACGACGACAGTGTCTTCGACACGACTGGCGATGCGGACCGCCTGGTCGCGGTGACCAGCGGTGTCGCAGAAGCCCTGTAGAAAGACGACCCCTTTTTGCACGTCGATATTAAGATTTTCAAACCACTGGGTGGCCTGGAGGATTTCCGTGAGACGGGCTTCGATCTGCTCGTCGCTGATGCCGGGTTGGACGTCAACCTTTTCTTCGGTGACAACAGGGTCGCTGGTCGGATCGACGGTCGTGGCTGTGGGAGGGGGATCGCTCGCCGGCGGGCTGGTCTCTTGTGCGGCGAGAAACGAAATTCCATCCGCGGCGATCCACAAAGATAGAATCAGGAGGATGTGAATTGATCGAAATCCTGCCATTATATTTGTGCTCCGAGCGATCATTGCGTGACTTGATATTGCGTGAACAAACCACAGCGAAAAGCGAGCAACAATGATGCCTAAGGCGTCAATCGCTTGAATCGAAGGATGGGGGCGTGCGAAACTGTGTGGTTGGATGCAGGAGAAGAGACTGGTCGCTGTTTGCTTGAAGGATGTGAGCGAACTCATGCGACCGCGGTCTCTCATCCCCCTTCAGAGCCGATCTCCGTTCTTGCGAGAAGGGACCGGATGCGATCTCTATTTTTAAGTGTGCCAACATGATTCTCGAAGGCCTTGTGACGACGTGTTCATCTTTGGGTACGGTCAATCTTGCGCCGATGGGGCCGATCGTGAATGTCGAGATGACGGAGTTTCTCTTTCGGCCGTTCAAGACATCGACGACGTATCAGAATCTGAAAGCTCATCCTGAGGGTGTCTTTCACGTCACGGATGATGTGCTGCTGATTGCGCGTGGGGCGATCGGGAAGATTGATGTGCTGCCTGATGTTGTGGAGGCGGTATCGATCAGCGGGGTGAGGCTGGCGGACTGTTGTCAGTCGTTTGAATTTCGCATTGAGCATTTCAACGAAGAGGAAGATCGGACGGTGTTGACGGCCAGGATTATCGCAAGGAAAGAGCATCGGCCGTTCTTTGGATTCAACCGGGCTAAGCATGCGGTGCTCGAGGCGGCGATTCTCGCGACGCGTTTACATTTGTTGCCTCGGGAGCAGGTGCTGGCGGAGTATGAGAAGTATCAGGTGATTGTGGAGAAGACGGCGGGAGCGAGAGAGTTTGAAGCGTTTGATTTGCTCAAGGATTACGTTGGGGCACGAGACTGAGACCGCTGATGTTGATGGCAAGGATGAAAGTCTATAAGTGCCTAGACCTCACCCTCATCCGCCCTTCGGGCTTCCTGAGAAGACTACCGCGTCGTTCACTCTCGCCTGATCGGCGAGAGTGAACTCCTTGCTTCCCCTCCAGGGAGAATGGACGGTGATGGAGTCTTGATTCAATTCGCAGAGTTCCCTCATCCGTCGGCGAAGCGCCGCCACCTTCTCCCCGGGGGAGAAGGGACGAGCGTGTTGGCTAACGCGTGAAATTTGAATTCGTTAAAATCATTTTATGCACGTTCGACGTATTGATATTCAGACTGGTTCGCGTCTTCACTTTGGTATCTTCTCAGAGCCACAGGAAGCTGGCCGGCTGTTTCGTGGTTGCGGGATGATGATTGGTTCGCCGGGGTTTTGTTTGTCGTTGCGGCCTCGTGTCGGGCATTGTGATTCAGTGATACATGCCCCGCCTGACTATGCTTCGCGGATCACTGCCCTGCTCCATCGATTGAACGGGACGCTGACATCTTATGAGCAGATGTCGGTCGAGATCACGTTCCATTCCTATTACTCTCAGCATACGGGACTTGGGTCGGGGACGCAGTTGGCGATGGCAGTCGTTGATGCCTGGTCAGCGTTGCATCAGCGAGCTCTCAGCTCGGTTGCGGAGGCGATGCAACTGGCGGGTCGCGGGGAGCGTTCCAGCATTGGCTCGACGGGGTACTTTCAAGGTGGGTTTCTCATCGACGATGGTAAGCCCCGCCTTGATTCTCTCGGCTCGGTACAGACGCGACTGGAGTTTCCGGAAGACTGGCGGATCCTGCTGATTCGGCCAACGCATGGGGCTGGCTTAGCGGGGACTGCGGAGAAGGATGCGTTTACGCACATTGATCAAGTGCGACATCCTCATTCGCATCAGCTGACCCGATTCCTGGATGTCGATATTCCTGCTGCGCTGCGCGAGCGTAACTTCGATGGCTTCACTCAGACGATCGACCTGTTTGGGCAGCTTGTCGGACAGCAGTTCTCGCTGATCCAGGGAGGGATCTATGCGTCGAAGCCGGCGGCGGACACGATAGCGTTTCTGCGGGAGAAGGGACTGACGGGGCTGGGGCAGTCGTCGTGGGGGCCGACGTTGTTTGCGTTTTGTCGAACGGAGGAAGAGGCGTTACGCTCTGTGAACATGCTGGGTGGAAAGTTGCCACATAGCGGATGGGAGATGTCGATGACGCGTGCGTTGAATTCACGGGCTCGGGTTGTGATCGAATCATCAGATGGGGAGAGCTATGGACAAGGATGAACTTTGGAAATGGAGGTTCCTTGCGCGATCGCACGGCTGACACAGCCGTGGCACACGGGGGAATTTTCGTCGATTCACCAATGGTGCGTTGCAACGCGGGACAGCGGCTCGGACGGAGCCTCGCCCTCCCGTGGATGGAGATCAATGATCGTGCCGATGGCCTTTGCCGTGGTCGTGATCGTGCGAATGGCCGTGGTCGTGTGAGTGGTCATGGGAATGGTCGTGGCTGTGATCTTTGTCGTGACTGTGGCTGTGATCTTTGTCGTGACTGTGGCTGTGATCGTGAGAATGAACGTGATCATGGCTGTGGTCGTGTGAATGGGAATGCGAGTGGTCGTGGGAGTGGTCGCTGGATTTGGGTTTTTGTTTGATGCCGAGCTGTTCCAGCGATAGGCCTTGAGCGGCGGTTGTGACGGCGGCGTAGACTTCGTGGAGAGGGACGCTGGAGGATTTGGCGAGTTCCCGGCAGCTGTCGTACTCGGGAGTCACGACAGGGTTGTGGTCGTTGCTCCAGGAGATTTTGACGTCGACCTCGCCCCACTTGGTGGCGACTTTGCCTTTGGCTCGGTTTTGGGTGGCGCGGTCGATGATCTGGCGACGGATGCCGAGGGTCTTGGTTTCGCGGAAGATGATTTCTTCGAGGCTCGTTCCGTCTTCAAGTCGACCGATGACGGAGAGCATCACTCCCGGTCGGCCTTTCTTCATTGAGATCGGTGTCGTATAGACGTCGAGAGCGCCGGCTTCGAGGAGGCGTTCCTGGGTGTAGCCGAGGACTTCGCCGGTGATATCATCGAGGTTGGTTTCCAGCAGCCAGACTTGATCGCCAGATGATCTGGCGACAGTGGCTTCGCCGACGAGGAGACGCAGGACGTTGGCGCGGTCGGGCCAGTTCTTGGTGCCAGCTCCATAGCCGATGCTGGAGATTTTCATCGCAGGCATGGGGCCGAACTGTGAGACGAGGGCTTTGACGATGGCGGCTCCGGTCGGGGTTGTCAGTTCGCCTTCGACGCGGACGTCGACGAGTGGAATGCCTTTGAGGATCTCTGCTGTTGCGGGGGCAGGAATGGAGCAGACGCCGTGGTCGATTTTGATTCGGCCGTAGCCGGTGGGGATGGGGGAGCAGTAGATTTTCTCGACGCCAAGCAAGTCGAAGCCGACGGCGGCGCAGACGATGTCGACGATGGAATCGATCGCGCCGACTTCATGAAAGTGGACGTGATCGACGGTGGTGCCGTGGACCTTGGCTTCTGCGATCGCGATCTCACCAAAGATGGCGAGGGCGACTGCTTTTTGTCGAGGAGTGAGTTTGCCGCGGTCGAGGATGGCGCGGATGTCGCTCATGTGCCGGTGAGCATGTTGAGGGGGATGCTTGACGACGAAGTGGGTCGACGAGAAGCCCATCTTGATGACCTTGGAGACTTCGAGTTCGACGCCGTCGATGCCGAGTGAGTTGACAACGTCACGCAGCGCGTCGACAGACACCCCGGCTTCGATGAGCGCGGAGACGGTCATATCGCCGCTGATGCCGACGGCTGTATCAAGGTAGGCTACTCGCATTGCGCAATGCTTTCTTCTGATCGTTTCGATTCATTACGAGTTGTTGATGACGTTCTGGACAACTTCCATCGCGCCATCTGCAAGGGTGTTTGCTTCCGCTTCAGTTGCGGCTTCGGCGATGACGCGGACGATGGGTTCGGTGTTGCTAGCGCGGACCTGGACCCATTTGTTGGGCCAGTCGAGGCGAAGCCCGTCGCCGGTGGTGGCGGTGGCGTCGCTGTAGGTTTTCGAGAGGGCTTCGCAGGCGGGGGCGACAAAGCTGGCTGGGCAGGTGACTTTCTTTTTGACAATCGTGTACGTCGGAAGTTCGCTGACCCACTTCGATAAAGTGCCACCACGTTTGGCCAGGCCGTCGAGGACGTAGGCCATCGAGACGAGAGAGTCACGCACATAGCCGACTTGCGGTTCGATGACGCCGCCGTTGCCTTCGCCGCCGATGGTCGAGTTTTTCTCCTTCATCATCGAGACGACATTGGCTTCGCCGACGGCGGAGCGGAAGAACTGGCTGCCGTATTTGGCGGCGAGGTCGGCAGTGACCCGGCTGGTGGAGCCGTTGACGACGACGGTTCCTTTGCGTGTCGGCAGGACATGATCGACGGCGAGGGCGAGGGTCAATTCTTCGCCGATGTAGTGACCGGTCTCATCGACGATGGCGAGGCGATCCGCGTCGGGGTCCTGGGCGAAGCCGACGTTGGCGCGGAGGACTTTGACTTTCGCGGCGAGTTCGGTCAGGTTTTCGGCGAGCGGTTCAGGGATGTGCTCGAACTTGCCATCGGGAGTGCCGCCGAGGACGATGACTTCGCAGCCGAGGGCTTCCAGCAGACGAGGACCAGCCAGGCCACCCGAGCCGTGGTTGCAGTCGAGGACGACGCGGAAGTTCTTGGCTTTGATGGCGTCGACGTCGACCAGTTTGAAGACGCGATCCAGGTGGGCTTGAAGAGGATCGTCGAGGGTGGTCACCTTGCCGATGCCATCGTGTTGGCGATAGGCGAATTTTTTCGAATCGAGGATCGCGAGCAGCTTCTTGCCGGTCTCGGCGTCGAAGACCGACCCACCCGCCGTGAAGGGTTTGAGGCCGTTCCATTCAATCGGGTTGTGGCTGGCGGTGATCTGGAGACCACCGGCTGCTTTGAGTTCGGTGATGAGGACGCCGCAGGTAGGGGTGGTGGCGATGTCGGCATCGACGACGTCGCAGCCGACGGAGGTCAGACCTGCGATGACGGCGGACTTGAGCATGATGCCGGTTGAACGGCCGTCACGACTGACGACGAAGGTCCCGCCGCCTGCGAGTGTCCCGACGGCAGCGGCGAACTCCATGGCGAAGACGGGGTCGAGACCGTCTGCATCGCCGATGGTTCCACGGAGACCTGAAATGCTCAAAATCCTTGGCACGACAACATCCTTTTAAGATTGGGTAGTCGGGGTTGTCCCAACCCCGACGGCGCAGCCGCTGGAAACAGAGTCGAACTTGTAATGGACGCCCATTGGTGATTCTCATCGTGTCGAAGCGACACGCCCTGGGATTGGGACAACCCGGGCTACTCCGAACTTTTTTTGGGATTAAAGCAGTTCGATGAGGCCTTGCATTTCGGCGGCGGCGTGGTCGTTGCCTACCGCATTTGCCCTTGCTATCCCGATTTGCAGGACCCGCAGGGCTTCTTCATTTTGCCCATCCTGCAGCAGTGCCTGTCCCTTCTGATGATAGGCTGCGACGTAATCAGGATCGATGGTCGTTATCCGATCAAAGGCTTCGCATGCGGCTGGCAGTTGACCTTGCTTCAGCTCCTCCATGGCGAGGGAATACAGGAGAAACGGATCGTTTGGTTCTGACTGGAGCATGTCCAGGATCTTGTCTTTTGACGGCATCGTCTCACTCTGATTTCGTTCGAAGTTCAAACCACGTCGAGTTTTGGAGTCTAGCAGAAGCGTTTCAGGCTGTCATCGAAGAGGTAGCTGGAATGCTCTGATCTTCGCGCCATCAATCAATTCCGGGGGGCAGTCTGCTTTCTCGGAAACTTACATAGTAGAGCGGCGCACAAATTGCCCCGTTTCATGTCTTGTTAATCTGGGTTGACTCTGCGCGTCGCGACGGGGGCTTTCAAGCGTCAGACGACGTAGAACCGATCCAACACCTACACGCAGGCCATGGAAGCGGCCTGTCCGGAAATGATGGATCGCGTCATTCAGACTAACAACAAAGAACAACAGTGCTTATGAAACGGCCTCATTTCTTTGCGTTCCTGAGTCTGGCGTGCTTAACGCTCGCTACACTCAGCTCGGGGCTTTTTGCTTCCGAAGCACGCATGACGCCCCTGGTGAAAGCCGTTCAAAAAGCGCAAAAAGCGGTTGTGAATATTCACACCGAAAAAACCGCTAAGGACCAGGATAATATCTTCGGTTCGGGAAAAGCGAGGCGCGTCACTGGCATGGGGACGGGCGTTGTCATTGATGAACGGGGCTACATAGTCACCAACTTCCACGTTGTCAGTGAAGTGGAAGTCTTAGAAATCTCGTTAGCTGATGGTGCTCATTACGCTGCACGCGTGGTGGCTTTTGACAAGAATAAAGATCTAGCTGTTCTGAAAGTTGATCGCGATCAGCCGTTTGAGGTCATGACGATGGGAACCTCGTCTGACTTAATGCTGGGTGAAACGGTCTTCGCTGTCGGGAATGCTTTTGGTTATGTGCACACGGTGACTTCCGGCATTGTCAGCTATCTGAGCCGGGATGTTGAGGTCAACGAGACACAATCTTACCAGGACCTGATCCAGACCGATGCGAGCATCAATCCAGGTAACTCGGGTGGTCCGCTGCTCAATCTGGATGGCGAAGTCATTGGAATCAATGTGGCGATTCGTGCTGGTGCACAACGAATTGGATTTGCGATCCCGATTGATGATGCCCGCAATGTCCTGGCTGATCTGCTCAATACTCAAACGATCAGCGGCACTTATCACGGTCTTGCGACAGAAGACAAGAAGAACGGGACGGACCGTCATCTTGTTGTTCGCAAGCCTGATCCAGGTAGTCCGAGTGAAGAGGCTGGCTTTCAGGCTGGCGATGTGATTCTGTCTGTTAAAGATCACACTATTACGGACCGTGTTGATTTCGAACGCTGGATGCTGGATGTTCCCAAGGGACAAAAGATGACAGTCGAAGTCGAACGTGGTGGCGAGACGAAGACGCTGGAACTGGCTTTGCGTCAATCGGACAAAGCAACCGTCATCATGGCTCAGAATTCACACACGGTGAATAAGATCGCAACACCGGTCAACTTCGACAGCAACAGCCCGGAACAAAAAGTTTGGGACAAGCTGGGCATGAAACTCGTCAAAGTGCCTAAAGATCAGATCCACCCGGTCCACAGCAAGTACAATGGCGGGATGGTTGTTACGGAAGTTCGTCAGGGTAGCCCAGCTGCGAAACACGGCATCCGCAACGGCGATATTCTGGTCGGGTTGCATCAGTGGGAAACGGTCAAGTCGGAGGACGTGGCCTTCGTGATCGAGAATGCTGATTTGGAGAAGTTCAATCCGCTCCGCTTTTATATCCTGCGAGGACGTGAGGTTCTTTATGGGTATCTGCAGTTGAAGTAAGATTTCTACACATTACCAGGGCATCGTCTGAAGACAGCGCAGTTTCCAACAACTTTTAGGTCTGAACAACGAATCTCCATACCGCCAATACAGCATGTTGAATCGCGGTGAGAGGGGAGAGCCTTGTTCTTTTTGAATAAGCTATTGCTTCGATACCGACGAAATTTCTTGTAACGTGATTTTTGATAATCCTTGTCGGGTTCCCTTCGCATGCCAATAATTCTGACCACAGCTCCTTTCCGCACTTGAGTGAGGCTACCGCCTCTCACATATTGATTTCGAACAAAAATTGATATTTCTGGGTGTCCATTCGGTTTAAGTTCGCACCCAAAGTGGGTACGAAAGATTGTCCCGTCAAATTTTATCCACCGGGATCCGAAATTCTCTGTGGATGGATACGCCTTAGTGAATGGACTCATTGTGAACTCAATTGATAGCTGATGACAAAAATGATATTTTGAACTGTAACATGACCGAAGCAAACAATAGCCATTAAGAAGAAAATACAAGTCAGTATTCTTAAGATCAAGTATGACGAGTCGAGATGTTGAAATACATGCCAGAATGCATCGCCTAATTTACTTTCTTTCAACTTGAGTTCACTGCTGGTGATAGCCAGTGACCAACGGTCGTATTCGGATGTTCTGTCAAGTGATTTAGTAAAAAATGCTTCAATTTTTGAATCTTGTTCGCAACATTCTCGATAAAGTGACTCTAAGTTCCTTTGTAGATCGTCAGCTTTGCTTGAAGAAAATATTCGGCTGAGGAAAGTCGTATATTCTTGCATCAATTGAGTTGAGCCTTTTCCTACGGAAGTAAAGTCGATAAGACTCTTGTAAGATTTGATAAGGCTTGGACAGGCAAGGGCATATATTGCGTGGCCAGTTGATGTGAACAAAGCACCGTAAAAAAAGACTTTCCAAGAAAATGGCAATACCGTGTTCAATCGAAACATGTGACCAAAGATGTGTAGATCGACTGTGGAGCCAGTAGTACTGAAAATACGCGTCAGGAGCGGTACGATAATCAGCCACACATAGGCTGTTCTCAATAATCTATTATTTCCAAGCAAAGCAATCGATGACCAACGTGGAATGCCAGCGACTATCGCATTCATACGCTCAGCTGAATAAATTTTGCACATTCCGAGACTTTACATTCTAGGATTTTGTGTAGTTTTGATTTTCGGTGTACTGATTTGTACACAGTTTGCGATGTTTTGCAAATGGTTGGGTGTAGCCATGGCTGAATTCGATCTGATTGCTGATATTCGTTCTCGTGCTGCAAGCAGTCCTTTTGTGGATCTGGGGATTGGGGATGATGCGGCGCTGCTGTCTTCGTTGCTGCTTGAGGGTGGGAAGCAATTGGTCGTCACGAAAGACGTTGTGATGGACGGGACTGATTTTCTCATCGAGGAGTGTGGTTATCGGGCGGCGGGGCGGAAGGCGCTGGCGGTCAATCTCTCGGACATGGCCGCGATGGGGGGAGAGCCGGTGGTGGGGTTTGTGGGGTTGGTGTTGCCGAAGGTGGTTTCACAGCGCGAGGCGCTCGAGCTGATGAGCGGGATTGAGGAGTTGGCGCGGGAGTTTAAGACGGTCATTGCAGGCGGAGATACGAATAGTTGGGATGGGAAGCTGGCGGTGAGTGTGACATTGCTGGGGCGGGTGGCGAAGGGGCGGGCGGTGACTCGGTCAGGAGCTCAGGCGGGGGATATCATTTGTGTGACTGGGGCGCTGGGTGGGAGTATCCTTGGGCATCATCTGACGTTCACGCCGAGGGTGACAGAGGCGAGTTGGCTGGCGAGTCGTTACGCGATTCATGCGATGATGGATCTGAGTGACGGGCTGTCGTCGGATATTCAGCACCTCATTCACGAAAGCAAAGTTGGGACGATTCTGGATGCGACGCTGATTCCTGTGACGAACGATGCGAAGACGTTGTCACAGACATCGGGGCGTTCTGCTGTGGATCATGCGCTGCATGATGGGGAAGATTTCGAACTGCTCTTTACGCTGGCGCCGGAGGAGTATCGAAGGCTGGCAGAGGATGACTCGAAGCCATGCCAGGTTTATGCGATTGGTGAAGTGACTGATGATCGGGAGAGTCGGATTCGAAGGGAGGATGGGGTGATCGAGACGTTGGTGGTGGGGGGATATCGGCATTCGTTGGGGGAGTGATGTCGCGAAAAGCCTGGGGTTTAATTTGGGCTAGTAGATAATGGCACTTCAGGCCTGAGAGTTGAGAATGTGATACTGGGCGTCGATTTTTAGAAGAGCCATTGGGTGTCAACTCTGGACTCGCACTGCTGGGCAAGCCAGCAGTGGCACACTCCATATGGCATTGCGTGTTTGTTCAATTGCATGATTAAGTGTTGCAACGCGGGACAGCGGCTCGGACGGAGCCTCGCCCTCCCGCGCTGGCAATCTGATTTACGAGGCGTAGCCGACGGTTCTTAGCCAGGCTGCGGCCATTAAGGCTGCTCCGTGGTTGCTGGGGTGGACTCCGTCGCCGGCCCAGTGTTCGGGGGGAGCGTATTTGACGGCTTCGTCGAAGAGGGATTGGAACGGAACGAAGAGGGTGTCGAATTCTTGGGAGAGTTTGGCGGCGACTTCGCGGAAGCCATCAAACATGGGGAACCATTTGTCGTTGATGGCTCCGCATTTGAGAACAAATGGTTCGCAGATGACGAGCTTCGTTTCTGGCAGCGCTTCTTTGGTACGCGTCAGGAGGGCGCGATAATCGGTTTCGTAGGTTTCGACCGTTCCCTCATAATGTCCATTGAGGTGATGCCAGATATCGTTGACGCCGATGAGGATGCTGAGGACATCGGGCTTGAGGTCCAGGCAGTCTTTGTCCCAGCGTTCGGCAAGTTGATAGACTTTGTTGCCGCTGATGCCGCGGTTGTAGCACTTCAGAGTATCCCCCTTCGGAGCGGTCAGAAGAGCCGCTGCGGTCATCCAGGCATAACCACCTCCAAAGCCGGGCTGCATGTTGGGAGTCGACTGGTTTTCCTCGTCCTTCTTGCGACCAGCGTCGGTGATGGAGTCACCTTGAAAGAGTATCGTGGCTCCTTCTTTGATGACGGAATCACTGACGGCGGCGGTGGTAGAGGCTTGGGCCGACTGGCTGTTGAGCATCAACCCGGCTGCCCCGGCTGCGAGTGTTGACTGGAGGAAGACTCGACGTTGTCCATTCAGAGAAGATGCCATGCGAGCTGACCTTTCAAACAAGAAGTCGTTGATCTGGTCTTCAGATCGTCCTGTAACGACAGCTTGTTGTCAACAACGCATAGAGGCATTGAATATCGATTTGGTGTGGTTCGCGGAGCCTCACCAGCACCCTACCCCAGAATCAGAACTGCTTACGCTGGCGTGAACTCGGGATACGCATGGCTTTGCGGTATTTGGTGACCGTTCTGCGGGCGAGTTGATAGCCCTTCTTGGCGAGTTCTTCGACGATGGCGTCGTCACTGAGGGGGTTGTCTTTGTCCTCGGCGTCGATGACTTCTTTGAGTTTGAGGCGGATGATGTCCCAGGCGACTTCTTCTCCGTTGGCGTCGGTGGTGCCGCCGCCGAAGAAGCGTTTGAGCGGAACCAGGCCGCGGGGGGTGGCGATCCACTTGTCATCGACGGCTCGGGAGATCGTGGTGACGTGGACGCCGACGACGTCGGCGATCTGCTGCATCTTGAGCGGGACGATGAACTCTTCGCCCTGATTCAAGAAGTCGGTCTGGTAATCGATGATCGCCTGCGCGACTTTTTTCAGCGTGTTGTTACGCTGCTCGATCGATTCGATCAACCACTTGGCGGACTCAATCTTGCGTTTGATGTATTCCTTGGTCTTGTCGTCGGGGTTGTTTTGCAGGAGAGCGATGTACTTCTGCGAGATACGAAGCTGTGGCGTCGATTCATCTTCCAGTCGCACGATCCATTGGCCGTTCTTGCCCTGTTCGATGTAAACATCGGGGCGAACATTCTGAACGGTTTCCGATTCGAACTTGCGTCCCGGAAATGGATCGAGAGTTTTCATCTCTTCGAGAGCCATCTTGATCAGCTCGATCGAATAGCCGGTCTTGCGCTCGATGAGCGGGAGACGGTTCTGGGCGAGGTCTTCCAGGTGCGACGAAATGATGGTCATGATCACATCCTTGAGTGGCATGCGATCATTGACCTGCAACAGTAAGCATTCCTTGAGGTCACGCGCCCCGACGCCGGGAGGGTCGAGCTGCTGAATCATCTTCAGCGCGGTCTCAGCAGTGTTGTGGTCGATGTACCGGCCGTAGACCTGCATGATCTCGGGGAGTGTCCCCTGTAGGCGGCCGTTTTTATCGAGGTTTTGAATCAGGTACTCGCCGAACTCTTTGACTTCGGGAGTGATGTCGAAGTAATGGAACTGGTCTAGGAGATAATCTTGCAGCGATTGTGGGCGGGAGAGGATGTTGGCCATCTGGTCGTTGGCCCGGTCGCCGTCTTCTTCCATGCGGTTGGAAGAGGGGCGAGAAGACTCCATGATGTTGTCTTCAGGCCAGTCGGCGGACATTTCGAGGAGGCGTTCGAAGTCGGCTTCGCTGTTGTTGCTGTCGACGACCATCTCGTCGCGCATGATATCGTGATTGTCTTCTTCGACACTGAGTGAGGTTTCGTTGAGGTCGGCGTTGTCGACAGGATTGCGCTCGTCGATGTCCTGCTCTTGTTCGACTTCAAGGACGACGTTTTCTTCCAGTTCTTGATCGATACGTTCCTGAAGCGCCAGGATGGGAAGCTGCAGGATCTCCATCGACTGGATCATGCGCGGAGCCAGCTTCATCTGCTGGCTCATTTTCATCTGTTGTGAAAAATTCAAGTGCATGGTTCAGTAGGGCTTTCGCTGTCTTTTGCTGCGGTCTTGCAACAGATTGTAGTCTCGTGGATGCCAAATCGTGTCAAATACAGGTTTGGGGGAGAAAACCCTCAAAAACTACTCACCGGTCGTAACGATTGTAAAACGAGGAAGAGGAACCACGGATGAACACAGATAGGCACGGATAAGAGAAAGTCATGGGTTTTGAGTCGTGAGTCATGAGGATTTTGGAATCAAGAGAGAAAAACATGATCCAATCGTTCGGTTAAATTCCTCATCGTCTTGGCTTTTCCCATCGGTGTTGATCTGTGTTTATCCGTGGTTTGATTTCTTGGCTAAATACGCTATGGAGAATCTTGCATTTCAAAAAGACTGTCTCCCTCTTAAGGCGTCGGCGAGCATTTCTCGGTTGGCGAATTCGAGGACGCTGCCGGAGGCGATGCCGCGGGCGAGACGTGTGATCTTGATGCCGGTGCCTTCGACGAGGTTGGTGATGTAAAGGGCGGTGCCGTCTCCTTCGAGGGTCGGATTGGTTGCCATGACGAGTTCTTTGACTTTGCCCTGGCGGATCCGTTTCATGAGGTCGGTGATCGTCAGGTCGTCGGGGCCGATCCCATCAAGAGGAGCCAGATGCCCGTGAAGGACGTGATATAAGCCGTGAAATGCACCCGAGGCTTCCAGGGAGGACATGTCCTTAGGTTGCTCGACGATACAGACGAGACTTTGGTCGCGACGAGGGTCACTGCAGATGTTGCAGAAGTCGGTCTGTGTAAAACATTGACAGATTTTGCAGCGACGAATGGTCGAACGAACCTGACGGATCGAATCCGAAAGGCCGAGTGCGTCCTCTTCTCTGCAGTTGAGAATGTGGTAGGCGAGGCGTTCTGCTGACTTGCGTCCCACGCCTGGCAGGCGCGAAAACTCATTGATCAGCGAGCCGAAGGCTTCGCCGTAGGGATGTTCGTTGGAATGGAAGTTCACCTTGGGCATCGGGACGTGTTCTCAAGTCGTTCGTCGTCAGGCGGGAAGAAGCGGAATTGTCGTCTGGGAGACGGAGATCGTCGTCGTTGTCAGTGTTTTCTGATTGACGATCAGCCGCCGCCGAATTTGGTCATCATGTCACCGAGTCCTGGCATGCTGCCGGTGACTTCCTGAAGCTTTTCGGCGGCTGCGAGTTTGGCTTTTTCGAGAGCTTGATTGGTCGCGGTGACGATGAGCTCTTCGAGCAGATCCTTATCAGGATTTTCCAGCAGGGCTGGTTCGATGCGACAGCCGACGATCTGTTGGTGGCCACTGGCGGTGACGGTGACCATGCCGCCGCCGGCGGTTCCTTCGACGTGAATGCTTCCCAGTTTCTGCTGCATGTCGCCCATTTTGGCTTGCAGCTGCTGGGCATTTTTCATGAGTGAGGCAATGTTGGCGAGATCTTTAAACATCGGTCTTCCTTGAAAGGGCCCCTCTTTGAACCTCGCGACGTTCGGCTAATCCTTCTCCCCCGGGGAGAAGGTGGCCGAGTCTTCGAGGTCGGATGAGGGAACTCCCCGTCCTCGCTAGACTTGTCGCGACTTGATCGGCTCTTTATTTGTTACACGAGCCCCGAAGGCTTCCAACACTTCGGTGGCGAAAGGATCGATGTGATCCTTATTGTGTAACTGAGCCTGTTTCTGCTGATTCTCCTGTAACAGTTGATCTTCGCTGGAACTCAAGAGCGAAAACGTGATGTGCGTCTGGTGGCCCGTGATGTCCAGGATGGTCTGCTGGAGTCGTTTGAGGATCTCCGGCTTGGACTCGAAGTAGTCCTTGGTGAAATTGTAACGACGGCTGAACGAAAAATCCAACTGATTTGGCCCAATAATTGCACATCTGTGAAGACTTCTGAGCTGACTTTTCAGTTTGTCGTCTGACCGAGCAATCAATTGTGTCAGAATGTACTGGGGCTCGTAGCTGTCGAGCGGCTTTTTATCGGATGCTTCTTCTTTTGTAACTACTTGCGTTGGATCAGGTTGCGCGGTGCTCGTGTTGCCTGGACTGGGCTGGGCTGGTTTTGGAGAGATGGGAACGACTTGGGGTGGCGTTGCGCTCTGAGCGAGCATTGGTGGGGTTAGTTCAGTGCTTTTTTTTTGATCGGTGATCGCTGGGGATGCAGGGGCAGGCAGGCTTGCGACGTGGGAATTGAAAGACGAAACGAACGCTTTTAAGCCATCGGATTTGCCCTCGGAGAGAAGTTTTGCCAGACCGGCGATGCTTTGGAGGTCTTCCAGGAGGCTGATGCGGATTAATGCCAGTTCGAGGTAGGGGCGTGACTGGCTGGCGCGGGACATTTTGCCTTTGGCGTCGCCGAGGATCTGCATGGCGGAGACAATGCGGGAGAGGCCCCAGCGGAGGGCCAGTTCGTGCATGTGACTGCGTCGACCTTCGCTGATACTCGATAGCGCGACGGAGTCTGCCCCGCTGGCGAGGACCATCAGGTCTCGGAAGAAGGCGATCATCTGGTCGGTCAGGTTGCCGATCTGAACTCCATCGGCGAAGGCGGACTCCAGCGCAGAGAGGACCAGATGACGCTGTCCGGTGAGGAGGTTGATGGAGAGGTCGAGGAGGCGTTCATCGGGGGCGGTGCCGAGGAGCTGGTTGACGTCTGCGGTGGTGATGCGATCGCTGCTGAAAGCGAGCAGCTGGTCGAAGAGGGACTGGCTGTCTCGCATGGAGCCGCCGGCGCGTCGCGCGACGAGTTCGATGGCTTCGGGATCGACGTTCATCCCTTCCTGGGCCGTGATCGACGTCAGACGATCGATGATCTGTTCGTTCGCCATCGCGGCGAAGTCGAACCGCTGGCAGCGTGAGAGGATGGTATCGGGGAGTTTGTGTGGCTCGGTTGTGCAGAAGATGAATTTGACGTTGGGGGGCGGTTCTTCCAGTGTTTTGAGAAGGGCGTTGAAGGCTTCTTTGGTCAGCATGTGGACTTCGTCGATGATGTACATCTTAAAGCGAGTCCGCATCGATTTGACGGTGACGTTAGCGCGGAGGCTGCGGATATCGTCAATCCCGCGGTTGGAGGCACCATCGATTTCGAGGACGTCGACGTCTTTCCCTGCCGAGATGCTCTGGCAGATTTCGCATTGATTGCAGGGCTCGCCATCGACTGCGTTCGGGCAGTTGAGAGCCTTACAGAGAATCCGTGCCATGGAGGTCTTGCCGACCCCGCGGGCCCCGGTGAAGAGGTAGGCGTGAGCGACACGGCCGGCGGCGATCGCATTTTTAAGCGCCTTAGCGATGTGCTGCTGGCCAATGACGTCTTCGAAACGCTGCGGTCGGTAACGACGAGCGAGGACGGTGTAGGCGGAGTTGGGAGTGGTTGTTTCCATAGTCGTTCATTTTCAGGATGTATCGTACAGCGCCAATCATAATGGCTGACGCTGCAACGTACATTACCCAACTATTGTGGAAACGTCATTACTCCCGAGAAAGCCAATAATTGTCGTCGCGGCTCGTGTGTTTCACGGTGATGACAAGGTAGTCAGACTGGTCGGGACGAAAGATAAAAATATAAGGGAATTTGCCCAGTCGGACATAGCGATATGGTTCGGAATAAATCGATTGGCTATCGGCAGATCGTTTAATTTTTGTTTCCGCTTTCCGTGAGGCTGTCACGAACTCTCTTGCCAGCGATTTTCGAATGGATTTGTAGAAGTTGATGGCTTCATCAAGATCTCTTCGGGCCTGAGGTCGAAACCTGACATTAGGCATCCAAGTCGATCCTCTCCATCGCTTCTTTGAAAATCAGTTCGGCATCGATTGCCGACGATGGATCAGCAAGGTGTTCTTCCCATCGACGTTCCAGTTCTGCGATCGTCTCGGGATCGGGAGTAATTGGATCTGCTTCGTCGAGGATCCGGCTGGCCAGATCGATTCGATCTTGTGGGGATAGTGATTTCGTGGCTTGAAGAATTTGCTCTATTGTCATTATTTTCTCTTTACAACAAGTAACGATTTCAATTGACGATCAAGGATGCATCTGGCCAGAGTTCGTTTCGGAAATTGCTCAGGTGGTTTAGCGAGCATCTCGCCATTGCCAGTAGCTGTCGTCGAGACTGGTGTGTTTGACTGTCACTGCCAGATACTCATCGTTGTCGGCGCGATAGATGATGAGATAAGGAAAGCCTTTTAACTTCTGGAAGCGATAGATTTCTGAATAGATCGAACCGGATAGCGGAGAAGTTCTAATCCTGGTCGTTGCCAGCTCGAATGCCGTGACAAATCGGTTGGCCGTACTTTTGTCCTTCTCAAGGTAGAAAAACAAAGCTTCTTCGAATTCATTCTGAGCTTCATCCAGAAGGCGAAGATTATTCATGCCTGCGGATCAACTCCCTAGCGTTGGCGATCACCGTATCCACGTCGACTGCACTTGACGGGTTAGCAAGATAGTTCTGCCATCTTCGATCCAGCTCTGCCAGTTCAGCCTCATTTGGGGCAACGACCAACGAAGGCGGTGTTCCTTGCTCTTCAATAATCCAGTGGGCGAGTTCCAGTTGCTCGTGGTCTTGCAGGGACTGGACTGCTTCGAAGATCTCTTTTTTCGTCATGGCAATCTCCAATTGATTGCTCATTATCGTAACTGATGACAAGTCAGCACTTCAATACCTGACCGCGCAGCAAAAAGGGGCGGGAAGCTGCCTCCTCACACACCTGGCCACCGAAGCGTAGGGCTGCTTCAGTTACGACCTGACCCGGTTGGCACGGCACCACCGTGCTTGGAGACAGCCTCTCACCCCTTGGAACAGCCGAATAGATCGGCGTGTGGCGGTTGGCCAAGCTGAATTATGGCGTGTTTTGAGTGAAAATCAAGTCGGTTCGCGGGGGGTCAGGCGGGTTTCGAGCGAATCTCGCGTCGGCTGATTCGGAAAATCCAGTAAAAGATCATGAAAAGGCAGCGGATCGTGATGTCGCAGATCATGCCCAGCCAGATGCCGATGAGGCCCATCTGCAGGTGAATGCCCAGAAAATACGCGACTGGCAGGCGGATCAGGTAAATGCCAAACAGGCTGGAGAAGAAAGGGATGCGTGTCTCCCCTGCCCCTTGTGCGGCCTGGTTGAGGACGATCAGGACGCCGAGTTGAAACTGGTAGGCGGCGAGGAGTTTCATCGCGGGGATGCCGACATCCCAGACTTCGGGGGATTTGTGCATCAGGTGGAAGATCTGGCCTGAGCCGAAGTAAAAGATCAGGCTGGTGACGGCTGCGATGACGCAGACCTGAAGGCAGGCGTAGAGACCGAATTTGGAAGCCAGATCGCGTCGCCCTGCCCCGATCGACTGGCCGACGAGAGTCGCTGCGCTGCGGCCCCAGGCGACGGCGAGAAGATAGGAGATTCCCTCGACTTCCATCGCGATGATGTGAGCAGCGAAGGTGGCGGAGCCGAGGCTTTTGACCAGGCCGATAAAGATCAGGTGTCCTGACCAGGTGGAGATGCCTTCGCCGAGGACCGGGAGGCCTAAGCGGAGGAGGTCGCGGTTGATATTTTTGTGATCGGCGTCGTGGCCGTCGACGACTTTTTCGTAGGCGGTTAAGGGTTGGATCGGCCCGAATTCGGTATGGGAGTTGTCGGCGTCGGAGCGGACGTGTCTTGCTCGTGTGATGGATGTAGGGCCGAAATTGAGCAGGGAGGCCATCGCGATTCCGCCGCAGGCCTGGGCGAAGACAGTGCCGATGACGATGCCATCGACGCCGAGTGCCGGCATACCGCCAAGGCCGTAGACGAGGCAGTAAGATGCGGGCATATTGAGGACGAAGATGCCAGCCTGAACGAGAAGAGGGATCTTCATGTTGCCGGTGGCTCGCATGATGGCAGCGCCGCAGAGGGTGATGGACTGGAAGGCAAAGCAGAGGCTGGCGAGTCGCAGGTAGCGAGTTGTGATGGTCAGATCGTCGCCGCGCATGCCGATGCTCCAGGCGTAGGTGCCGGAGAGGAGGTAGCCGAGTCCAGTGCAGGTGATGCCAACGAGGGCGGCCCAGATCATGGCACGCCGTGCGACAAGTTGGGCATCTTGGAAACGTCCTGCGCCCCAGCGGTTGGCGACCATGGCGTGGGCACCGATGCCGACGGTTCCGACCATCAGGGAGGCAAGCCAGCTGACGTATAAGGCGGCGCCGAGGGCATTCGTGGCTTCAAGGCTGACCTGGCCGGAGAGCCAGATATCGAAGAAGCCGATCATGAAGACGAGAAGTTGCTCGCCGAGGATGGGGAGCGCGAGAGTGAAGACGGCGCGGGCGGGCGAGGCTCGCAGGGCTGGTGGGAGCGTGATCAACTCGTCAGGTTTTATGGAAACATCGGTTGCCATGGGGGCATATGACTCGGAAATCTTTGTTCGTCGATCTGCTCGGCTGGTTTTGGAAGACTCACCTTACCGTGATTCAGGTTGAGTTTTCACCTGAGCATCATCCGTGAATTGAGATTTTTGAGTTCGCGCTAACCTGGTGGCCATTTCATTTCGCGATCGCCGAGGAGGTGGATGTGGAGATGAAAGACGGACTGTCCGGCTTTGGCTCCTGAGTTCATGACGGTACGGAAGCCGTCTTTGACACCATGTTCTTCGGCGAGTTTTCTGGTGACAAGGAGCAGGTGGCCAAGGAGTTCTTTGTGTTTTTCTTCGGCATGGGCCAGGGAAATGATTTCTTCTTTGGGGATGATCAAGATATGGACCGGGGCCTGGGGGGCGATATCGGGGAAGGCGATGCAGAGGTCGTCTTCGTAGAGGATTTTGGCGGGGATTTCTTTATCGATGATTTTTTTGAAGATGGTTTTTTCGGGCATCGTGTGGTCCTTGAATGTTCGCTTTGCGGAATCAAGCGTGTCGAGCGATTCAAGGATATCGGTTTGGATTCTGCTGACCAAGGGATGGGGCGATGAGCTGAGTCAGTAGAATTGAAAGAGAATGTTCAGATCTTGCGATCGGAAACTGCTTTTGAGGACTTGAGGAGATGCTCGCGTCGTTCGGGCGCGAGAGTGAGAAGGCGGTCGAGGAGGATTTCGGCAACCGCCTCTCCTGCGATGATGGAAGGGATTTCTGCTTTGAGGGGGGCTCGGCTGGATGTGGTGAAGAGGCAGATATCGGACATCTGGCTGAGGGGCGAACTGGAAAAGTTGGTGAGGGCGATGATGCGGGCGTTGCGTGATGCTGCGACATCGGCGGTGTGCAGGATGTCCTTGGTGGCGCCTGATGCGCTGACGGCGAAGAGTGTGTCGGAATCGTCAAGGAGGGTCGCCTGAGTGGCCATGACGTAGCCTTCTGTGGAAGCTCGAGCGTCGATACCAATGCGACTGAGTTTCCAGGCCAGGCTGAGGACGAGGGGTGCGGAGCTGGCGACGCCGACGATCAGGACTGTATGGCTGGATGAGAGGAGTTGGGCGGCTTCCTGAACATGAGAGTCGTCTAGTAAGCGCAGGGTTTCATTGAGTTCACGTCTGAGGCGAGTTTTGACTTCGTCGATTTCGCTTAATCCGGAATCGCTGGAGGAGCGAGCGGCGTTGATGGCGTCGTCGGCGGCCAGCAGGAGTTTGAACTCCTGAAAACCTTTGTAGCCGAGTTTCTGACAGAAGCGGACGATGGTTCCATAGCCAATGCCGCTGTTGGCGACGACTTCCGTGATGGAGAGATAGGCGGAGTCGGCGTGAGTTTCGAAGTACTCGCCTGTGCGTTGTTCGGCGGCGGTCAGATCTGAGTGAAGGCGGCGGAAGCGTTTGCGCCAGGATTCGTTGGGAGATGTGGTGAGGAGAGGGGAATTTTGCATGGTGTTAGTTATCTGGCAAGGAATTACGGATTTTTACTTATGATGAATATTGTATCCAATTGTTCTTAGTTGCATAAGGAATGATTGACTGAGTTCGTCATGGGTACAATGAAGTTCATGCGAAGATATGTTTGTAAGGTTAAGTTTTTGAGAGTTTTCTTGAGAATCGCCGACTCTGGCTGGTCAGAGAGAGGTTGATGGATATTGTATCCGTATCTGGGTGAACGACTCATGTAAGTACCTCGGTTTTCAACGGGCAGAATGAAAGGCTTCTGGGATGATGGAGTATACACGGCGTGATGTCTTGAAAATTGCGTCCTGCGGATCCCTCGTGGTGGCCATGGGTTCCGAGCTTGCATTTGCGACCTCCGCGCCTGCGAAAGATCCTTACGCTGATGGGGTATTGGTTGATGGCGAGCCTCCGCTGCCGGAAGCGGATGCGTTTACGATCGCGGTTCTGCCGGATACGCAGAATTATAGTCAGCACTATCCCGAGACGTTTCTGGCACAAACAAAATGGATTGCTGAGCAGTCCGGGGCTCGACGGATCGCCAACGTGCTGCATCTGGGGGATGTGACAAACACGAGTGCAACAATTGAATGGGAACGTGCTCAGGCGGCGATGCAGCAACTGGATGGTATTGTGCCTTATTTCATCGTGCCTGGGAATCATGATTACAGCGAGAAGGGGAAAGCTGTCGATCGCACGACTCTGTTCTCCGAATACTTTTCAAAAGCCTCGTTTGAGAAGACCTCGGCATTTGGGGGCGTGTATGACAAGGAACCGGAACGAACGGAAAACAGCTTCCATCGATTTCATGCGGGCGGGCGAAAATTTCTTGTGCTGGCGTTGGAGTTTGGGCCTCGGAAAGATGTTGTCCGGTGGGCCAATGAGGTCGCAGGAATGCATGCCGATCATGAAATTATTCTCATTACGCATGCATACATGTACTTTGATGATACGCGGTACGACTGGAAGACGCTTGCAAGTAAGCAGCATTGGAATCCGCATGCTTATGGGGTTGCGAAGGCAACCAATGATGACGTGATGGACGGGACGGAATTGTGGGACAATCTCGTCAGTCGTCATGAGAACTTCATTCTGACTCTTAATGGCCACGTCCTGAATGATGGACTGGGGCGGATGATCAGTCAGACTCCGGCAGGACGAGATGTGCACCAGGTCCTGGTGAATTATCAAGTCCGTCCCAACGGCGGAGACGGTTGGTTGCGGTTGCTGGAATTCCGTAAGGATGGCATGGTTCAAGTTTATGATTATTCGCCGGTTTTGAAGAAACGTAATGAATCCGTGCAGAATCAATTTCAGATGAAGTTGTCTGCTTTGAATCATGCGTAGTTCCTGTTTGTTTGATTGAAGTTTGCAAATTCTATTCTTTCCGGCCCCTGCGTTCGAGTGGTTCGGAAGTCTCGGCTTCGTGAATCGCCACCCCCCATTTTTTTGAGGATATCCAGTGAAACTTCGTGGATTTACGCTGATTGAGTTGTTGGTGGTCATTGCGATTATTGCGACTCTGGTCGCCTTGTTGTTGCCTGCTGTTCAGCAGGCACGTGAGGCGGCACGTCGGTCGTCGTGCAGGAATAATCTCAAGCAACTCGCGCTTGCGATGCACAATTACCATGACACTCACACTGTCTTTCCGCCCGGAGCGGTCAATCCTCTGGGTGATGACCCTAATGGGCGCAATGGTGGTGGCTCTCCGGGGATCATGGGGAACTGGTTGGTTTTCCTGCTGCCTTATATTGAGCAGTCTGTCCATTATGATGGTTACGCCAAAATCGTGAGTGAACGTGCTGAAGCGGTCGATTGGTTTGGAAACAATACGTACGTCAGCCAAGGGATTACGGTTGGTCGCGATCCTCTGCCAGTGACTGGTTGCCCTTCACATCCGGTTGGCGATCAGCGACTGTCGAATGGAACGAATCAGGAAGACCTTAGTCGCGGTAACTATGCGGCATGTTATGGGCGAGGGGGTTACGGTCGAGTCCATACGACTGATAATGCGATCGGTGGTGTTTTTGGTAACAATTCCAAGTACAGCATGCGAGATCTGTTAGACGGCTCATCCAACACTCTGGCTGTGAGTGAACTGCAGTATCGAACACCGAGTTCTGATGGACCTTCGACTGCGGACACGCGTGGAACATGGGCTTATGGTGTGGCTGGAGCAAGTGTCTTCAATACTCAGAACAGCCCGAACAGTGCTGTTCCTGATGGAGTCTGGGGATGCCGTACCAAGCCAACAGAAGGAATGCCCTGCGTTCAAATTGGCAGTCCATATACTGAGATGCATGCGGCTGCCAGAAGCTATCACACGGGTGGCGTGCATGGCGGAATGGCGGATGGTAGCGTTCGGTTCTTCTCGGAAAATATCAGCCTGGTGATCTGGCAGGGGTTGGGCACACGAGGTGGCCAGGAAATCTCCAGCGACTACTAATGTTGTCTTTCATGGAATTCAATCAGTGGCTTTCTTGGCTGAAGTTGTCGCGTGAAGCCACTGATTGTGCCTGAAGTTGAATGAGCGCATTTATCTCTATCTAGTCACTAACTCATCCATCTATTGCGAAGAGTGCTATGTTTCAAATACGGCTAGTCGGTGTGATGTTGACGGCGCTTTGCCTCATGGCTGGCTGTGGCGGCAGCGACCGTGTTGAGGTCTATCCAGTTCGCGGACTTGTCACCTTCGAGGGGAAGCCTCTGGCTGGTGGTGGCTCGATTGCATTTCTGCCGATCAACGACCAAAAAGGCAAAGGTGCGGGGGCAACGATCGATTCGGACGGCCGATTTGTCATGTCGACTTACAAAGATGGCGATGGATCGATTGCGGGTCAATTCCGGGTGCTCATTACTCAGAGCGTTTGGGATGAACCTGATAATCAGGGTGACACTAATCCAACGCCGAAGGGGCAAAGTTCGAAGCCTGTTAAGCGCATTCAAGACGACGAGATGATTCCAGATATTTATGCTCACGTTCAGAATTCACCGATCATCGTCGAGGTTGGAGCAGACACGCCTCGGGAAATCACAATCGAGCTAACCAAATCTCCCAACCGCTAATCTTATGAGTCTCGAACTAACTCAGCAGCAGCCTGCAGTTGAGTCACTGCCCAAAATGCTTACTCGGCCTGGTGGTCAGCAACCCTCGGGGGGCTGGCTGGTGGGACCGTGGTTTGACATATTGTTTCTCGCGAACGTCGGCTGGGTGGTGTTGTTTTTGGCGGCATTGTGCATCGGAGGTGAGGGGCAAAGCCGAATTCAGTTCTGGCAAATTTACTTTGTCACGACTCCTCACCGATGGATCACTCTGGGGTTGGTGTTTCTTGACAGCGACCGATTTTTACAGAGGAAATTTTTGTATTCCGGGCTTGCGGTCGGATTCATCACACTCTGCCTGGGAGTGCAACTGGCGACGGGGCAGCTGACTTGCCTTCTGATGATCGACTATGTCTGGAATGCGTGGCATTTTTCTGCTCAGCATCACGGTATCTACCGGATCTATGAACGCTGCGGCGCCTACTCGTCTGGCGGTCCGATGGCTTGGCTGGAGAAATGGTTCTTCCGAGGGTTCCTGCTGTATGTCATCTTTCGCGTTGCCGGGGCGAGTTGGGGGAGTCCCGACACTGAGCGATGGCTTGAGTCGATGGATGTCCTGTCGTTGGTGATTCCCTGCGGTTTGATCGTTAGAGAATTCTATAAGACCGAATGGAGGCGAACGGGTGGGACATATTATCTGCTGAGTGTGCTGGGGCTTTACAGCAGTCTGCTGTGGGCAGTGTATACAGGGCAAATGGGAATCGCGTTGCTTCTGACGACCTTGTCGGCATTGTTTCATGCGACAGAGTATCTGGCGATTGTGAGTTGGTCCGTTCAGCAGCGTGCTCGGGTGCAGGGGCAGAGAATGGGAATTCTTGGTTGGCTGGCTCCGCGATGGGGATTTGTTATCGGGGTCTATCTGGTCATTCTTGGTTCTACGGGATGGATGATCGAACAGGGTTGGTTTGAGGCGTGGTTGCTGCTCAACGTGATCGTTGCGTTTCTTCATTATGCTTATGATGGATTGCTGTGGCGGCGTGGTCGAAGTTCTCCGACGACGGTTTCTTCCTCGGGGGCGAGTTCTGTATGAGTTATTCTTTGGAATCAGACAGTATCTGGCCAAGCGTCTGGCAGCCACATTTCTACCGAATCGGAGGCGGGATATTATTGGGAGCATCTCTGCTATTGGCAGGGCTGTTCTTAAGCGACTGGGCAAATTTTGTCTGGGGAGATGTTGCCTTTGTCTTTGTGATCGCTGCGTTACCCATCGGAGCCGTGATTGCCAGTGAGCTCACGAAGCGCCTGGATGCCCGTTTCTGTTTCTTGCTCGGGATCGTCTTCGTCGTCTTGCCAATGTTATTTCGGATTCAAGTTCCCGAGATTCCATTGTTGGTACGATGGGCAGCGGCGGTTTGTTGTGCGAGTGGAGTTCTGCTGGTTGCGTTGTCTGCCAGCTGGGGTTCGCTTTCTGGGACATCGTTAACGATTCCCCGTGAGTGGCAGTTTTTGTCATTATTGATTTTGTTGATTCCAACAACGATTTACAGTCAGGTTTCGATCCAGCGAGAAAAGGAGCGGCTCGGTGATCTGCTCGATCAGTCTCGATTGGGCGAAGCGTATCTCGTTGCTGGCAGGCTGATGACATGGGATCAGAACCTTCGCTGGAGGGATCGCTCTGTCCGCGACATGGCCAGAGAGCTCGGTCAACTGGTCGAAACACTGACTCGCCAGGTTGATAGTATGCCGGGGCAAGGTGAGTCGATGTCTGACCAAATAGCGCGTGCCCGGGGACTTGCCATTC
>SXPC01000041.1 GCA_005778225.1 Planctomyces sp. | reverse complement strand
GTGGAACGCGACCCGCTTCGCGATGATGAATCTCGAAGGCTACACCCCTGCCCCGCTGCCGCCGATCAGCGAACTGCCGCTGGAAGACAAGTGGATGCTCAGCCGGTTGAGCAGCGTCGTCGAAGAAGTGACGACATCACTGGATCGCTACCAGTTCGATGTCGCGACACGCAGCATCCGCGACTTCGCCTGGAACGAGTTCTGCGACTGGTACCTCGAGATGATCAAGCCACGTCTGCGTGACGAGGCGCTGCGTCCAGTTGCCCAGCGCGTCCTCGTCGGCTGTCTCGATACGATGCTCCGACTGCTGGCACCCTTCACGCCGTTCATCGTTGAAGAACTCTGGCAACGCCTCGCCGAGATCGCCCCAGAACGCGGGTTGACGGATGTCAAAATCCCCGAAGCCTCTGCCATGATCGCCGCTTGGCCAACCCTGCCAACATCCTGGAAAGACTCTCAAGTCGAAGCCCGTTTCGCACGACTGCAGGAAACGATCATCGCCGTCCGCAATGTTCGTGCGTTGTACAAGATCCCGCCATCCGCCTCGGTGAAATTGATGATCCGCGCGACCCCCGAAGTCGCAGGTCAACTCGGCGACGTCGCGTCCCAGTTTGAGAACCTTTCAAAAGCCGTCCTCACCGCCGCCGGTGCCGACGTCGTCCGCCCCCCCGCTTCTGCAAGCTTCACCCTCGGCGAAGCCGAAGGCTACCTACCGCTGGAAGGCTTGATCGACGTCGAAGCAGAACTGGCCCGCCAGCGCAAAGAGTCCGAGAAACTCACCGGCTTCATCAAGAGCCATGAAGCGAAGCTCTCAAACGAAGGCTTCACCTCAAAAGCCCCGCCTCACGTTCTCGATGCCCACCGCGAAACCCTCGCCGGCTGGAAAACCCAACTGGAGAGCATCGAACAAATCATCGCGCAATTGTCCGGGAAGTAAGACTGGAACCCAGAGCCCGCGGAATGAAGCAGAGATCGCCGAGGAACCTTATTATTGACATAGCACCACGGGAAAAACCATGTTCATAGTTCTTGATGACGATGACTTGTATTTGAACTGGGTTAACCAGAATCCTGATGGTTTCGTGATCAACGCGAGTCGGAAACCTGCCGCAAGTTACTTGAAGTTACACCGTGCCACCTGTCATTCACTGAACAAACAAAATGTTTTGAATTGGACAACTGGCGACTACCTAAAGGCGTGTTCTTTAGAATCGCAAGAGTTGGTTCAATGGTCTGAGCACTGGTTCAAAACTAAACCAGACGATTGCTCATTTTGCATGAAAGTGAATTCCGCATTCAGAACTGAGTCGTCGTTCGAGACTAGATTTTCCGATGCAGAACGTGTTCCGTTTGAGAAGTACCCAGAGATGGGTAGGGTTCCAATGGGACCAATAGCCGGTGTAAACGCAAGGCGAGGATACACACTCAAACTACACCAACTGACGGGACTGCGAGAGTGTGCGTATTGTGGCTTTGACCTGATGGCTTCGTTCGAGAACTGGCTTACCGTTCAACTGGATCATGTTGTTCCAGTCAGTGCCGCAAAGATGTTTGCCATCCAAGACGATTGGATTCAGGATTATTCGAACACGGTTCTGGCATGTTCGGCATGCAATAGCTACGGAAACCGGTATAAGCTCGCAGAAGCACCTTCTCTCGATTCGAGAGAAGATTTCTATAACTTGCGGGATCAGGTGTATCAAGCTCGAAGGAAGTTGATCTGTGCATTACGGGACGATGAGCGTACGTTCTTCAACAGTCTCAAATCGTCTTGATCCAATATGTTTGATCTCTCTCCGCGACCTCTGCTCCCCTCCGCGTGCTCTGCGTTCCAGTCTTGTCTTTAAAATCGCCCCATCCCGCCTTGGTCGCTGTCCACTGGACTCCCTATAATGAAACCGACAGCACCCGGCACCACGAAGGCACACCCATGGCGGCTTACATTCAGATGGAACTCTCGCGGATCATCATCAGCGAGATCAACGATCATCAGGTCCTGTACCTGAAAGAAGTCGACGGCGAACGTCAGTTCCCGATCCTCATCGGCATCTTCGAAGCGACCAGCATCGATCGGCGCGTCAAAAAGACGATCCCGCCACGTCCTTTGACTCACGACCTGCTCCGCAACGCCATCGAAGAACTCGGCGGCGAAGTCCAGGACATCGTCATCCACAACCTGCAGGAACACACCTACTACGCCCTCATCCGCGTCCGCAAAGATGGCGAACTGATCAAAATCGACAGTCGCCCCTCCGACGCGATCGCCCTCGCCGTCCACTTCGACCCGCCACTGCCGATCTATGTCGACGAAGCGGTGCTCGATGAAGTGGCGTGATTACTTCCCGATCGCAAGTCTTTTGAAGCGTTCCCGAATCTCTTCTAACGTCCCAATGGTCAGGTAAGCGTCGTATTTCACCGTCAATGCGGGCGTCAGGGCTAGTGTCCGATAAGGTGCTACATAACTACACTCACTCCCCACCACTTTCTTGTCCCCTTCGAAACGATACGCTGTCCACTCCTTGGTTCCGGGCGTGAAGATTCCGATTCCTCTCCCATGTGCATCAACCCAGGCGGACCATTCCTCGGTCGACCTTCCGTAAATGTTCGGCCAACCCGGAGTTTGTCTGGTCAGCTCTGCTCCGCTCCAGGGAGCATCCCCCCGGTAATTCACTAGCTGGGAATACGTCCCCTCGACAAACACAGCCGGCAGCTCCTGATGATGCGCAGCATGGATCTTGCCCCCGTCATATCGGAATCGAAACTCCACTTTCAAAACCTCCCCCTCTAGACGTAGCGTCTCCTCCATCACACACTCAGGTAGAAGTTTGCCGCTCGCCCAGTGACGCGGGGTCGTTCGTACGAAAATCAGCTCACTTTCCTGCTTGCTATCGACGACCACCGACGCGACACCCTTGTAGTCGCCCCCCTGCACTGGATTGTAACGCCAAGCCCGCTTTTCCCACTTCGAGCCATCCTCATCGCCGTAAAACGACTGCTGAACCAGACGCCCCCGGTCATAGCCGTTCAACACATTAGCTTCCCCGACGCGCGAAAAATGACACAGTCCACCCCCTGACTCCAGATCCACGGCAACTTCCAGAACCTCATTCTTCAACCACAGCAGCTTCCGTTCGTCGTCTGCCATCACTGCAGAAATCTGCATGCTGAAAAACACAAGAATGCCGATGTTGATGCGTTGCATTGTGAACTTCGTTCAGTTAAGTTTTAGACACGACGCGACAAAATATCACAATCTTGCTCTTTGTCCGAGCTCTCTCCGCCTCACCCATTCTAACGAGGTTTGCCATGCGCTTCTCGCAATTTCTGCCTCTCTTTGTGCTCCTGTTCGCAACCACCACGCCGGCTTTCGCTCAACACCGCATCCTCGCCCAGGCCCCCGGCAAGCTGCTCGTCATCGAAAAAGATGGCTCGGTCAGCTGGGAAATGCCCTGGACCTCGACTCATGATCTGCATCGTGTCGATGACGATCATATCATGGCCATCCGCGGCCCCGGCGAAGTCTGCATCATCAACATGAAAGATAAGAAAGTCACCTGGAGCTACCGCGCCGGCAAGATGAACGGCAACGAAGGCAAGCGTGTCGAAGTTCACGCCGTCCAGCCTCTCGCAGGCGGCAACGTCATGATCGCGGAGTCTGGTCCTGCTCGCATGATTGAAGTCGACAAGGACGGCAAGATCGTCAAGAAGATTGACTTCGTCATCGACAAACCAAACGCCCACAGCGATACCCGCCTGGCTCGCAAAACCGCAGCGGACACATACCTCGTTGCGCATGAAAACGATGGCAAAGTCCGCGAGTACGACGAACAAGGCTCGATCATCTGGGAATACGCCGTCCCGATGTTCGACAAAGAACCCAAAGGCGGCCACGGCCCCGAAGCCTTCGGCAACCAGCTCTTCACGGCCATCCGCCTGAAAAACGGCAACACCCTCATCGGCGGCGGTAACGGACACTGCATTCTTGAAGTCAATCACGACAAAGAAATCGTCTGGGAAGTCCATCAGAAAGACCTCCCCGGCATCGTCCTCGCCTGGGTCACCACCGTCGACGTCCTGGACAACGGCCACTACCTCATCGGCAACTGCCACGCCGGCGAAGGCCAGCCAGTCCTCATCGAACTCGATCCCAAAACCAAGAAAGTCGTCTGGCAACTCGACGCCTACAAAACCGTCGGCAACGACTGCTCGAACACACTGGTCCTGGAGTAGTGTGTTTTGGGTGCCACTGGCTGTGCCAGTGTTCTTCTTCGATAACAACTCAAAGGCTCAGGCGAGGCACCTTTCCTCTCCTGAGCCTTTCTCATTTCCCAACTGCTATTGCTGAGAAATCCACCCGACATTTACAATCCAGCGAGAATGTTCCTATTTTCACGTCATGGAGAGGAAGTTGAAAATGGTGGCTGGCATCGCTCGGAATTCCGCTTTTGCAGCAACGTATCTTTTGCTTGCTTGTTCAACATTCCTGTCCGCTCAGGAACAGCCATCACCCATACCGATAACCGCTACTCCGGTGATCTGTAAAGTCTCGATGGAGCAGCCTGCTCAGAAGCCTCCGCAGGACGGCTTTCAGATCGCCAAATACGCGACTCCCGAACAGCAGCGAATCGCCGATAGGCTCCGCGATCCTATTAGTGCAAAATTCCACAACACACCATTCGTCGATGCCATTTCCCGAATCCAAAAGGAAAGCGGGATCAACTTCGCTTTCGATGAAAAAGAGCTCGGCAACGATTTCAAAGAGCAGGTTCTCGACATCGAACTCAGTGGAATCTCGCTTCAGTCGGCACTCAAAATCATCCTGGAGAAGTACGACTTTGGTTACGTCGTTTCTAATGAGATCCTATCGATTACCACTCAGGAAAAAGCAGCATTGAAAACTTATGTCCGACTATATGACGTAAGCCGCTTGGAATCAGATGTTCTGAATGCCGTTTTCATTGTCATGGAAGATGTCACAGTTACCAGAGACGAAATACTTGGCTCCCTAGCTCTTGTCGGTCCAAACGGTTTCAAAGTGATTCCTGTGGGGGAAGAAAGGCTCGTGATCCGGGCCAGACTTGAGACTCACCGAGAGATCGAAGACATCTTCCGTCAGCTTGTCCGTAAGGATCCTGATTCCGAGCAGGCAAACAAGAAGCCATTGGCTGAAAACGCCAACTATACTTCTTACCTCGACGAACCATCCGCGTTCAATGAGGTGATGTGGGATCTACCATCACTGAACGAAAAACTTCCCCCCAGGACTGGAGCTTTTCATCCGTCGATAAGCATACCTCTAGACAAGCAACTCTTTGACCTTCCCGGGAAGTCCCGACAAAAGCACGATGAAATCGTTGGATATGGCGCCGGTGTGATCATCCTGCCCGAAAAGATAAAGGCATCCCAGTAGGTGACCAACCGCCGTCGGCAGCATTCAGAAGTAAGGTGCCGGTGACGCACCAAATGGACATTCAATCCGGTACCAACGATGATATAAAAAGAACGCGTTCTCGCTGAGGTTCGCAGCACTCCACGAAAAAACAAAGGCTCAGACAAGGACTTTTCTTGTCTGAGCCTTTTCTCATTCCCCAACTGCTATTGCTGAGAAGAACGCTGGCCAGATAACATCCCTCGCCAATGATCTTACTTTCATTCTATGGAAGAGATGAGCATGGATGTTTGTGTCCCGTTGAAAAATGCTTTGTTGGCCGCTTGTCTTTTGTTGGCTGTTAATGTCCAGACAGATGCTCAAGAACCGACAGTCACGACGTCAAGTGCAGAACGACAAGTCGTGTGTGAAGTTCGCCTGGATGACCCGGTTCCAAAAACATCGATCGACAGCGAGAAGCCAGTTCGCAACTATGCGACCGCGGAAGAGGCCCGAATGTCGGAACGCCTTCATCGCCGTGTGACATGCCGATTTGAAAATGTCGATCTCGTGTCCATTTTTAATCAAATCCATCGAGAAACTGGCATCGTGATCGCGTTTGACAGAGCATCGTTTACGAGGAGCGATCTCGAGAAGTCAGGCCTGTATGTCGAGCTGGAAGATATCGACCTTGAATTCAAAGAAGTCTCGCTTCACTCGGCTTTGACGGCGATATTAGAGTCTGTCGGTTTTGGCTATTACGTTGAAGATGGGATAGCCAAGGTCACGACGAAAGCAAAGGCGGATGATTACCTCTATATTTGTGCTTACGATTGCACAGAACTCAATGAAGAGGGAATCGTAGCAGTTATAAATGGCATGATTGTTGTTGGTGGTGACGTCAAACTAAATACGATGGGCACCGAGTCATTAGCGAGCTTCACTGGTGAAAAAGGATTCTCCTGTTCCTATCCAACCACGGGTTACATGGTCGTGCGTGCTAATCGTAAGACTCATCAACAGGTCGAAAATGTGCTTTCGAAAATTCACAAGTTCGAACAATCAAAAGCGTTGAGAAAGGCCGCGAAAGGAGAGGATCATCAACACAATACGAGTGATAACTCGGCCGCTGATTTGAACATCCACCCAATTTCCTACATCAACGAACCATCCAATTTCAGCGAACTCGATTGGCAACTACCAGGCCTAAAAGATGAGCTTAATCAGCACAAAAAAGAATTGACTCATTTTATGTCTGGTGGGATCTACATCACTCGCTAGTCGATACACTTGACGACGGCAAGTGAGTCGAGATCCACCCAATCACATCCTTCGCGATCTCACTCTTCAACCCGCTCCAGCTGACAATCGTCTCCCCCGCCTGACCCAGCAGTTCGACCTCATTTGTCTCCGCACCAATCGCCGTCGGGCGGTTCAGCAGGATCCAGTCGCAGTTTTTGCGACGGAGTTTTTGCAGGGCGTTCTCGCGTTCGTTCTGGGCTTCCAGCGCAAATCCCAGCACCCAGCGGCTCCCTTTGCTATTGCCCAGGGACGCGAGGACATCGTCGGTCTGAATCATCTCCAGGATGATCCCGTCCCCCGTCTTCGACATCTTTCCCGCCACGCGTGTCTTGGGTTTGTAATCACACACCGCCGCAGCAGCGATCACACCATCACACTGCGGGAACAAGGTCTGACACGCCTGCATCATCTGCTCGGTCGTCTCGACCGGATGAAACTGACACCCCACTGGCGGCGATAACGCCACCGGGCCACTCACCAGATCGACCTGATGCCCCGCCGCAATCGCGGCCTGAGCCATCGCATACCCCATCCGCCCACTGCTCGCGTTCGTCAAGTAACGCACATCATCCAGATACTCTCGCGTCGGCCCGGCGGTGATGAGAATTCGCATTGTTTTGAATCTAAAGTGAGACAGGAACGCAGAGGGAACAGAGTGAAGCAGAGGTCGCAGAGAAGAGTTTAGTTTTTCCGTAATCCTGCGGGATAGTCAGCTTCATCTCAAGGGCTTATTTTCCTTCGAGAAACCTCGTTCTTGCGGCAGCTAATCGGTCGGCGTAGTCCGGCAACAAAATCTCGACCAGCTTCGACTCGATCTGTCCTTCTATCTTCGAAAGGATCGCTTTGGCAACTTCATCAGCATCTGTTGCCAGTCCTGTTGCATCGAACTCAGATATCCATTCGAAAAGAATGAGAGCTTCATCATTCGTCAGCGAAATCTGGACGGCGTTCATGGCAACTTACTCTCAGACTGACTCTGCGTTCTCTGCTCAACTCAGCGAACTCTGCGTTCCAGTCTTATTTTAAACTGGCAGCAACCGCTTCACTTCCGCAAGGATCTCCACCGGTTCTGCCATGCGACCCGGGCCGAATTCGCCGCAGCTTTGCCAGCCGCTGCCTGGGCCGATGACCAAGAGCCCGTCGGCTTTCAGTTGTTCGAGGTTCCGCTGGACGGCGGGCTTTTGCCACATCTCCAGATTCATTGCAGGGGCGAGCAGAATGGGGCTGCGTGTCGCTAAGCACATCGTGGAAAGCAGGTCATCGCCAATGCCGTGAGCGAGCTTGGCCAGACAGTCTGCCGAGGCCGGCGCGATGACGATAAGTTGCCCCTGTCGAGCCAGCCCGATATGTTCGCCCAGAAAATGCTCCTGTGGCGAAAACAGATCGGTATACACGTGACGCTGAGTCAATGCTTCGAAGGTTGTCTTGCCAATGAACTGCTGAGCCGCTTTGGTTAACACCGTCGTCACGCCATAACCAGACTGCACAAGCTTGCTGGCCAGGTCCGCCGCTTTATAAGCCGCAACCCCGCCTGTAACTCCCAGAATGATCTCAGGCTGTGACATGGATTTCCCAAGGCGAGCGGGGGGTGTCAACCCCCTGTGTCATGTGCGTCTGCAGAGACAAAACGATGAATACGAATGGAACTGATGAAACAGTGTTTTCTGTGATTAACTCGCGAATGGATACTAATATAGTGCCTATGCCCCACCCTCATCCGCCCTTCGGGCACCATTCCTGAGAAGACTACCGCGTCGTTCACTCTCGCCTTCTCGGCGAGAGCGAACTCCTTGCTTCCACCTCAAGGGGGGAAGGGACAGAATACGGCTCCCCGATGGAGAAGGAACAGTGATGCGGGCATTGGGGAATTCGCAGAGTTCCCTCATCCGACCTCGAAGACTCGGCCACCTTCTCCCCGAGGGAGAAGGAACGAAGACTTGATTACATCAGATCAGCCAGTGACGGGCCTGCGTCGAACTTATCGACGTCCGGAGCGACTTCGCCGCGGATCGCGACGTTGCCCGTGCGGTCCAGGTAGATCTTGTCTTCAAGGATCTCACGGACGACGATTTCCATGAGGTTCTTGCTTTGGGTTTCGATCAGAGGACGGGCACCGCGGTTCAGCGCGACCATCCGCTTCTGGATGATCGTCGACAGTTTGAAACGGCCCCCGACTTTGTTGACGATTTTCTCTTCTTTCAGATCTTCGATCATGACGTCCGTCTCCTTCGTAAATGGAACTCAGTCTTGAGTGGGCTCAGTTGGATTGGCTGGTGAGTTGTGATTTTTGCGTGAGAATGTCGCAGATTTCCTGAACAGCCCGGTCGAGCTGATCATTGACGACTTGATATTGGTAACGGTCTGCAAACGTCAGCTCACGCTGAGCGGTCTGCAGGCGTCGTGTGATCAGTTCTTCAGACTCCGTCCCGCGAGATCGCAGGCGTTGTTCGTAAACTTCCTGCGAAGGACTCAACAGGAAGATCGTCACCGCATCCGGATAGATCTGCGTGATGTTCTTCATGCCATCGACATCGACTTCCAGCAGTGACCAGCAGTTGTTGTTGATCGCATTGTCGACGTGCGACTTGAGTGTGCCGTAAAGCTGGCCCGTCTTGTGGACTTCTTCGTATTCGAGGAATTCGTTGTTTTCGACCCGTTTGAGAAACTCTTCGCGTGACAAGAAGTAGTAGTCGTCTCCATCGACTTCTCCTGCACGAGGAGACCGTGTCGTCGCAGAAACCGATTTCTTCAAGGGGACAGGCGATTGCGCGATCAGTCGGTTGACGAGGGTCGTCTTGCCCGTCCCGCTCGGGCCGGAAATCACCAGGATTCCAGGCCGGCAGGTCGCGTTGGCGTCAGTCATCGATTCACTCATTAGCACAATGGACATGGACGATTTAAGGATTCTGTTAACCCGGCTCCCCGCAGCCGATGGAAAGACGTCGAACTCATTTCGCGTCCAATCGGCTGCACAAAAGCACGGACGTGCTATTCGATGTTCTGGACGAGTTCACGGATCTTCTCGATCGACGTTTTCATCTCGACGACCGCGTGCGAAATGCCAATGTGATTGGCTTTCGAGGCGATCGTATTGACTTCGCGGAACATCTCCTGACACAGGAATTCGAGCTTACGTCCTTGAGAGGCTCGATGGTTCAAAAACTCGCTCAGCTGCTGCAGGTGACACTCCATGCGAGTGATCTCTTCATGGATATCACAGCGTTCTGCGAACATGCCGACTTCCTTGACGACATCATTCGGCTCAACGCGGACTTTCGTATCGGAGAGCAGCTGGTTGATTCGATCCAGCAGTTTGTCGCGGTAGTCCGTGACAACATGGGGAGCATGCAGTTTGACCTTCGCCAGTTCTTCTCCAATGAACTTGCCACGCGCGTCGATTTCGTTTCGCATGGAGACACCTTCGGTCTCACGAAAGTGACACAGCTTCTTGAGCGCTTCGTTGAGCCCCTGCTCAATCAACGGCCAGTTCTCTTCGATATCCCCCTGCTCTTTGGTCATCGACTCGGTCAGCGCACCAGGTAGTGAGAGGAAGTCGGTGATCGCAGGAACGGGTTGTCCGAGTTCACTGGCGATGGCTTTGGCCTGCTGCCAGTAATGCATCAGGACGGTCGGGTTGAGCGAATACTTCGAGTCCTGCTGAGCGTTCTGCACCTTGAGGCTGACGTTGATTGTGCCACGGTCAATCTTCTCTCGCAGCAGCTTCTCGATCCGACTTTCAAACGGGGCGTATAGCTCAGGGCAGCGGACAGAGACTTTCAGATAGCGATTGTTGACAGACCGCATTTCGACCGCGACTGTCAAATCGTCCCTCGACACGCGGACGTCACCAAAACCGGTCATACTCAGCAGCATGCGTCGTGACGTCCTCGAAAAGGCTCGTGAAAACTCAGAGTCGGTTGGAAGTTCAATGCAACAAAGCGGCAGCCCGTCAGGACAACCGCTTTGAAAGCGAATGCGTTATGAGGAAACGATTAGTTGCTGCCAGCAGGCGTGCTGATCGGAGTCGAGGGGACCGACTCAGGTTTGGTCTCGGTCATTGGCGGGACGCTCTCACCAGTCAGCGGTGCAGCGGCTGGTTGTTCCAGAGCAGACGCAGGCGGCGTGACGAGCGGTGCAGATGTGGCAGGCTCGGAAATCACAGGTGCAGAACCCGCTGGTTGCGAGAGGGGAGCATCACCGGTGGGCGACGTTGATTCCATACTTGTGGCAGCTTCAGCGCCACCGGGGAACAGCCCGCCACTGTCGGATTGCATCGCCATGCCTGTCAAACCAGCCAGGACAGTCCAGATGATCGCCAGTACGACAGTAATACGAGTGAAAACATCACCTGCGCGAGTACCAAAAGCACTCTGACCACCCATGCCGCCAAGGGCACCGGCCAGTCCGCCACCCCGTCCGCGTTGCAGCAGAATGATGACGATCAGCAGGAAGCTGACAAATCCAGTGAGCAGTAACAAGAATGTCGGCACAATCGAATCCCTTGGATGGTGACGGTCTACGAATTCCTGAGGGCAGTAATTCCTGAAGTGAAAACAAACCGCTATCGTAGCAGTTTGGGCAAAAGATGCTACCTCAACAGACTCCCCGAGGGAAGCCCGACAAAAATGACTTCATTTCTGGCCCCCCTCCCGATCCTTCTCCCCCGGAGAGAAGGTGGCGGCATAACACCTTTGGTGTTTAATAAACACAGTGCCGACGGATGAGGGAATTCTGCGAAGTTACAGTGATGCGACTGGTTCGCAGCACCATCACTGCCCGTCCGGAATCTCCGGCTCAACCAGCTGTTTCAGCTGCATCAGTGACTCCTGCCATCCCAGATAGCACATCTCAGCAGGAATCGCCTCCGGAATCCCGGCCTGCACAATCGACAGTTCCGTCCCGCAGATCACCTTCTTGAAATCGATGGTCACGGTCATTTCCCCCGGCAGGTTCGGATCTTCAAACGTGTCGGTATGAACAATCCGCTCTCCCGGAGTCAGCTCCACGAACTTCACGTTGAAAAAATGCGAACTCCCTGCTCCAAAGTTCGTAAACGACATCCGATACCCGCCACCAACCCGGGCATACATCTCGTGAATCGTCCCTAGAAAACCATACGGCGGCAACCAGCGTTCCAAGGCCTTCGCATCAACGAACGCCTTGTAGACCCGCTCCGGCGGTGCCGTGAAAACTCGGTGCAGATGAACGGTGTTGGATGAAGTCGACATGATTCTCTCCTGGCTGGGCTTCGAAAAAGGTGTTGATGTACTCGAACACCCTTAGTCGATCACGCCAACTCCAATTCGACAGGAAAAACCATGCTCTGTGTAGGGTGCTGGTGAGGCTTTGCGAACCGCACCAAAT
>SXPC01000040.1 GCA_005778225.1 Planctomyces sp. | reverse complement strand
TGCGTTCCTGAACCAGGAAGGGTCGCAAGAGGCACAACAGGAAGTCCAATTCGGTATTCGGGCGCTTCCAGTTTACACTCGAGAAACAATACAGCGTCAGCTGGCCGATCCCTAACCGGACTGCTTCTTCAACAATAATCCGCACGGACTGCACCCCGCGACGGTGTCCTTCCACGCGCGGCCAGCCTTGTCGACGCGCCCAACGACCGTTGCCGTCCATGATGATCGCGATGTGTCGGGGGAGAAGTTGCGGATCGATCTGCGCAACGCGACCTGCGAGCTCTTCAGTCGTCGGAGCCGCAGGGCTATCGACTTTCTGCTTTTCCCCAAAACCCAAAAGAGACATGCGATCAATTCTGCCTGGCGGCGTTGTGGCCATGTTCGACGAGCATACAGTCAACCAGCGAAACGGGTCTCACCGCGAATTGTAGCAGTTGCCAGGCAGGAGGGTAAAGCTTGAGAAACGATCCCGTAGAAATTGGGAAGGATGAGCAAGCAGAGCAGTTCAATTTTGCACACCATTACCTCCGACCCCGCAGGCCTGATTTCACGAGACAAACGGAACTGAGATTTCACCCGATGTCTATCGGGACAGACGAGAGCGTCGGTCCTGCCAAAGGACATCGTACTTCATCAGGTTCTTGTCGAAGAATTCGATCAAGTCCTTCTTCAACTGCGGCGTACGGGTTGCAAGCGCGACCCCGTTCAGATTCGAATCGTATTGCTTGAGAACCACGCGAGCCTTGTTTTCCTGATGGGCCTGCAAAACCTTATCAAGTCGCTCGGCCTGCTTCACGGTCGCAGTATCCTGCGTCCCGTAGGCAGAGAAGAAAGCAATCTGTCGCACAGGTGCCGTCAGCCCGCGAAGGGAAACATTCGCATTCACGCCCGGCAGTTGCATGATCGGAGAAATCATCGCAATGGCGTGAACGTCCTGACCTCGCGGCGTTCGCATCATCGCGGTCGGTGCATCATCATAAGGCAGCTTGTTCCAATCAAGTTCCGCAAACGCCAGGGCAATTGGAACGCTCATGTCCGAGGCGATAATTCCGAGCTTTCGGACGTTCAGATTCTTCTTCTGATGTTCGTCCAGCAGGAAATTCTTGACCGCTTCCAGATCAAACCCAGCCATATTGGGATACTGGTTGGGACGCAGGTCCGTGGTGTCGAACTTCTGACCGTTGACTGTCGTCTTGCTGTTACCATGCATCCGCAGGTCGACGATCACAACGGCATACCCCAGTTCCTGCAGGGTCTTTCCGTAATCATTTTTCCAGGCCAGGGCATTGCTGTTTTCACCATGGACAATCATGATCACCGGTGCATCCTGCATGCCAGGCTGACTGTAATACTCGACCGAAATCAGCCACCCGTCGCCAGTGGTCAACTGCTTCTGTTCGACCGCTGGAGCTGCAGGAGGTTGGGCCCCGAACGCCGTATTCAGACCTGTGGCTGACACGAGCGTAAGCATCGCGATCGAAAAACTTCGTCGGGAAAGAATCGGAAGACTTGGATGTGGTGTCATGGCAGAGTTCCTCACAGCGTCGATTTTCGATACAGTGACCGTTCGTTACACAGTGACCGTTGGCCCGCAATCATTCTTCATCCTACACAGGCGGCCAGTCAGAACACAGCGTAATTTTCCAGACAGGACATCCGAAAGCCCGTTCGGTGGTCAGCGCGGCCATCGAGATGGTATAAACTCTCTGTCTTAACGGACGCAATGTTCATTCCTGAGGCTTCCCAAGAGCAGATCCGACCTGATTAAGCCCATGAAACTCAACGGACTGATCATCACTGGAACCGACACGGATGTCGGGAAGACGTACGTCTCTTCTCTGATTATCCAGCAACTGGCTGCGCTGACCGAACGTGTCGGGGCCTATAAACCCGTCTGCAGTGGCGCATCCTTTAACTCCCAGGGTGAACCCGTCTGGCAGGATGTCGTCGAGTTGAAGACGTCTCTCCCCAAGGAATACCCGCAGGACTGGATTTGTCCTCAGCGCTTCCTGGCAGCTTATGCCCCCTCAATCGCCGCCCGTGCCGAGCAGAAACGTGTCGATGACCGCCTGCTGATTGGCGGACTGAAAGTCTGGCAGGGGCAAGTCGATTATCTTGTCCTCGAAGGGGCTGGCGGACTGCTCTCGCCGCTGTCCGATGCCCACAATCTCGCGGATATGGCCGAGATTATTCGCTTCCCGATCGTTATCGTCGCCCCCAATCAGGTCGGCGTCATCAACCACACCCTGCTGACTGTCGAAGCGGCAAAGAGTCGCGGTTTGCAGGTCGCTGGCATCATCATGAACACCGTACAACCCGATCCGGAGACACTGCTTGAGACGATGCACGCTGAGGAAATCGCTCTCAGGACCGATGTTCCGATCCTCGGGATTATCCCGTATGCCAGCGAAATGATGTTGCAGCCCAATGGGCATCCTGCGACAATCGACTGGATGAAATTGATGTCCAGAACCGGCCTTTGAAGGGTCCGCCATCTGGAGAGGGTGATTTCGATTTCAAGTTTTTCCATTGCAGGGACGCAAGGTATGGCCAGCGAATCACATTCGTTTGATGACGTTACGGAGTTCCGTTCATCTGCTTCCGCTTCTGAAGAATCAGGCAATAAGCCTGCAGGAGCCGACTGGTTTTCTTTCCAGGATCAGACAGACCTGGAAGAGCTCAAACGCAAAGTTGAGATGCTCAAAGCCCAGGCGGGCGCCCCTCGCCAGAAACCGGCTTCAACACCAGCGCCCGCGTTCAAGCCAGCGCCAGAGTCAACGCCAGAGCCAGTCGTCAGGCAACAGCCTTCCTTCAGTTCCTTGACGGATGATGTCACCCTGGATGCTCCACCGGCACCAACGCCAGTCCGCCCAAAATTCCAGATGCCAGCTCTCCCCTCTCTGGATCAAACCCCCTGCGACGACATCCGCCCTCTCTTCTCGGCAAAGCCCGTCGAAACAGCCCCCCCAACGGCTGCGACATCAATGCCACCGACACCGCTCGAAACATTCCGGCCAGCGGCACCTCCCGCCATGCCAGCGGCACGACCAGTCGCCCCGGCTGCACCACCTGCACCCGTGGCAACGCGTCCCGTAACGCCCGCACCGGTCTCCGCTCCGAGTCCAATGCCAGCCATGCCGACGACTCCTCGCATGACCACCAGTCAGGATCCAGCACCCCCATCGCTGCTCAAACCAGCTGCCCCAGTCAATCGCCCTTCGATAGCGGCTCCCGGCTCTGCAACGAATCCACCGCAGGACCGCCAGCCCATGCCGCGCCGCACATCCGCCGAGTCACCAACGGCCGCAGCTCCCCAGGTCTCTGCTGAAGAACTGCGTGGTTCCTTCAGAAAACACGCTCCGAGCAAACGATCCGGCGTTTCGTACTCACTGTTCACCATGACCTTCATGTACGCCGTCACGGTCAGCACCGTCTGCGGCTATCTCGCCTTCGAGCGTTTCACCGGACGTCCGGATGTCCTCGAATCACTCCCCGATGTCCCCGTGCCCAGCATCAACGGCCAGGCTGGCTACCGACTCGTCCCGGAGAAGGCGACAATGCCAGCCGGTCACCAGCTCAGCCTGGGAGAAGGTCGACGCTTCGGCCATGTCAAAATCACCCCGATCAAAGTCGAGCAACTCTCCAGTGATGCCAGTTCCAACGCATCACAGCTCGCCCTCTGGGTCCGAGTCGAGAACCTCTCTGCCGACCAGACCTTTGCTCCGCTTGATGAGCGTCTGATGACAACCAAAGTCGCAGATCCCGTCCAGCCCGGCGTCCTGCGATCCAATTCGTTCCTCGGCGTATCCAACACCGAAACCGGCTTCCAGCAAGCCGCTTTGATGCTCAAGGCCAATGATCCTTCTCTGGCCAAACAGGATCAGCTCTTCGGTTACTTCCCCGAAGTTGCTCCCGGCGAATGGTACGAAACAGCCATCGTCTGCGAATCCGTCGAACTCACCGATGCCACCCAGGACCAGTTTCACTGGCGTCTCCAGCTTCGCAAAGGCATCGCCACAGAATCAGGTCAGGCAGTGACCACAGTCGTCGAAGTCAATTTCAATCCAAGCGACGTGCAACAACCCGCCATGCCAATCGCCTCGCGATAGTCGATGAACAACCGCGTTGAAAAGGGGCCGACAGAGAGTCTTCGACGCGTTCCCCCACAACCGTGTTGCGAAAAAACATCATCAAGTGATTTCGTGAGGATCTGGCGAATTCGCGCCTGAATCTGTCGAAGCACCTTGGCAACACACCACGCCAGACATTTAATGGAGTAGAGTTTCTCCATTCGGTTTGTCTGACGAGAGTGTTTGGGGTTTGCTTATGAAATCGCTGATGATGTCGAATCGCTTCTGGGCCCTTCTGACGATGCTCGTCGCCTACTGGATGGTCCTCCTATACGCGACCCACATGCCCGTCGAATATGTCGAGTCCGTCGCAGTCTCCGACAAATTCATGCACGTCGCTGCCTACGCCGTCCTGTCATTTCTTCTGGCCAGCACGCTGCACAGCCTCAACTGGCGATTCTGGACGATCGTCCCAACCGTCCTGCTGACAACGATGATCTACGGCGGGATCGACGAAACCACGCAACCCTGGTTCGGTCGAGTCGCAGACATCATCGACTGGTCCGCAGACCAGGCCGGCGGCGTTCTCGGAATCATCCTCTATCTCGTCGCCACCGCCACGGTTCGTTCCATACGAAAACTCATCATGACCCAACCCGCCATCGAAGCCAGCTGATTTTTCCGTGTAGGGTGCCGGTGAGTCTTCGAACCGCACCAAATGAGCGCACAAAAAAAGGCGGCTCACTGGCCGCCTTCCTCGAAACTCTCGCATTAACCATTCTTCTCGGTCAACGGCTTACGCCATTCGCGACCATCCTTCGACAGCAGTTCTTCTGCCTTCTTCGGCCCCCACGTCCCCGCAGCATACGGCTCCGGCTGGAAGTCCGGTTCGGTCTCCCAGCGCTTGAGAACGGGGTCAACAAACGCCCAGGCAGCTTCGAGTTCATCGCTGCGTGTAAACAGCGTGGAATCGCCTCGCAGGACATCGAGCAGCAACCGCTCGTAGGCCTCCGGCAGACCTGTGACGAATTCGTCACTGTACTTGAAGTCCATCGTGACTGGATGAATCTGGTACTGCATCCCCGGACGCTTGGTGCTCGTCTTCAGCGAGATCGCTTCCTGTGGCTGAATACGGAAGATCAGCATGTTGGGACGTGCTTCGACCAGCTCGCAAATGTCCCCTTCACACTCAACCGTCGTGAACAGATTCAGTGGCGGATGCTTGAACTGAATCGCGATTTCACTGACCCGCTTGGGCAACCGTTTGCCCGTCCTCAGATAAAACGGCACTCCCGACCAGCGCCAGTTATCAACCGCAACTTCCATCGCGACAAACGTCTCTCGCGTAGAATCCGGCGGAATTCGCTCTTCCTCGCGATACCCCTTGGCATCTTCGTTGCCGACTTTCGCAGCCGTGTATTGCCCCGCGATCGCCCAGTCATCGATCTTGCTCGCACCAGGTGACAGAGTCTGGAGAACCTTCAGCTTCTCGTCCCGAATTTCATTCCCGCGGAACAGAGCAGGGGGTTCCATCGCGATCAGACACAACAGCTGCAGAACGTGATTCTGCAGCACGTCACGCAGAGCACCTGACTTGTCATAATATCCGCCACGCCCACGTTCCATCCCCTGCGACTCGGCCACCGTGATCTCGATGTGATCGACATGGTTGCGGTTGAGCAGCGGCTCGAAAATCGAATTGCCGAAGCGGAACAACAGGATGTTCTGAACCGTTTCTTTGCCGAGATCGTGATCGATGCGGTAGATCTGATCTTCATGCAGCATCGACTTCAGGCCGCTGCTGAGTTCGATCGCTGATTCCAGATCATGCCCGAACGGCTTTTCAAACACGACCCGCAGCCAGTTCGGATCCGTGTGGTCAGGAATCATACCTGCTTCACTGAGCGCCGTCACTGAGGGCAGAAACAGGCTCGGATCAGTCGCCATGTAAACCAGACGTCGTCCCGAAAGCCCTGCTTTGGCTTCGAGCGATTCCACGTCAGATTTGAGTTTTTGAAACTGCTCGGGATCATCAAGGTCGACGCGCTTGTAATAGAGGTTCGCGCTAAACTCCGCCCATTCGTCAGCCGAGATCTCTCCCGTACGCGAGGCCTGCTGGCAGGCATCGAACATCTCCTGGCGGAATTCGTCGTCCGTCTTCTCGCGTCGAGCCACGCCGATGATCTGCGATTTGTCCGGCAGGAACCTTGTCTTCCAGAGTGTGTAAAGGGCAGGCAGAAGCTTGCGAGCCGTCAGGTCACCCGACGCCCCGAAAATCATAATCGTGGCACTCTGGGCAGCAAGCGAACTGGAAGTCTGTTGGCGTCGACTCGGAGCGGACATATCGGAAGCCTTTGGCAATGGTGTCTGGATCAATCGCGTGACCGGGAGGGCGACGGCCTCCGTCCTAGCCGCCTCTCATGCGTTTCGTCGCATGCGTACGACGGCCTGCGTTGCGAAACTTCAACCGTGAAAAGACGTTGAGGGCTGCGTAGGGTTTCTCTTTCCTGCAGACCGCTGGAATCTATCAGGCGAATTTTATTTGCAACGCGGGACAGCGGCTCGGACGGAGCCTCGCACTCCCGTTAAGACGGCAGGAGTCTTCCGACCTTACAGTCGTCAAACCCTCGACGGCATTCCGCTAGTTTGAGGAATCATGCCGATGATGTCTACCCTTGGTCCCTCTCTCAACAACTTTCATCCGCGCTATGACCTCGTCATGATGGAGAAGCGTTGATGAGTCGGATAATCTATGTCAAACCATGGATGTGATTTTCTCAAAGGACAAACCACACGATGACTCGCTTCCTCGGACTGTTGCTCGGACTCTTCGCAACGATACAAACCGCGTTCGCACAGACCGCTGATTACGACGTCGCCATCTATGGAGCAACCCCCAGCGGGATTGCCGCCGCGATCGCCGCCGCCGAAGATGGCTGCAAAGTCCTCCTGGTCGAACCGACCGACCGCATCGGCGGACTCGTCACCAACGGCTTGTCGCATACCGACTTTCACTCTCTCGAAAGTCTCACCGGCGCCTTCTGGAATTTCGCCCAGCGCGTCGAGTCCTATTACAAGACCACCTACGGCGAAGGCTCCACTCAACACCTCGCCTCCTTCCACGGCACTTTCGGCGAACCCAAGATCAACCTCATGGTCTTCGAGACAATGCTCGCCGAACATCCTTCGATTGTCGTCGAGAAGAAAGCGCTTCTCCGAGGCGTCGAAATAGAAAATGGCAAACGAGAACACAGTCGACAAATCGCCATCCTGTTGCTCGGCGGTCGCAACTTGAAAGCAGACGCTATCCGCGCCAACGTCTTCATCGACGCCAGCTACGAAGGCGACCTGATGGCATTGACGACTCTGAATTGGACGACAGGCCGCGAATCAAAAAGCCAGTTCGGCGAACCCCTCGCCCCCGAAAATCCGGACGACCAGCTCCAGGCTTACAACTTCCGCTGGATCATGACTCAGGACGAAACCAACCGCGTCCTGCCGCAGCCGCCGAAAGAATACCAACGGGAAAACTTCATCGAAGTCGTGAAGCATCTTGAATCAGGATCTATTCAGAAAATCTTCGGCTACCCCTCCAAGTGCATTTTCAAAGCCCAGACCCCCGCGCTCCCGAACGGAAAATATGACATCAACGATGTTTCCCGAGGTCAGGTCCGCTTATCGCTGCCTGGCAAAAATAGGGCATGGCCCGTCGCAGATCCTGGCACCCGCGAAGAAATCCATCAGGAACACCTCAACGACCAACTGGGCCTTCTCTACTTCTTGCAGAACGATGACGCGGTCCCTTCAAAGTTCCGCGAAGAAGCCCGCAGCTGGGGCTTCTGTCGGGACGAGTTCAAAGACAACGGCCACATTCCAGAGCAGATCTATGTCCGCGAAGCCCGACGCATGGTTGGCGTCCATACCTATAAAGAACAGGATTCCGACGCTGTCCCCGGCGATGCCCGAGCCGTCTTCCACCCCACTTCGATCGCGATGGGGGATTACGGCAACAACTGCCACGGCACCGCCCATGAAGGCGGTCGCTTCGACGGCAAACACGTCGGCGAGTTCTATAAGAAAGTCCCGCCGTACCAGATCCCCTATGGAGTCCTGCTCCCCAAAGACGTCGACAACCTCCTCGTCTGCGGAGCCGTCAGTTCCTCACACGTCGGCTTCTGCGCTCTGCGACTGGAACCCATCTGGATGTCCCTGGGGCAAGCAGCAGGACATGCCGCTGCGCTGGCAGATCAAAACAAAGAGCCCGTACAAGATGTCGACGTTGTGAAACTCCAACGCCGCCTTCACACCGCCGGTAGCGCCACGATCTACGTCAGCGGCGTCCGCCCCGGCCATCCTGATTTCCAAGCCGTCCAGTGGTGGGGAAGCCTAGGAGGCTTTCACGGCATCGAACCAACACCCGCCGACCCACGCGGCAAAACCCTCCACGGCCAATACTCCGAAGCCGCCCCCGGCCATGAAGCGAAACTCGACGAACCCCTCACCGACGATCTCCGCAATCGCTGGATGACGATCGCCAACAACGCCAAAATCGTCGTCCCGGAAGTCCCCCAATCCCGCGGCGACTTCATCCGCACCGCGTTTCAGCCATGACCCTTGCGTCTTGCTGTGTCAGATGTGTGCCACGGCTGTGCCAGCCGTGCGAGCGCGCATTCAACGTCCATTTCCACAGCAAACTTACCCACCCCCGCCACACAAGCAATGATCGTCGATTCGCTGGTGAGCCGTCGCAATGAACGTAAGCGGCTCGGACGGAGCCTCGCCCTCCCGGGCACGCAGAATCCAGTCTTTCAATCGTAAACCGGCCACCCCTCATACCCCACCATCGGCTTCACCGGCGGCGGAACCCAACCTGGCTGTCCCATGCCATAATAACCTTCCATCGGCATCGCATACGGCCCCCAATGAATAATCTGGGGCTGGTACGTCATCGGCGGGGCGCTGGAGATCACTCCACTCTGACCACCAGAGAAACTCCCTTGAGCAATGGAACTGCTCGGCGCGGGCTTCGGTGCGGTCAGCGGAGCAGGTGGCTTGATATCCCCTTCGAGAAGCCAGATGTTGCGGAAACGAACCGGGTTCTGGTGGTCCTGCAAATTGATCGGCATCGGATTGGCCGCCTCTTTTTGACCAGCACCCGTCTTCGCGATGATCTCATAATCGCTGTGAATCGGCACCCCGTTCAGCCAGACGGTGATGCGAGCGTTCTCAGTCTTCTTCCCTTCCGCATCGAAGCGGGCCGCACGAAACCAGATGTCATACGTCTGCCAACTCAACGGCGGCAGCGCCATGTTGAGTTCCGGCTGCTGCTGGCGATAGATCGACCCGATGTCGTTGAACTGCATCTGGCGTCCAAACGAATCGAGAATCTGCAGCTCATAACGACGTTGAATATAGACGCCGCTATTCCCACGATCCTGATCGATCCCGTCTGGCTTAAACGCCAGCTGGAACTCGAGGTGCATGCGGAAGTCCTGGTATTCGTTTCTGGTCATGGCTCCCTCTTTGAGGAGATTACCTTCGGTCTTAGCATCCTTCCAGAGATCGGTCTTCGAACCGTTGAAGAGGATTTGTGCGTTGGCGGGAGGCTTGAGCCCCAGAGTCGGGCTGAGTCGCTGCACCTTCTCCAGAGATCCCCAGAGCGGTTTCTTGACCGCCGACACAGAAACAACCGGCTCGACAGTCGCGGTCGTCCCGTCGACGCTCAGCGTGTAATCATCAGCAACGAAGACAACGAGCCCGTCAGCGGGTGTCGCTTTCAGTCGAACCGGATCCTTCTTGTCCCAACCTTCTCCCGGCAGGCCCCCTTGATACAGGACGGCTTCGAAATCAGCCTTGCCCTTATCAATGACCTGCAGCCCGAATCGCGTCAACGGAGCAGAGGACTTCAGTTTGGCTCTGCCGAAGTATTCTCCCTGCAGCCAGTAGGTTGACGGTGCTTCCTCGACATCCAGATAAGCCGGGGGCTTTGGCTTGGCGGGGGGCTTCTGCTGAGCCGCCGCAGGAGAGGCAACCAGCGCAAAAGTGCAGGCAGTTACAAAAGAACGCGTCGCAAACCCGAAGAATGTCATGTCAGAAACCCGGCGCAGGTAAAATGGGCAAACATCAACACCTGTCACGATAATCTCGGAAGACAAGGACGTCCAGCAAAACCCGAGATTCTGGGTAGCACCAACATTTTGTCTGCCGAACGACCGTTATAACCGTGCCTCCGTCCACCTCATGCTGGAGATCGCTCGCCTGTCGCGCGAACCTCTCACCCTCGGCAGTAAGACTTGCAAACTTGAGGCAAAATGACAAAAAGCGGCTGGACGGCATTTTTTCTATGAGATAAACACCGCCTCTCACTTCGAGCAAGGCCCAACGAGGGTGGCTTCGGCTGCCTCCGCCCACCTGTTTCGGGCAACGCTCCATCCTGTCTGACTCGCCTTTCTGATCTCCTCTCCCTTCTCCCGATTTCCCCTCCACCACCCCCCTGAAATAGTCTCGGAGACATCGTCCATGTCCGCGAGTGCGCCCGGGTTTCGCGCTTCCATGTCGCGTACCCTTCCACTCCTGTTTCCGGTGATGCTGATGGCCTCAGTTCTGGTCCTCATCACGCCGCTGCCACCTATGCTGTTGGACCTGCTCATCGCAGCCAACATCACGGTGTCGGTGATCATTTTGCTGACGACGATCCACGTAACTAATCCTCTTGAATTCAGTGTCTTCCCAGCCGTGCTTTTGGGAACGACTCTTTCCCGCCTGGTCCTCAACGTCGCTTCCTCGCGTCTGATTCTTTCTCACGCCGCGACCGATGGAACCGGCGCCGCTGGTGGCGTCATCGAAGCCTTCGGTGAATTCGTCGCAGGTGGATCTCCCACGATCGGCGTCGTCATCTTCGTCATTCTGGTCGTCATTCAGTTTGTCGTCATCACCAAAGGAGC
>SXPC01000039.1 GCA_005778225.1 Planctomyces sp. | reverse complement strand
GACGTCGAAAACCTCCTCCTCAAGCTGCTCCACGCCGCTGACTTCGACGTCGAAGCCGCTCAACGCGGGATCATCTTCATCGACGAGATCGACAAGATTGGCAAGACCAGCCAGAACGTCTCGATCACTCGCGATGTCTCCGGTGAAGGCGTCCAGCAGTCACTGCTGAAAATGCTCGAAGGCACTGTTGCCAACGTCCCCCCACAAGGCGGACGCAAGCACCCCGAGCAGCAGTACATCCAACTGGATACGTCGAACATCCTCTTCATCGTCGGCGGTACCTTCGTCGGTCTCGAAGAGATCGTCGCCAAGCGAATGGGTCGTAAGATGATCGGCTTCGGCTCGCCCGTCCAGACCGACGAAGCCAAAGAGCGTTCTCGCAACGAACTGCTCAAGAACGTCACGACCGACGACATCCTCCAGTTCGGTATCATTCCTGAACTCCTTGGACGACTGCCTGTCTTCAGCACGCTGTCTCCGATGAGCGAAGCCGACCTGATGAAGATCCTGATCGAGCCCAAGAACTCTCTGGTCCGTCAGTTCCAGAAATTCTTCGAAATGGAAAACTGCACCCTCGAGTTCACCGATGAAGCCCTGCGTGAAATCGCCCGCAAAGCCATCCAGAACAAGACCGGTGCCCGCAGCCTGCGAAGCGTCATGGAAAATGTCATGTTCGACATGATGTACGACCTCCCAGATGGCAACGAAGGCCGTCAATACGTCATTACGGGCAACATGGTCCGCGGCGAACTGACCACCGGCGGCAGCCAACCCGACTCCGCCGCCGCCTAACCCGCAGCCCGGAACATTTGAATTCAAAAAGAGCGAAGAGATGCCCGTCATCTCTTCGCTCTTTTTCATTTGATCCTCAGATCCTTCTCCCCCCGGGAGAAGGTGGCAGCGTTTCGCTGACGGATGAGGGATCTCTGCGAATTTAGCGAAACTCAAATTGCGAAGACGAAACCTGACCCACAGTTTCCTCGCATCTTCCAACCCGATAGACTGTTGCTGTGAATCTAATTCATTCTCCCAAACTAAAGCCTTCTCGAAAATGCCCACCACTCCCCGCCAAGTCACCGCCCCCGTTGAAGCCCGCGCAATTGTCGTCTCCAATGTCGAAATCGCCGCTCACACGTACCGACTGAGACTGGCATGCCCTGAACTGGCAACCCGCTTCCAGCCTGGCCAATTCCTGATGCTCCGACTTCCCGGACGCACCGATCCGCTCCTCGGCCGCCCCTATGCTCTCTACGACACATACGCAGACGCCCAGGGCAACACCGTCGGCTTCGACATCGGCTACCACGTCATCGGCAAGCAAACCGGCCTGTTGACGGAACTCATCCCCGGACAGGTCGTCGATCTCTGGGGACCGCTCGGCAACGGCTTCCCACAATTCACCGGCAAACATCTTGCCTGCGTCGCCGGCGGCATCGGCTACACCCCCATGATCGCCATGACACTCGAAGCCCTCGGCGTTAAAACCTACGGCCAGTCAACGACTCCCGCATCGCCAGAACGCCGCGTCAGCATGCTCTATGGCGCCCGCAGCAAATCGCATCTCGCACAGCTCCACGAACTGGAGTCACTTCCCAACGCAACCATCACCGTTGCGACGGACGACGGCTCAGCCGGGCACAAGGGCTTCATCACCGAACCTCTCGATACCCTGCTCGCCAAAGGCGAAGTCGACGCAGTTTACTGCTGCGGACCGGAACTCATGATGAAGCGAGTTGCACAAATCGCCGCCTCTCATAACGTCCCCTGCTGGCTGTCCCTGGAAACCCCTATGGCCTGCGGCATCGGCGCCTGCTTCAGCTGCGTCGTCAAAGTCAAAGAAGACTCCGAAGACGGCTGGGACTACAAACGCAGCTGCATCGAAGGCCCGATCTTTGAAGCAGAGAAACTCCTTCTCTCGTAGCCACCTCTGCAAGTATCAACGCTTGCCTCGTTTCGTCACCACAAGATCAAAGTTGAATTCACAGTTCGTCTTCGAGACATTGGCCACGAGCTCCGTGCGGTCGTTGTATTTCGAGGGAATAACTGGCAGCTTGGCCAGTGAAACGGACGCCGTCGACTCTGATTCCTTCGCTGCCGCATTCAGTTCGTCTAATCCTTCGGCAGAGAGCTTGGGATCACGTCCCACAATGGCGACCGCACATGCCCCCGGCGGAACTCCGGAAATCTCGCCCGGCAGCAGAAGCTCATAGGTTCCATCGGCATCAGTCACCCCGATCGCCTGAGGTCCATCTGGCTGTCGAAAATAAACCTGCAGTCCTTCGACAGGACTCCCATTGACCGTAATACGTCCCTTGACGTCCACAACCTCCCGACCTTGGCTCCCGCAACCAGCGACTAGGAGCATAATTGTTAACGAGCAATAACAAGAATGAATTGGGTTCGACATGGGAGACCTACTTATCCAAGCAGACCTTAACGAAATAATGCAGTGACCGACGCAACCAGACATCCCCGCGACAGATACTAGAAATCGCCAATGACGCGCCCATCATTTCGTGAAACCAGACTCTCGAAGAGACTGTCCACCGATGAGCTCGAATTCAGTTGAATCGACTGCATCACGAATCTCACCGATCCGTCTGCAAGACAGAAATGGGCACCACCTGAATGCCTGGAACTGAAGCCTTGTCGCGTGTTTCGCATGAGAGTTTCTGTGGCACCTGATTGATTAATTCCAATCACGCTGGTACCGAAAACAGAACTCATCCCACCATTGGAGTACCCAGACTGAAGTCCTGAAGAGATAAACTGATTGGCAGCACGCGGGACATCGATAGCGCCCGGAATGGTCAGTTGCCATGCACGCTCACCAACTAACAGGGTATTACTCAATCCATCAGTGGCGTCGTGCATTCGAGTCGATACATTGTGAGAAAACATTCCGCTATAAGGCTCATTACCTGCAAGATTTAAGAAGTTTGAGCTGCTGATACTTCCGCTGGTATTATTACACGTGGCAAGCCCATGATGATGGACGGCAACATAGTTAGACTTGGCGACCGGATAAATCGACCCATTATTCGCACGCGCCATCCGAAGAGAGTAATTGTTTTGATTCGGACCATCGTCGCTGGGACAGTTTAATAACGCCATCGGCTGTTGAAGCAGCGGGCGATTCTGATAATTCCGCAGCGAAATGTAAGCTTCCTCCTCGCCCACACCGATATCATCGTAAAGACTTCCCCCCTCGAGATACGGCAGAATCATTGCCTGCCAAGTCCACGATGCATACCGCTCATTCCAGTGACTGATATAGAACCCTGTTCCAGGATCCTCGCCGCAGCCCGCTTTGTGATGTGAGATTCCCATCGGGAAAGCGCTGTGTGTATCGTGGTAATTGTGCAAAGCCAGACCAAGCTGCTTTAGATGATTCTTGCAGCTCGACCTCCTTGCCGCCTCGCGGGCATGCTGAACAGCAGGAAATAAAATGGTGAGCAGGCTCGCGATGATCGCAATCACCACGAGCATTTCAATCAGAGTAAAACCCGATTTGTCG
>SXPC01000038.1 GCA_005778225.1 Planctomyces sp. | reverse complement strand
GAATCACCATTATATTGGCATCGTTACGCAGCCGTCACAGTACGACGACGTCCTCAGCGCTCTCAAAGCAGGCAAGCTCCCGGAATCCCTTCGCAAGAAACTGATGCTGGCCGCGTTCGAGATGACCGCCGCTTACGATGCAGGGATTGTCAATTACTTCAAATCAATCAACTACGACGAATCAAAGTCAGACGCTCCCGCCAACGACTATCCCGAGACGCTGCAGATCACCGTCAAGAAGCAGCAGGGGCTCCGCTACGGCGAGAATCCCCATCAGTCGGCTGCCTTCTATGTCGAGCCCAACCCGCCGGCAGGCAGCCTCGCGACCGCGAAGATCCTCCACGGCAAGGAACTCTCCTACAACAACCTGCTCGACCTCGACGCTGCGTTGCTGCTCGTCCGGGAATTCGCCGATCCGGCGGTCGCGATTCTCAAGCACAACAACCCCTGCGGCTGTGCCATCAATCAGCAGCTCTCGACTGCTTTTGATGCCGCTTACGAAGGTGATCCCGTCTCTGCTTTCGGCTCGATCATCGGCATCAACCGCTCCGTCGACCTCGCGACCGCCGAACGGATGTGCGAGCCGGGACGCTTCATTGAAGCCATCATCGCCCCTGCGTTTGATGAGGATGCCTTCCAGCTTCTGACGACCAAACCAAAATGGCGGAACAACGTCCGTCTTCTGTCCTGTGCCGATATGAATCGGCCAATCGCGCCCGCTCTGGAGTACCGACGGGTCTCGGGCGGCTTGCTCGTTCAGGATCGGGACCTGCTCCCGGATCCGGAAGATCAGTGGCAATGCGTCACCGAGCGTCAGCCAACCGAACAGGAACTGACCGACCTGCGTTTTGCCTGGCTGGTCTGTAAGCACGTCAAATCGAACGCCATCGTCTTCGCCAAGAACGGAGCCATTACCGGCGTTGGGGCAGGGCAGATGAGCCGGCTTGATTCCTCATGGATCGCTGCCACGAAGTCCGGCGAACGCTGCCAGGGGGGAGTCGTCGCGTCGGATGCCTTCTTCCCGTTCCGCGACGGCATCGATCAGGCCGCCAAAGCCGGCATCAAAGCCGCCATTCAACCGGGCGGCTCCAAGAATGACCCCCAAGTCATCGACGCCTGCAACGAACACGGCATCGCGATGCTGACCACGTCTCGACGACACTTCAAGCACAAGGAAGCAAACTCCAACCACACTAAGGACTTTCGAAAATGTCAGAAAATCGACCCCTTTCTGCTCAGGAACTCTTCGGAGTCGTCGTACGTTGTCTAGGGATCTACCTTTTGATAACCGGAAGTAATCACCTCATTTCTGCAATGAGCGCCGGCGTCGCCTCCGAGATGGGAGTCCCTGCTTCAGGTATCGCTGGAGTACTTTTCCTTTATGTTCTCTTCTATTTGTTTGCTGGTTTTTACCTTCTGACCCGCGCAGATCGTGTTGTCAGTTTCGCGTATCCCGTCCCGATGGAAGTGATCCCGACCGACCCGAAATGATCACGACAACCTCATGAGGACATCCGATGTCCATCGCCTTGTCAGCACCGTTTCCCGAAGACGAAGACTGGGAGCGTTGGGTCAGGAAGTACTTCGAGATGGTCTGCCTGCGCCCGGATAACCTTGCTTTTCGTCAGTCGCTACGAAGTGGAGAATACCGTTTACGTCAGGAGCAGGCTCGGTCGATTTCTTTTTTGACGAAGACCAGACTGACAAGCTATGACATGCAACTCGTCGACCTGCTGTATGCGCAGGAGTTTGCGCGATTGGACCATTGCGCCGAGGAGATGCTGAAACTGGATCCGTGGGATTCCATCGCGAATACGTTTGCCGCGAAAGCCTGCATCGTTCGAGGCTACTATGAAGTCGGGCGGTTTCTGCTTGGTTGCGCACTTCAAGAATGCCTGAAATCACGCTTCCTGTTGGATGTTTCGATCCAGCGGATGTCGATAGCCGACATGAACGAAATCAACTGGTCAGTCGTGATCGATGTCGCGATTGGACTCAGGGAAGACCGCTGGCGATAACTCCAGTCCCGGTAAAGGCTTTACGTTCGGAGTCTCAATCACAACTTTCTCCGTCGATCTGTCGTCGTCGATCTATCAACGAGGACACATTGGGCATACTATGGTATAGTCACTTTGTTACAGCGTGATTGCTTTGTTTCAGGTACCGGTGAGATGTCTACTATGTCGATGGATCATGACGAAATTGCCAAAAAATGCTGGCAGACAGGTTCGAAAGCCTTCAATGCAGAAAACTGGGACTACGCCGTTGAGATGTTTATGAAGTCCGTGCAGTTCCGCCCGGATAATCTGGCGTATCGTCAGTCGCTGCGCGGTGCCGAATATCGCAAGTACAACCAGAACAAAAAAGGTGCTGGCATGATGGCCAAGACCAAGCTCATGGGCATCCGTGGCAAGGTCTCCAAGCACAAAGGCAAAGGCGAATGGGACGCCGTCGATCATGCCTGCGAAGAAGGTCTCTATCTGAATCCGTGGGATCCTCAGCTCAACGCTGATGCTGCGGAATCCTGCATGCGACGTGGCTATGAGGAAGTCGGCAAATTTCTGATGGAAGCAGCGGTCCAGGCAGATCCGGACAGTATCAAATTCAATACCCTGCTGGCCAATCTGCTCGAAGAAAAAGGGGAATATAAGAACGCGGCTGCGATCTGGCGTCGTATCCAGAAGCTTGACCCGCAGGCCTTCGAGGCACGCACCAAAATCATGCACCTCGAGTCGATGCGAACCATCGACGACGGTGGCTACGAAATCGCGACTTCGACCAAAGACGTCGCCCATCTTCCCGACCACGAAGTGGCTCGACGCCTGGGACGCAATCAGAAGAAGACCGACGAGGTCGATGGTCCGGGGCAATCCGAGGAGCACGACATTCTCAACGCGATCCGCAAAGAGCCCAATAACAAGGACCTGTACCTGAAGTTGGGCGATTTCTACCGTCGTCTGGACCGCTTCGATGATGCCATCGAGTATTACACGAAGGCCGATGAAAAAGCGGGCGGTAACGTCAACATCAAGGAATTCATCGAAGACATGCAGCTTGCCAAACTGGGGGCTGAAGTGAAGAGCTTCAAAAATGAAGCGATTCAGAATCCCAAGGATGAAGAGCTCACCGCATTCGCCAATAAAAAAGCAGAGGAACTGCTGGATCGGGAAATCAGCGTTTATTCCACTCGTGTGAAGCGCTATCCGGCTGATATGCGTCTGAAATTCGAGCTGGCCCGCCGTTATCGACACAAAGCGATGTGGGCGGAAGCCATCCCTTTGCTGCAGGCAGCGTCCAATGACCAGCGTCTGGAAGTCGAAGCCCTCGTTGCACTTGGAAAATGCTTCATTCAGGACAACCGCCCGCCGATGGCACTTCGACAGTTCAAAAAAGCGCTACCGAATCTGCGTCACGATGATAAGCCGGAGGTCTTCAAGGAAGTCCACTATTACGTCGGTCGAATCGAAGAGAAAGCGGGCAACAAATCGGCCGCGGAAGATTCCTACTCAGAAATCCTGGCTCACGATTACAACTACAAAGACGTCCGCGCCCGTCTGGAACGACTTCAAGGGGGCGGCGGTTAGGCCAGAAACTGTCTGGTGGGCAGTGGCTGGCGCATTTTTCAGATCCACCGAGCCCGGTGACTGGAAAATTGGCAAAATTTCTGGTATTTCTATTCGTTTCCCGGTTCTCCACCGAGCTTAACCGTGGCCCGGAGAAGCAATTGGCTTCTTTTGTGGCCCGTTCGATCAATTTCAGGATTTGTTTCGATGCCGAATACGAACACAGCCAAACGCGGTCTCCGCAAAGCCGAAAAACGCCGTTTGGAAAACCGTTCTAAGCGTTCCATGCTCCGCACGCTGATCAAGCGTGTCCGCACTCTGGCTGCTGATGGCAATCAGGACGAAGCCAAGAAGGCTTTCATCCTGGTTCAAAAGCGTCTGGACCAAGCCTCTGCGAAGAACCTGGTTCACGCTAACACCGCCAGCCGTCTGAAAAGCCGCCTGAACGCCCTGCTGAAGAAGACGTTCGCTGCCAAGGCTGCGTAAGTTCACGTCAGGCTCAGCCTGATTGTTTCAGCAAGTATGATGAAGAAGCCGCCCGATTTCGAGGCGGCTTTTTGCGTGCGCGGTGCGGAAGTTGCGAAGGATGGCTGGGGTCAGGATCGATAGCTGACCCCAGCCACCCACGGAATAGGCGATCAACGCGCAGTTGGCCGTGTTTCTTGCGGCTTCGCGGTCCGGGTTGGGACAACCCGGACTACCCATTGGCAAACAGAGAACCAATGAAAAAAGGCCTCGAAGCGGAGTGCTTCGGGGCCTTTGTGTATTCATAAGGTGTTTTGCGGGCTCAGTTTACGCCAGGTCGCGGTCTTCGAACAAGATGAAGGCCATCAGGATTGCTGCACAGCAGTACGACAGGCAGTAGATCGCGGAATAGCCGAGATAGTCAGCGGGGACCATGCGTCCGGTAGCAATCGGAGCCGACATGTTGAAGTTCTCCAGCGTCGGGAGAACGGTCGCTGAAAGCTGGGCGATGAAGGGGACGAATTCCAGATTGGGGGAATTACCAGCAGCTGCGACAATAACGGGGGTGAGGTGACCCACAACAAAGATGGCAAAGCAGGCGACCATGTTGACGATCATCGGCAGGCGAGTCGAAATAACGACGCTGATCGCAGCCAGAACTGCTGTTTCCAAGAAAATCAGGATCACGCCAGGAATGATGTTCATGACTTCGGCGAGGCGTTCGGGGAGCAATTGTGGCCAGTCAATCGTCACAGGTCCAAGAACCTGGGCATGCCAGACGAAGAAGTCGAGAGTTTTGGCGCCTGACTCTTTGCTGTCGTAACCGACCTTGTAGTAGGTCAGAGCAAGGAACGCGATGGTGAGTGGAATCAGCAGCCAGAGGACAGCCTGCAGGATCCCCAGGTATTTACCGAGGATAAACTGGCGTCGGGTGATCGGTTTTGAGAGCAGGGTCATGGCGGTTTTGCCGTCGATTTCGTCGGCAATACTGAAGCTGGCGGTCCAGACAGACAGCAGGATCGAGCTGATCAGGAGGGTCGCGAGTCCGCAGTCCTTATACATCTTGGTGTCTTCGCCAAGAGAGAAGAACGGGACCCAGGTATTGACCAGAAGAATCAAGACGGCCACCAGCATCAGCATGGCGTAGATGGGCTGGCGGATGGCTTCTTTCAGGGTGGCCCGGGCAATCACACCGGCTTGTGTCAGTGGATTGAAGGCAAAAATGATGGCAACCACGGCCGCTGAAACAACGATGGGCCACAAGAGGGACGTATTCCCTGTTTCTTGAGCCAGCAGAGGGGCGTAAGCAGCAAAATTCATGAGCCACAGACCTGTGAAAAACGATATCAGGCGAAGAAAGGCAGAATAGTGGCGGCGTCGCCGCAAGTCGATTTTCCAGAATACCCGTGGGCAAGCGGGCAATCAATCCACTCGCCAAGGATTTACGACATCTTCACAACGGATGTTGGACGTGATTGTCGCTGTCTCCGAACTTTTCGGAACAATCGGTTACCTTTAACTTTAAGAGAATGCCTGATCAGTCGTCAGGAAAGTTCTTTCGAGCGGTTGGTCGCTGCGTAAACAGCGTTATACAGAGCCGCTCGAAGTCCGCCGGATTCGAGCGCCGCCAGGCCTGCGATCGTCGTTCCGCCTGGGCTGGTCACGCCATCTTTTAGAACAGCGGGGTGTTCACCTGTCTCCAGAACCATCTTCGCTGCTCCATATAATGTTTGGGCGGCGAGCTGCGTCGAGAGATCCCGAGGTAACCCGACACGAACGCCTGCATCGCTGAGGGCTTCGATGATCTGGAAGACATAAGCTGGTCCCGAGCCTGACAAGCCGGTCACTGCATCAATCAACGATTCAGGGACTTTCGCGACCAGGCCGACGCTTTCTAATAGCTCCGTGACGAGTTGAAGTTGTTCGGGTGACACTGACCCGCCGTGAGAAACGCCCATGGCGCCGGCTTCGACCAGACAGGGCGTGTTGGGCATGACGCGGATCACAGGCGTTTGGGCAGGGAGGGCGGCTTCCATGGAGGCGATCTTGACGCCTGCGGCCACGGAGACGATCAGGTGGCGTTTGATATCAATCTTCGGGGCAATCTCTTTACAGACAGCCACGATTTGAGTGGGTTTGACGGAGAGGAAGACGATATCGCTGGTTGCTATGACGTCAATATTCTGCGCGACGGTGGGGCAGCCTGTGTCGGTTGAAAAGCGACTCCGAGACGATTCGTGTCGAGCGCTGGCGACGATGGATTGAGGGTCTGCCAGCCCTGCGTTGACGAAACCTCGACACATCGCCGTCGCCATTTTTCCGGCACCGATAAAGCCGATCGTGTGTTTCATGGGCGTTGTCGTGGGTTCGGAGAAGGGCATCGTCGGCTCGCAGGGTGGGAATCGAAACGTAGAACGTGGGGACGGTCGCGGGATTTCGTTCCCATGTCAAATTTGAAACTCGGCACGGCTGGCATAGCCGTGGCACACGCGTCGCGGGTGATTAAGGGCGTCTGTCGGCGTTGGGTGGGCCATCGCCGTTGCGTCGTTCGCCACCCTGTCTTCCGGGGCCGCCGCCTGGTCCTCCGATGGGGCCGCCGTTGGGTCCGCCGGGACCTCCTGGGCCGCCGCCCGGGCGGAAGTTACCGCGATCTTCTCGTCCATCGCCGCCGCCTCGACCGCCGCGGAAGAGGAAGTCCTCGCCGATGCGGTCGAAGTTGCGTTTCCAGTCGGCCAGAAGCTGGGCCGTGTCGGGCTCGTCGAAGATCGTCTTCACCTGATCGGGTTTATTCTTGATCAGATACATGAAGATGACTTCAGCGCGGTATTGTTCGGGGGTTTCGTCTCGTTCGGGGCGTTTGAGTTCATCATCATTCTGGCGTGCGACGAAGGCTTCGAGCTCTTCCGAGTCGGCTGTATTGGATTTGAGAAGTCGGACGGTTTCGTAAGCCAGCAGGTTCTTGATGACGAACATTTGCACCCGACGCTGCTTGATCGGTCGGGTCCAGTCGGCTTTTCCGTCTCGATCCCAGCCACGATTCCAACGCGGGATAACACCTTTGACTTGATCGCCGATCTTCTGCATTAGCTGCTCACTGGGCCAATTGCCGTCGGCTGCATCGCCTGCTTCGGCTTTTGTGGCGGCCTGGCTGGCTTTGAGGATGGCGACGGCGCGTCGGACCGTTGTCAGTTTGGAGAATTCACGACGTTCGGCTTCTGGGATATTCGAGTTCGCTGCGATGGCATCGAGCAGTTTGTCGAAGTCCGCTTCGGAGATGATGGGGAGATCGTGGGTAAACGGGAGATAGCGATCAACCTGGAGTTTGTCGAAGTGAAGCAGGTGTTCGAGCTGGAGTTCCTGCATGTCATGGCTGCGGAGCATGTCGCGCTGTTGTTCTTCGACAAGCTGGTCGACACGGATAACGCGTTTGACCGGATCGGTCTGCTGTGCGAGGCTGGCGCGGGCGTAGGGGTCGGAGACCAGATTGTCGGCCCAGCGGAAGTAGGTGTCCATCGTGTCTTGATACTGGCTGGACGACGCAATTTCTGCAGCGAGAGCTCGGTATCTGGCTTGCTGATCGGCTGGCAGTTTCTGGAAGCGTTCGTAATTTTTCATCAGCCGGGCGCGTTCCGGCTCAGACATCGCCTCGATCTCTTTCAAGATCTGCTGGTCAGTCTGTGAGCGGGGTGTGGCTGCCAGGAAGAGCAGGGCAGACAGGCCGGTCAGGGCGATCGCGAGGTAATGATGAAACATGGCGGGCGTGTTCGCTATCGGATTACGGATTGAGAACTTTCAGATGTTCGTTCCAGGTCGGGTCGTTATGGAGTTGTTTGAGGAATTCGGTGGAGCCGATTTCTTCGTAACGGTCGAGGTCTTTGAGGAGTTGATAATCGCGGACGATATCGCGCGTCGGGTCGGGGACGGCTTGCGTGGTCAAGTAATAACCACCGACGGCAGCTGAGGTCAGGCCGACAGCCCAGCCGATGACAAGGACGGCGAGTTGGAGGCGGTCATAGACGACATCCAGAAGCCCGCTGTTCGTGCTTTGTTCTTTGATGGTGACGGAGGCCATCGTCTTGTTGGTGAACTCTTCGCCGAGTTGAACTCGGGGCAGGGAATCGAGCAGTTCCCAGGTTCTGGCCAGAGAATCGAGCTCATGGCGGGCGACTTGTGACTGCGCGAGCATCTGCTCGATCTGGTGGGTTTCCTCTTCGGAGAGTTCCCCATCCAGATAAGCGACGAAGTTCGATCGCTGTTCAGTCGTCAGTCGCGAAAGTTTTTCCATGTGTGCTTAAGCTAACAATTGACGGGCGTTGATGTTTAAACACCTGAAAGAGGGGGGAAGTTCTTGTTTATTTGAAATAGGATTCCAGTTGTGTGCGAAGATTCTCCCTCGCACGGGTTAATAAGGATTTGACAGCCGGGACGGTCAGTTCCATGGTTTCGGCGATGTCTGCGTAGCTCATGTCTTCGAATTTGTGCAGGAGGACGGCCATTTTCTGGCGTTCGTTGAGTCCTTCCATGGCGGAAAGGACGATCCCCTGCATCTCCGATTTATCGAGCTGGCGGGCCGGCATGAGGGCCGATTTTTCTTTGACGAGGTATTCGCCTGCATTTCCGGTCTGAACCCCGGACGAGTCGCCACCTGCCATCTGAACTTCTTTGCGACGGCCTGCGGAGCGTCGGGCGTTGCTCGCGAGATTGTTGGCGATGCGGAACATCCAAGTAGAGAACTTGGCGGTCGGCTGGTAGCCGTTTTTGGAGCGGTAAATCCGCATAAAGACGTCCTGGGCAAGGTCTTCTGCGGTTTCCTGGCTGTAGACGAGGTTGGAGAGAATGCTCACCAGGCGCGACTGGTAATTAGCGACCAGCTCGGAAAAGGCCGCGTCATCCCCTGCCTTCGCCCTGAGCATCAGCTGGACGTCAGGGTCCCTGAGGTAGGGATTGGACTCGGTAGTGGTGGGGGCGTCGGACACGTTTGGCTTTGAAATCCTGCGCGAGGTCGTACCACGATCGGGGAGGAAGCGGTCACAGGAACGTACGAATTATCTTATCGCATCGTTTCCTGAAAACGCCACGCCAGACAGTTTTTCCTCGAAGAATCTCCGACAGTTTTCCAGAAGTCCTGCCTTTAGTGTCTCTCGGATTGATTTGTCTGGTTTCGAGAATGGCTCGTGAGTTCGTTCTGCGAATGAGATTTTCTCTTAAAGCACGTCCCGCTATGTTTTTGTATTGCGACGGTAATCGCCGGGGGTCATATCGTACTCCCGTCGGAAGACGACGTGCATGTATTCGGGGTTTTCGAAGCCACAGGAACGGGCGATGGCTTCGATGGGCATGTCGGTTTCCCGCAGTAGACGCATGGCTCGTTTCAATTGAATGTGGCGGATTTCCTGCTGTGGGGAACGCTTGAGATACTTTCTCATGCGTCGTTCGAGTGAACTTCGTGACAGGGGAACTTGCGCCAAGATGTCGCTGACGGTCATTCCCTGGCAGGCGCGTTCGCGGATCATGTGGATCGCGTAGGCGAGTTCGGGGTCGTCGATTGCAGTGTGGTCGGTCGACTGGCGGGTTGTGATTCCCAGAGGAGGGAGCAGGAGGACTTCGTTTTCGACCGGCTTGCCTTCGATCAGTTTGGCGAGGAGCTCGGCGGCGCGGTAGCCGATGCCTTCTGCGTTGGGGATGATGCTCGACAGGGACGGCTTGCAGAGCTGGCAGAGGACGTCATCGTCATCGACCCCGAGGACTGCGACTTCTTCGGGAGAATTGATGCCGACGTTGCGGCAGGCGTCGATGATCTGGTAGCCGCAGTCGTCGTTACAGGCGAAGATTCCGACCGGTTTGGGGAGGCTGGAGAGCCAGGCGGCGAGCTGTTGACGTTCTTCCAGCCAGGGGTCGGTTTTGACCTGATTCCAGTAGAGATGGTGAGTGGAATATGACTGTTGGGAGTCCTTGATCAGCTTGCCGAAGGCTTCTTCGCGGCGTTGTGACCAGACTTCGCGGTCGTAACCGCAGAAGGCGAAGTGCTGATAGCCACGGTCCAGGTAGTGTTCGGCGGCCATTTGTCCGATGGCGGCGTCGTCCGAGCGGACCATGGGGAAGCCGAAGGTCTGGCCGCGGTCGGTCAATTCGACGAAGGGGGTGCCGTGGCCTTTGACCCGTTCCGCAAGTTCAGGTGAGGTCTTGCGGGACATCATCCCGTCGCCACGCCAGTCAAAGATCCAGCCGGGGAGTTTGGACTCGATGTCTCGTTGTTCGAGAAAGATCGACCATTCTTCGTGTAAACGCATATAGCGGATCACGCCACGAAGGAGGTTGCGTCCGTACGCAGTTGATGTTTCAATGATGAGGGCGACGTGCTGGTTGGTTGCCATCTTTGGCTCCCGAAAAAGATATGACAACGGATGACAGGGGTTTTGAAATATAGCACAGACGCATAGGAGATTGCCAATGAATTCATGGCAGATCCGCGTTTCACTCAAAACTTGCTTGTGATCCCTTAAATTGCAATCGGCATCATCCCGAAATTTCAGCGGTTTTCGATCACAATCTGAATTGAGATGCTTTGTGACCCCAACAGATCCAGCCTCTGATGATCGGACACTCCGTGAGGAAACGTCTGCTGCGGACGAGGTGATTTCGTCGTCAGCGGATGACAAAACGTTCATTGCTGATAGTGTGACTTCGCTCGATGAGGTCTCGCCGAGAGTTCGTCTGAAGCTCGACTTGAAGTTTGTCGGTGCGTATGCGATCGAGTCGGAACTGGGACGGGGCGGGATGGGAGTCGTTTATAAAGCTCGCGATCAGGTTTTAAAACGGGTCGTGGCGTTGAAAGTCGTTCTCTCGGGCGCGCATTTGAGTGCCGAGGAGCGGCAGCGATTTCAGACAGAGGTGGAAGCGTCGGCCCGTCTGCAGCATCCCAACATTGTCGGTGTCTATGAAGTTGGCGAAGACGACGGCAAGCCGTTCATGGCGATGGAGTTCTGCCAGGGAGGATCGCTGCAGGAGTATGTGGAAGATCTGCCGCAAGAGCCACGACTTGCAGCGGAGATGGTGGTCTCGATCGCAGAGGCGTTGCAGCATGCACACAATGCGGGGATTGTCCACCGCGATATCAAGCCCGCGAATATCCTGCTGACGAAGGATCTGGTGCCCAAAATCGCGGACTTCGGGCTGGCCAAGAAACTCGATGGAGAAGACAGCGGGACGAAATCAGGCGCGATCATGGGGTCGATTGGCTATATGCCACCCGAGCAGGCGTCGGGGAAGACACGCGAAGCGACCCCGGCCAACGACATTTATTCGCTGGGCGCGCTTCTCTACAAGTTGTTGACAGGACGTCCGCCGTTTTCTGGGGCGTCGGATTTCGAGACGATCTTTTCGATCGTCAACAATGATCCGGTCTCGGTGCGGATCATCCGGCCGAAGTTGTCGGTCGACCTTGCGACGATCTGTCATAAGGCAATGGAGAAGAACCCGTCGAAGCGTTATGCGTCCGCAGCTGAGATGGCGGAGGATTTGAAGGCGTATCTGGCGGGACGACCGATCAAAGCGAGGCCGCTGTCGCCGGTGCAGCGATTGTGGCGGATGGCGAAGCGGAACCCGGCGGTCTCGCTGGTGACGCTGGCAGGGTGTGTGATGTTTCTGATCGTGACCGGTTCGCTGGCGTGGGGTTCGCATCGGTCTTATCAGCTGATGGCAGATGTGCATGATGTGCAGACGCCGCTGCATCGTGTGGCCTGTCAGATTCTTTATCTGGATGAAGTGCTGACGTCTTCGACGTTGCTGTCTGCCACCACGCAGGACGCCGAGTGGCAGCAGCGTTACGATGCCAACGGCGCGCTGCTGGATGACGCCCTCGCCCAGGGAGCCGCGATCTCGCCCGAGTCGTCTCCAACCATCAATGAGATCAATCATCACAACGCGACGCTGGTCGGCATTGAGAAGGAGGTCTTCAACCTCGTCAATCAAAACCGCGCGACGGAAGCATTGGCGTTATTGAAGGGTCCAGCGTATCAGGAGGCGAAGGCGAGTTACTCGAAGTCGCTGGAGGAATTCGTCGGCCAGTTAAAAGCAAGGCAGGATGGGATGCTCGCTGCGGCGCGACGCGAGACGTCGATCTTTTTGTCGATCGCGATTGGGCTGGTGGTGCTGGTGGGGGTTTTTCTGGCGGTGGGGGGAGTGATTGTGTATCGGTCTGCGGGGGCGTGACAGTGTTCAATCTGTAACGAAGAAATAGCAAGGCAAGCATCATGAAATCCCTCACCAAAGAACTCTGGATGGAGATCCCGACGCGTCGGGCGATTGTGTCGATTCATCGGGAGGTGGAGCGGCTGGTGGTTGAGAGTGGAGTGCAGGAGGGGCTTTGTCTGGTCTCACCGATGCACATCACGGCGAGTGTTTTTGTGAATGACAATGAGAGCGGGTTGCATCATGATTATGAGCTGCTGCTTGAGAAGCTGGCGCCGTTCAATGCGTCGTCGGAGGTTTATCATCATAATCGGACGGGGGAAGACAATGCGGATGCGCATCTGAAGCGTCAGCTGATGGGGCGGGAAGTGACGCTGGCGATCACGGCGGGGAAGCTGCATCTGGGGCCATGGGAGCATCTGTTTTATTATGAGTTCGACGGGCGACGGCGGAAGCGGATTCTGGTGAAGATTATTGGGGAATAGAGATGGAACCGCAGATAAACGCAGATGAACACAGATAAGATAGGCGTGACGTAGATCCGAAGTCCTTCCAGGTGCATGAAGAGGTGGGTGATGACGACGAGTGGGTTCTCTCCTGAGATGATGATTGGTGGGATGGTCGCGGGTGGGTTGTTGATCCTGCTGTTTCTGTATCTGATCAGCACGTTGTTTCAGGCGCTCTTCATCAAGCTGGGGTTGAAGTGGGTGTGTCGGCTGGGGGTGCCTTTCAGCTCGGCGTTTGTGACCGCGCTTTGTATTAACGTGCTGGGGTTTCTGGTGAGTTTAGCAGCGAGTTCGATCCGGGATAATCAGGTGACAGTGGGCGGGTCGGGGCTGCTGGTGAGTATTGTTGTCGGTTCGGTCCTCATTTCAAAGCGGCATGCGGTCAGCCTGACGGATGGACTCCTGGTGGAATTGATCTCGATCGCGCTGAGTGTTTTGATGGGTATTGCGGCGATGGTGACGATCGGGCTGATCATTTTCCTGATTGCGATCGGGATGCAGGCGATGTGATTGGGCTGTTCTGAATTTACTGGTAGTTGAAGTGGGGGCTCATAAATGGTAATGGATGGGTGAGCCGTACTGCTTTTCAATGAGGGAGTTCTGGATGATGTCGTTACGACGCTCTTTGAGTTTGTTGCTGGTGGTCTGTTTGCTGGTCACAACCACGAAGGGGCGGGCAGAAGAGCGATCCGGACTCAAGCTGTTTGAGAGCGAGAATCTGGTTGCCTGGTGCATCGTCCCGTTTGATGGAGCCAAGCGTGGGCCCGAAGAGCGGGCGGCGATGATGGCTCGGCTGGGATTCACGAAGTTTGCTTATGATTATCGGGCGGAGCATATTCCAACGTTCGATCAGGAAATGGAGGCGCTGAAGCGTCATCACATCGAGCTGACGGCCTGGTGGTTTCCGACGACGCTGAATGGGGAAGCCAAGACGATTCTCGATGTTCTCCAGCGCCACGGAATCAAGACGCAGTTGTGGGTGACGGGAGGAGGCGAGGGGACGAAAAACGAGTCAGAGCAGACAGCCCGCGTGAAAGCAGAAGCGGCGCGGATCAAAGAGATCGCGGTTGCGGCGAAGGCGATTGGATGTACGGTCGGGCTTTATAACCATGGAGGTTGGTTTGGGGAGCCGGAGAATCAGCTGGCGGTTATTGATGCGGTCGGGATGGAGAATGTCGGGATCGTTTACAACATGCACCACGGGCATACGCATGTCGGACGTTTTGCTGAGTTGCTTAAGAAGATGCAGCCCAAGCTATTGTGCGTGAATCTCAACGGGATGACGTCGACGCGCGATGTCGGGACGTGGAAGATCATGCCGGTGGGGCAGGGGGAGCATGATCTGGAGTTGTTGAAGATCGTGGCGAAGAGTGGGTATCAGGGACCCATTGGAATCATCGGGCATACACAGGATGATGCCGAGCTGCGGTTGCTCGATAACCTCGATGGGCTCGCGTGGCTTGTGCGTCAGATGAAGGGGGAGACGGTTGCCTCGGCTCCGCTGCCTCGGACAGCTCCGGCGTTATGGCCGGATTTTCAGGCGGAGACGGTCATTGCGGCTGAGTTTGATGACGCGATGGTGAAGCGGGTTCTGTCGGGAGCGAAAGAGAGTGGGAATTCGTCACGCGGGGCGACTGTCTTTTCAGGCGCGAAGTATGCGTGTCTATCGTGTCATAAGGTCGGAGCGCTGGGCGGGGCGGTCGGGCCGGAGTTGACGGATGTCGGCAAGCGGATGAAGCCGGAGGAAATTGTTGCGTCGGTGTTGTGGCCTAAGCATGCAGTGAAACCGGAGTATCTCGCCTGGACGGTGTTGACGTCGGATGGGCGGACGAGGACGGGTTATAAGCGGAAGACCACCGACGAATCGATCGAGCTGTTTGATACGACGTCGCGTGAGATGGTGAAGATCCCGGTCGCGGAGATCGAAGCAGAGGTGGAGGCAGGGACGTTGATGCCGGATGGGCTGATGTCGTCGATGACGATTAAGCAGCGTCGGGATCTGGTGAGGTTTTTGCTTGAACTTGGGCAGACAGCCGGGCTGGAGAACATGGTGTCGATGCACGCGGCCCCTGTTGCGCTGGACCTGGATCGAAAGCCGTTGGAACCGGCGCGTCACCCGACGTGGGAGGCGTTCGTCAATCGTGAGCGGATGTACGATTACTATCTGAAAGAGGCGATGCACTTCCGCGAGCAGACGGCTCGGCCGCATCTTCTGCCTGCGTATCCGGACCTCGATACAGGTCGTTATGGTCACTGGGGAAACCAGAACGAAGAAAGTTGGAAAGATGATCGCTGGAGCAAGATCGATCTCGGGCGAGTCCTTGCCGGAGTGATTCGGACTCCTGATCAGAAGCCGACGGCGAAGGGGGTCAGCGTTCGACTGGGTGAGAACGGCGAACTGGCGGCCTGCTTTGATCCAACGACACTGACCTACTCGGCTGTGTGGGATTCGAAGGAGACGTTCATCCGTGTTTCCGACATCCGCGGCGGCTTCATGACGGGATTTGAAACCGGAGGGAGTCTAATCGACTGTGACCGTGGGACAAAGCCGGAGCAGCCGTTTGTCTATCATGGCTATTATCGGGATGGTGACCGAATCGTCTTCTCGTATCGAATTGGCGACGTAGAGATGCTGGATTCGCCGTGGGTGAAAGACGGTCAGTTTGTGCGGAATGTCGCGCCGGCGTCTGATCATTCCATGAAGCATGTGCTCGGAGGAGGTGCAGCACGCTGGCCGGAGACAATCACGCTCAAGGGGGAACTCGGGACGCAAGGACCTTATGCGATCGATCACATTCCGATCCCGTTTGACAACCCATGGGGGGCTTTGATCTTCCCGGGGGACCATGGTTTCCTGCCGGACGGGTCAGCGATGATCACGTCGATGACGGGCGATGTCTGGCTGGTGACCGGGATCGATGCGACACTGGAGAAAGTGACGTGGAAACGCTACGCCTCGGGGCTGCATCAGCCGCTGGGGATGGTCGTTTCGGAGGGGCAGGTGTATGTCCTCGGGCGTGATCAGATCACGCGGCTGCACGATCTCAATCACGACGGAGAGGCGGATTTTTACGAGTGTTTCATCAACACCCAGCCGACCTCGCCCGGCGGGCATGATTACCTGTGTGGGCTTGTCCGCGACAAGGATGGGAACTTCTATACCGCGTCGAGCAGTCATGGTCTGTTGAAGATCTCTGCGGATGGCAAGACGGTGACGACGATCGCGACCGGAGTTCGGAATCCCGATGGGATTGGGATACTGCCGGATGGGGCGTTGACGATTCCGTCGAGTGAAGGGGACTGGGTTCCTGCGTCGATGGTCTGTCTGGTGAAAGCGGGCGATGCGAGTTCGCCGCACTTTGGGCACCGTGGGCCGAAGGATGGGAAGTCGCCTGAATTGCCGCTGGTTTATCTGCCTCGTGGGATGGATAACAGTAGTGGCGGGCAGATCTTTATTGATCGGGCCGATTACGGACCGTTGTCGAATCAGCTGCTGCATTTTTCTTACGGGACCGGGACCTGGTTCATGGTCCTGCGTGACCGCGTTGGCGATCGCGACCAAGGGGCGATTGTGCCGATGCCAGGGGAGTTCCGATCGGGGGCTCATCGAGGGAAGGTCAATCCGAAGGACCATCAGCTGTATGTCTCGGGGATGGGGAGCTGGGGGTCGTACACGGTCGATGATGGATGCTTTCAGCGGGTCCGTTACACCGGTGAATCGATGCAGCTGCCGGTCTCGTACCATGTGCATGCCAATGGGGTGCGTGTGACGTTTGCCAAACCGATTGATCCGACGATTGCCTGCGACGTGAAGCGTCAGTTCGCGCAGGCCTGGAATTATCGCTACAGCCCGGCTTATGGTTCAGCCGAGCTATCGCCCAGCCATCCGGGAACGATTGCCCACGACCACATGGAGATCTCGGAGGTGCATGTCATCGATGATCGGTCGGTCTTCGTCGAGATACCGGAGCTGCAGCCGGTGAATCAATTGCACCTCGTGCTGCAGGTGGATGACGGAGCCCCGCAGCAGATGATCGCGACGGTCCATGCGATGGATGGGCCATATATGGCGTATCGTGGTTATCGTCCGGAGCTCAAGACGATTGCCAATCATCCGCTGGCGTTCGACCTGACACTCCTCGGGAAGTCGAAGCCGAATCCGTGGCGAAAGGCGGAGGGGTTTGACATCACGTCGAAGCTGGAGATCGAACCGGCGGAGAACCTGAGGTTTTCCAAACGGACGTTGAAAGCGAAAGCCGGGGAGGGGGTTGAACTCGTCTTCAAGAACGTCGATGTCGTCCCGCACAACTGGGTTCTGGTCAAGCCGGGCAGCCTTCCGCGTGTCGGCGACCTTTCCAACAAACTGATCGCGGATCCGGAGGCCTTCATCCGTCATTACGTCCCGGAGACAGACGACGTGCTCGTCTTCACGAACATCGTCGAGCCGGGGCAAAGGACGTCGGTCTTCTTCAAGGTGCCGAGTGAACCGGGGGTGTATCCGTATTTGTGTACGTTCCCGGGGCACTGGATGGTGATGAATGGGGAGCTGGTGGTGGAGTAGTTTTTTTATTAGCGGTTAGTCGGGGTTGTCCCAACCCCGACGGCGGAGCCGCGAGAAACACGTCAGCTGCGCATTGGACGTCCCTTTCGTGTTTCTTTCGTGCCTGGACGGCACGTCCGGGTTGGAACAACCCGGACTATCCTCAACGTGGGGAACAGGCTGCCTGAATTACAACCGAATCGTCACCGCCTTGGTTTCCAGATAGTTCGAGACGGCTTCGAAGCCCATTTCTCGGCCCCAGCCGGATTCTTTGTAGCCGCCGAAGGGGAGGGCGGCGTCGAAGACGTTGTAGCAGTTGATCCAGACGGAGCCGGCCTGCAGTTTTTTGGCGAGGGTGTGGGCCTTCGAGAGGTTGGTGGTCCAGATGGCGGCGGCGAGGCCGTAGGGAGTGTCGTTGGCTTGTGCGATGAGTTCGTTTGGATCGTCGTAAGGGATCGCGGTGACGACTGGTCCGAAGATCTCTTCCTTCACGACTTTCATATGAGGCTTGGTATCGACGAGGACGGTTGGTTCGACGAAGTAGCCAGGGCCTTGGACGGCTTTACCGCCCGTGGCAGCTTTGGCACCTTCGTCTGCCCCTGCCTTGAGGAAGCCCGATACGCGGTCGTGTTGGACCTTCGAAACCATTGGGCCCATTTCCGTCTCGGGGTGGATGCCAGGGCCGAGCTTGATCTTCTTGGCGAGATCCGACACACCGGCGACGACTTTGTCGAACTGAGATTTGTGGACGTACAGGCGAGACCCGGCTGAGCAGGTCTGGCCGTGGTTGAAGAAGATGGCATTTGCGGCGCCGGGGATGGCGAGGTCGAGGTCAGCATCGGGGAGGACGACGTTCGGGCTTTTGCCGCCGAGTTCGAGCGTGATCTTTTTGAGGTTGGTCTCTGCAGAGGCTTTAACGATCAATCGACCGACTTGCGTTGAGCCGGTGAAGGCACACTTATCAACATCGGGATGCGAAGCGAGGGCGGCTCCTGCGGTTTCGCCGTAGCCGGTGATGATGTTGAGAACCCCTTTGGGGCAGCCCGCTTCCTGGATCAGCTGAGCGAGGCGAAGAGCAGACAGCGGCGTCTCCTCAGCGACCTTCATGACGATCGTACAACCGGCAGCCAGAGCAGGGGCGATCTTCCAGGCCAGCATCAACAAGGGGAAGTTCCAAGGACTAACTTGGCCAATAACACCAACTGGACCGTACTCCTTCAGTTCAGGATCAGTCTCTGCGAGCTGGGCCCATCCGGCATAGTGGTAGAAATGACG
>SXPC01000037.1 GCA_005778225.1 Planctomyces sp. | reverse complement strand
CTCAACCCGAAGCCCCCTTCTTCGAGCCAGATCCCGCTCCTCCCAAGCCCAACAAGCCCGAAGACCCCCCCAAGCCCCCGATCGAAATCCCCAAAGAGACTCCCCCGATCAAGAACAACTCGTCCCCGTCCCCAACCTGCTGCCAGCCCTGCCAGGCCCGCACACAACAACAATCTCCTCCACCAATTCAACAGCCCGTCTACTACCCGTACTACGAACCTTCGTACTACCCCGTGATCATGCCCGCCGGTTATTACTACTAAAGGCGAGCGGGGAGTGTGAACTCCCTGCCTTTATCCCTGTTATGGACGAACTCATTGAATAAGCAAAGTCTCCGCCCCTCTCCGTCCTGAAGGGACGATTTCTACCAGCCCAGGGTGAAACCCTGGGGTTTCGTCCCCAATCGATTTCTCCCGACCCTGTAGGGGTCGCTCACCGCGAGAATACCGATGAATCCCCCCTTCGGGGTGGGCGTTCTCTCACATCAAAACCCAGGATGTCATCCTGGGCTGACAGAAATCGTCCCTTCAGGACGGGGAAGCCCGGAGGTGCCGCTGCATTCCATCCCCAACGGGACAGAGCGAACCCCTCTCTCTTCCTCTCCGCAATTCCCGAAGGATTTCATTTACCCACTACCACCTCCTCCAGAGGGTCTGCTAGAACTGACTTCGCTCGACTCATCCAGCATGAATCAACTCCGAAGGCCTGTTCGTGATCACCGATCTCTCAGAATCCCAGAAACCTCTGGTCGCTTCCTATCTCTCGATCCGACGAGCCATCGGCTTCAGCGGCTTGTTTCTCCCGATCCTTCTGGGACCCATCGGCTATTTCGTCTTCGGCATCGAGATTCAGGATAACATGAGCGCCTATTACCACACACCGCTGCGTGATGGCTTCGTCGGCATCGTCTGCGCCATCGGCATCTTCCTGTACTGCTACCGCGGATACGACTGGATCGAAAACTGGACCGCCAACCTCGGCTGTGTCTTCGCGTTATTTCTCGCCTTCTGCCCGCTTGATCAAAAAGCCGATCCTCTCCAGCAGACTTCGCTGATTGGCTGGGCTCACGTCGCCTCGGGCGGCGCGTTCTTTCTGATCCTCGCCTTCTACTCGCTCCATCATTTCCCCAGTGCCCGACACGCCAATATCGAAGCAGAACCACACGAGGTTGTCCGAGACTTCACTTACAAAGCCAGCGGCACCGTGATCCTTCTTGCCCTGGTCAGCATGGGCATTTACCTCTTCTTTCTGCCCACTTCAATCAAAGCCACCGCCGATAAATACAACGCCCTCTTCTGGCTCGAATGGATCGCCCTCTGGTCCTTCGCCGCCGCCTGGCTGATGAAGGGTCGCACAATCTTCACCGACATCGCGATCGACCTGTTAGCATTCTCCCACGACCGCTTCCGCAACCGAAAATCGATCTCTACCGAAAAGACAACTGTGTGAAAGTAGGGTGCTGGTGAGGCTCCGCGAACCACACCAAATGGACGATGAATCTCCAACACGCTTGCCCAATATTGTCCTGATCGCGATGATCAGTTCATGACCAAACCCCTCCTGATTCTCAACGTCGTCGGTCTCACTTACGACATGCTGGGACCGAATACGCCGCATCTCAAACGTCTCGCGGACGAAGGCTTCGCGCGGCCCATGGGGACCGTCCTCCCCGCGGTCACCTGCACGGCTCAGTCGTCGATTCTGACCGGCACGATGCCCAGCCAGCACGGCGCCGTCGCGAATGGCTGGTATTTCCGTGACCAGGCAGAAGTCTGGCTGTGGCGTCAGTCGAATCACCTCGTCAAAGGCGAACGCATCTACGACGCCGCTCGCCAGCGCGACCCGAAATACACCACCGCGAAAATGTTCTGGTGGTACAACATGTACGCGGACGTCGATTACTCGATGACGCCGCGTCCCAGCTACCCCGCGGATGGTCGCAAGATCATGGACAGCTACAGTCACCCGCCCGAACTGCGCGATCAGTTGCAATCTCGCTACGGCGTCTTCCCTCTCTTCAAGTTCTGGGGCCCAACCGCCAACATCGAAAGTAGCAGGTGGATCGCCGATGCCTCAGTCGACATGCTCAAGCAATACAAACCCTCGCTGACTCTCGTCTACCTGCCACACCTCGATTACAACCTCCAGCGCCTCGGCCCCAATGACCCCAGAGTCACACAGGACATCCGCGAGGTCGATGCAGAAGCCGGCAAGCTGATCAACGTCGCAAAAGAGCAGGGGATGGAGATCATCGCCCTCTCCGAATACGCGATCACGGACGTCTCCCAGCCCGTCCACATCAACCGCATTCTCCGCGAACACGGCTACCTCACCGTCCGCCAAGAACCCCTCGGCTGGGAAACCCTCGACTGCGGCGCCTCCCGCGCCTTCGCGGTCTCTGACCACCAGTTCGCCCACGTCTACGTCCGACGCCCGGAAGACATTCAAACTGTGAAGGCATTGCTTTCCAAATCAGCCGGCATCGAAAGCGTCCTCGATCGCAATGAGCAAAAACACTTCGGCATCGACCACGAACGCTCCGGCGAACTCGTCGCCATCTCCGCTCCCAACGCCTGGTTCACCTATTACTTCTGGCTCGACGACCACCTCGCCCCCGACTACGCCCGCACCGTCGACATCCACCGCAAACCCGGCTACGACCCCGTCGAGCTCTTCGTCGACCCCAAACTGAAACTCCCCAAACTCCGCGTCGCCCGACGCCTCGCCCAAAAAATGCTCGGCTTCCGCTACTACATGGACGTCATCGGCCTCGATGCAACCATCGTCAAAGGCAGCCACGGCCGGCTACCAACCCCGGGCAGAGAGATGCAGGAAGCCCCCGTTTTCATCAGCTCCAACCGCAACATCGAACGAGATCAGATCCCGATGACGGCGGTGAAAGAGCTCGCTCTTCGCTTGCAGTTCTCTTGAAGTGAGACCACCCATGAGTTTGCCTTTCGATTCTTCATGGCTGTTCTTCGCCTTCAACATCTTCTTCATCTTCTATGGGCTGGTTTTCATTCGTTACGCAGAATTTTTTTCAAAGATAAATCAGCGAATGACATCTGCCTTCTTCTATAACAAATTCCCTCCACATTGGGTTCTGAGTTCAGCGTCATATCGGCTCACGGGAGCGATCATAATCGCATACGGAATCATCATGCTTATTTTCAATTGACGGACGACTTAAAATCACAGTTTTGAAAAGTCGCTCTCTCTCGGCCCATTGGTCGCCGCTGATCGAGCATAAAAAGACTCGCTTACTCTCCCTCACTCTTCTTCGCGACCACGGGCACTTCAATCACAGTTGTTGTCAACTCATAAGGGAGTGCCCCAAGCGGCAAGTCCACTTCCATCTTCGCTTTCCCCTCCACAACGCCCGACGGAATCTGAAAATCGTTTGTGTAATACTCCCAATAACAGCACCGCTCGGTGAGCAGGTGTGAAGTCTTCAAAGGCGCACTTCCCTCAGCGACGGGCCACTCAATGTTGACCTTGGGAATCACGGATAGTGGTAATGCCTCATAATTTAACCGCGAAGTCGCACCGTCACCCAATCCAAGTTTACGAAAGTGGATACTCAAGCGATTCTTCGGTCCTCCAAGTTCAAACTCCTGCCCCCTCAACTTCTTCGGCGTCAACGGGCCTCCAAAATGCACAATCGGAGCGGTCTCAGGACGATCAGACCAGATCGTCCCAAACCACCCTGCATACATGGGAATCTGCCCGTCGACCATCAGTGAGATGTTGTACTGATCTCCCTCCCCGTAATTCCATCTCGCCATATCAAAGCCTTTATGACGCGCCGCGTCTGATGAGACGATCTCCGGCCATTGATAATTGAAGTCCCAACGTTCCCGCCCCTGTGGATCTTTTCCCAAGTCACGCACCTCGCTCGGCTCAATAGCGGGTCCATCATCTGTCAGATCACCATTGGCATTCCGATCCAGAAATAGTCGTTTGCCATCCTCGACGATCCACACGAGAACACTCGCATCCGTTCGCAACGCAAGCAGGCAATATTTCGGCTTCGTTGAATATTCTGGCTCCTTGAGGATCTTCCTCTCGATGCGACTCAGAACCTCGTCAACAGCTGGCTCTTCGGCTATCGCGAAATAACAGGAAAACAGGACCAGTGCAAAGGAAGTCCATCTCAACATCGAAGCCTCTCCAGTTCAAAAATGAAACTTCATACAGTATAAAGAACAGCTATTCCATTTCGCAAATACATTTTTCGATACTCATGTCGAATCATTCCCAGGCCGTACGACTAACTCAAAAACTGAGTGTTACCACCACCTAACGGAACCATGCCCATGAAATACATCCTCCTCTCCTACGCCCCGGAAAACGCCTGGCCTCCCGAAGATCACCTCCCCGCCATGCAGCGTTCCATCGAACTCTGCCACGACCTTGCAGCCAAAGGCCAGTACGTCCACGCCGCTCCCTTACAACCGATCGACAAAACAATTCACGTCCGCGTCCGTGAAGGCCAATCTTTTGTCAGCGACGGCCCCTTCGCAGAAACCAAAGAATACCTCGCCGGATTCTTTCTGATCGACGTCCCGACGCTCGAAGACGCGATCAAGATCGCTCAGTCGCTCCCCGGCTCCACCCGTGGCACCACCGAGATCCGCCCCCTCATCGACCTGTCTCACATGAACATGCCAAAGTCGAATTTCAGCTGAGAGCTGCCGAAGCAAAACAAAAAACAAAAGGCACCTCAACGCATCAGCTTGAGGTGCCTCTTTCATTTCATCTCTCTGCGTTCTCAGCTCAACTCCGCGAGCTCTGCGTTCCACTCTCGCTACCCGATCATCGAGCTGTGCATCTCAAACCCCACCCACAGCGCCACCGCAGTGCTGAAGACCAAACAAAGCGCTCCCACCAGCCGAGTCCGCTTGATCTGCCACCACATGACGATTCCGGAGATCCCCCAGAAGATCATCGTCAGCCCCATGATGTCAACAAACACCGCCCAGATCGACCGGGCGCTCATTTCGTCGGGATAGCCGTGGGCAACGTGAAGGTTCAGCAGAAAACGTCGTAGTGACAGCGATGCAGCGAGCGCACTTTCCTTCTCGCTGGCTTTCTCACCTCGGATCGAACCAGCCTTCGCATCGTAGGTCACTGTCCACACTTCGTTCTTCGAGTCCTGAACCTGGAACTCAAGAGCCGCCATCTGCACGCTCGCCAACTCCGCCCCTTGAAACCCCTGCTTCTCCATGAGCGTCGCTGCGGACTCAGTCAATTGCTGAATCGGCGACTGTGCCAACTCCACTCCCGAAGCTTTGGCGAATGGTGCATCACTTCCTTTGACAACACTTCGCTCCGTTGATCGCCCTCCAGCCAACCCCTCTGGTCGCGGTCCACCGTCTGGACGAGTGGCTCCCTCACCATCGACTGGCGCTCCACCATCGCGTCCAGGGCGTCCTTCGCGACGTCCACTCGGCCGTCCTTCCCCCTCTCCTCGACGTGCACCACCTTCACCACGACCGCCCCCCGGCCCTTCGCGACCTTGAGGTGGTGTCGCACCCGCTGCTGGTGCAACAGCGACTGGCGCTCCTCCACGACCTCGCAATTCCCGAATTGATCCCCCCGTCGCCGCTGCTTTCATCGACACCGAATAAGTCTTCCCGTCAGCCCCCTTCATCGTCGCTGACAATCCCCCTCGCCCCAGATGTGGCTTATCACTTTCATCCAAGACATATTTTTCTTCCCCCTGATTCATCTGTTCGAGAACAGCCGCCGCCATCTGAGCTGGAGTCAGCAAGGACTCAATCGCAGTCCCTTTCATCTCCGAGCGACCGAAGGCAATGTTGAGCGTATCCGCGAACCATGTCGGGTGATTGAACAACAGCCCGGTCACCCCATACAAAAACACCCACGGCAATAACAACAGCCCCGCATAAAGGTGAGCCCGACGCGTCAGCTGAATCGCATCCCGAACCAGCGCACTACGTTTCTTCGGCACGACTTTCGGCTTTGATTCCCCTGCAGGTCTCTTTGAAGCGACCTTCGTCTCAGCCAGATTCTCCACGGCAGGAGCAGTTGAAACAGCCTTGCTTTCGAGTTCAGGATCTACTTTGGGGGGACGAGCAGGTATCGTCGTCATGAACATGTTCCCTGGAGAACGGGTGAGAAGAATCAAAAATCAACATCGCGAAGGAACGCCGACCAGAGCAACGCATCGAAGTCGCTGAGCCGGATCGATTGACGCAAGGGGGCCGTCAATTCCTACGATCGCACTGGCTGGCGTGATGCTGGCGGGCAGATAGCAGAATCTTCAAGACAAAAGTTGAGACAGAATCTCAACTTCGACAGCAGACTACCACCGCGACTAGCATCTGATCAAGTTTCTTAAGACCATAAACACATGTTTTCTCCAACTTCGACAGACATCTCACTTACCCTTGATCGCAATAAATGAAACCAACCAGCGCCCTCATCACCGGTTCCGCGATCCGCCTCGGCAAACACATCGCCTTCGCACTCGCAGAGCAGGGGATCAACATTGCCGTCCATTACAATTCTTCGCGCGACGAAGCCGAGCAAACCGCTTCCGAACTCAAATTCCTCGGAGTCAAAGTCGCTCTCATCCAGGCCAACCTCTCGGATCCCGTCGCGGCATCCCGCGAACTCTTCCAGCAGGCCAACAAACAGCTCGGCCCAGTCGACCTCCTCATCAACTCCGCCGCGATTTTCAACGCCTCTCACCTTCACGACCTGACCGAAGAGAATTTCGACAGCCACCTAGCCATCAACCTCAAAGCCCCGACGTTCCTCTCCCAGGAATTCCAGAGGCAACTCCCTCCCCAACTCCACGGCCACATCATCAACCTCCTCGACTGGCGAGCCCGACGTTCCGATCCCAACTACCTCGCCTATTCCCTGAGCAAAGCCGCCCTCTGGTCAATGACCGAAATTCTCGCTCTCGATCTCGCCCCGAAGATCCGCGTCAACGCCCTCTCCCTCGGCCCCATGCTCGCCCCCGAGCCCAAACCCGCCGACTACGAACAGCGCATCCGCGAAAACGTCCCCCTCCAAACCCCCGGCTCCCCCGAAGACGTCACCAAAGCCATCCTCTTTCTCATCAACTCCCCCTACATCACCGGCACTATCCTCCCCATCACCGGCGGCGAGCATCTGTGATTCCTCGCAGCATCCGTTATCCCGACCATGAATGGACTCACCCTCTCATCGAACACTCATCCGAAGAAATTTCATTCACCATAAAGTCACGAAAGTCCAGACTTCTCACCACCCTGATCACCGTGTCGGCGAGCAAGTTTTCTTACTTCGAAAGCGCCGCCTCCTGGTCGCGTCGAAATACCTGCAGACAACCGAAGTGTCCCGTAACCAGTTTCTGCAACAGGCGATCACCTTCGACACGATAACGATCCGGATCAAGTTCGATGGCACGAAGAATATGTTGACATGCAAGCATCGACCTCTGTGTGTCTTCATAAAACTGTCCCAGCAGAAAGTGACGCCGCGCATCGGGTGATCGCTTCAGCATTTCCTGATAGGCAAACTCCGCGCTGACCAGATCTCCCCGTTTCCGTTCATTGAAGCCAATCCCTTGCCAGGCTCGAAGAGCCTCGGCTGTTTCCTCTGAGTCTGGCTCCGAATTTGTCGCAGTGATCCCGGCCAGCGTGAGCTGATACCAGCCACTGGCAGCCTTCCATTCCTGTCTCGTCTCATAGATCGTAGCCGTCAGGTTTCGCGCAGAAGCAGACAGAGATTCAATGGGAATATTCGTTAGAATCTCCAGCGCCTCAT
>SXPC01000036.1 GCA_005778225.1 Planctomyces sp. | reverse complement strand
GGTCCGCACCCGCCAGATAAACAATGATGTCGGGACGGGCAGCATCGATCGACTGCTTGAGGCCTGTCTCTAATTCATCGAGAAACTCCTCGTCGGTCGTCCCGTCTGCCAGGGCAATATCGAGATCGCTGATCTCTTTTCGCAGCGGAAAATTCTTCGCCCCGTGCATCGAGAACGTAAAGATCGAGTCATCGCCACGCGCAATTTGCGCCGTCCCATTTCCTTGATGAACGTCGGTATCGACGATCACCGCTCGTCGAATCAACCCGTCCTGCTGGAGGGATCGCGCCGCGACAATGCTGTCGTTAAAGACGCAATACCCTTCGCCACAATCCCATTGAGCATGATGCGTCCCGCCGGCGAGATTGGCCGAGAATCCAGACTGCAACGCAACCTTCCCCGCTTCGTAAGTCGCTCCTGAAGATCGCCGGGAGCGTTCAATCAGTTGAGGCGACCACGGAAACCCGATTCTTAAAATTTCGCTGCGAGTCAGTTCGCCAGTGACTGCTCGTCGCACATATTCTGGGTCATGGGCCAGATTAAGCTGTTCGATGGTGACCGGTTGAGGAACATGAAAGTTACCACCCTCGACGACACCAGCTAGCGTTAACGCCTCGCGCAACAGGGAGTACTTCCGCATCGGAAATCGATGCGTCTGCGGCAACGGAAGGACGAATTGATCGGTGTAGAAGGCCTGTAACATAGTTGCCACTATCTTAGACGCGACGTCGAGCATGGACATCCAGGCTAACAAAAAAAGCATCACGACACGTTCGCGCCGGGATGCTTGGGATTGTCGTCGGGTGCGGGGAGGCGGCTTTATGAACCGCATTCAATGAGCTCACAACGATCAGGAGATTTACTCGTCCGAACTGTGATTCCCACGCCCGAACAAGAGGAAGACGTAGTAAAGCAGTTCCATGACGCTCTGTAACGTCGCTGCAACATATGTCCAACCAGCCGCATTCAAGACATTACTGACGGCTTCCGACCCGCCCGCATCGACGATACCGAGTTGGTTAAGCGCGACTTTCGCCCGTGCACTGGCGTCGAACTCAACTGGTAAATTGACCAGTTGGAAGAATACCAGCCCGCCGTAGGCGATCAAACCCAGGACGGCAATCTGCAGGCTTTGCATGAAAAAGCCAATCATCAGGAAAATCATCGCCAGGGATGGGCCCCAGGTCGCAGCCGGGACGGCGAGATTGCGGATCACCAGCGGTCCGTAGTTTTGGGCGTGCTGAAGGGCATGGCCTGCTTCGTGAGCCGCGATCCCGACCGATGCGGCGGTTCGTCCGTTGTAAACCTCATGCGACAAACGCAGGACGCGATGGCTCGGGTCGTAATGGTCACTGAGCATACCGCCAGTCTCTTCAATGTTAACATTGTTGAGTCCGGCTTGATCGAGGATGTGGCGGGCAGCGGCAGCGCCTGTCAGGTGGGCAGGAACTTGCATCCCGGCAGAATAGGCGCTTTTGACGCGGGCTTGCGCCCATAACATCAATAGGAAAGCGGGTGCAATGAACAGAAAGTACATGGGATCGAAGAACATATTTCCCTCTGCAGTAACAGTGTTGTTGTCTTAACGCTATGAGTGGTGTTTGACCGATCAACGATGGCCGCCAGATTGGCAGGACAATCGGTCGATCACTCTTAAATACGAACCTCGTGCCAAATGGATCAATTCGTAAGGTCAGGACAGCCGAAATAACAGGTATTGGTTCAGACACACGGACTGACCTGACTTATGATTCGTCCAACGAAGAAGTTGGACCGAAAGTGTCACTCTTTTGATGACACTTGTAACGCCTTTGCGTCACATGCTTAATCACCAAATCGTTAGCCTCGATTTGTATTCCGCTCGGCAGTTTTCGAGCCCATCGTGCATTCGTGTTGATACGCCGTCACCCTGGCACACGCCGTGCGATATAGCTCTTCCATGAAGCGGCTTGATGCTGTGGACGACCAGTTCGGCTTTGCTGAACGCCCCTCATCAGCTCTGAGAAAACTGTGGCGCTTCTGACGTCACTTTCTGGAGAGAACAACATGAACACGATGTCAAAGACTTTTACGCTGAAACGATTCCTGATGTTGGGCCTGCTGATGGGTGGTCTGGCTTTTGCAAGTACAGCTGCTCAAGCCGTTGGTCCACATCATCATCATGGTGGTGGATTCGGTGGCGGTCATGGTGGTGGTTACAGCAACGGCGGCTATCACGGCGGCCATAACCATCATGGCGGATATGGTGGACGAGGATTCTCGGGTGGATACGGCGGTGGATACCGCCCCGGTTGGGGCGGTGGACACAATCACTTCCATGACGGTCCTGTCCGACCTTATCCAGTTGGAGGCCCAGTCTATTACGGCGTACCAGCGTACCGTGGCAACAGCATTGGATTCTCAAACGGTAATATTGGATTCATTTACAACTGGCGGTAGTCAGGAATTCCTGATCGCAGCCTGATAAGGATGAAAGCTGATTCTGGTCTTGGACGCACCTTTTCAAGGCCAGAATCAGTCAAACTCCAGAGTAAGAAATTGACCTATATCGAGCACAATCACTTCATGAATACCATAACTTCTTGTCCAAGGAGCTAACCATGAAACGAGTTCTTTTAGCCAGTGTGCTTGCGGTCGGGCTGTGTTGGGGGTTGAGCCCGAAAGAAACCCAGGCAGGCGGTGGAGTCGTCGTCACGACGACAAGTCCTCAAGTCGTTCCGGTCGGATATGGTGGGTACAGTTATTATGCACCACCTCGCTATTACCGTCCGGCCTACGTCTACCCGGCCCCTGTGTATTATGGGCCTGCGTACGGACCGCCAAGGTACTACGGCCCACCGCGATACTACGGTCGACCTGCCTTTTATGGTCCTCGACCTGGTTTCGGTATCTCGATCGGTTGGTAATTGATCAATTGAATTCCACGCACGAGCTTTTCAGCCCGTGCGTTTTTTGTTTGCCTCATAGCTGGTTCTTTTCCAACTTGATTCGCCGTCTGCCGGTCCAGCAGTCGAAATGACGGGATCGATGGCAGATTAATAGACGACCGATTGATTGCAGGTCAGTCTAATATTGTTGGAACAAGAGAAATGATGGCGGCCGATTTTTTATCCTGTTGATATGAAGCAGGTTACAAATTACGGCGATAAAAATCAGAGGTTTTGGCCCGGATTTTTCTACATCATTTTGAGACGAACTCGAAAACATTTCTGTTTGCCACTCTGCTCAAGAAGCCACGAAGTAACGTCGGTGTCATGTGAGACCGACTCTTGATGCCATGGCCAACAGCTAGGAGATGACGATGAAACGCTTATTAATGATCATGCTTTTGGCTGGCGGTGCGATGTTAGCCGCCCCACAACTTCAAAGTAGTGCCGAAGCAGCTGTCTATCGCTATCGCAGTGGTTACGGCGGCGGGTACTACGGCGGCGGGTACTATGGCGGTCGCAGTTACTACGGTGGCCGCGGAGGCTACTACGGCAACCCTTACCGGGGTAACAGCTTCAATCGCGGATACTACGGTGGAAACCGTGGCTTCTATGGCGGAAACCGTGGATTCTACGGTGGACGCGGCACGTATCTCGGCGGTCGCAACTTTGGTGTCTTCATTCGCTAATTCTTTGGCGAACGAAGCTTAAATTTGCAAATTGGCAGGCATGGTGGCCTGCCTTTTTTTATGCGCAGTGAAAAGTGACAAGTGGCAAATGGCAGGGGGCTGGAAATTTAGAATGGGGGATTTCAATATTGATGGTTGTCCTCTTTTCCAGCTGGGCGAGCTTGTCTGGGCGGCGCGACCTTGGAAAAATTAACGGACTGGCTCAGATGATTCAGGCGTCCGCGTCCGCGTTCGGCACGATTGTCTTGGCAGCCAGTCTGACTGACCTGTCGCCTGTGATCGCGGTCTGGTCGTTCTGCACCAAGGTTCCTCCTGCCAAACTCAGTTACCGATAGATCCTTTTATTATCAGCAATGCTATGTTCCCATCGTTTCATCAAATGCCATCATCGACTGCCTGGCAACCCGTCACTCTGGGAATCGGCGGTCACGCGCCATTGACGGTCTGGAACTGGTTCAAGCCGTCGACGTTTTCGCATGGGCTCGTCTTTCTGATTCCTCCAGAAGCGTTCACTCATCCTGCTGTCTCGACGCTGACGCTGCGAAATCTGCTGCATGTTTCCGGTCTCAATCCTGCGACCTGCTGGCAGTGGTTCTATGCCGGTCAGATGATCGAAGCCATGGGGGGAGTGAATCCCATGATGGACTATCCGCTCCCACCCGCAGGCGAGGGGGCTGATCCGCATCTGTATGTGACGTTCATTCCGGATGCTGCGCCGGTCATGATGCCACCCGTCATGATGCCGAGCCAGGGAATGCCGGTTGCCGAAGATTATGCGTCCCTGCTGCAGTCTGCGCCGATGGCTTCCGAAGCCGAAGGGACGTATGTTCCAGCCGGTGATGCCGAGACGATGTATCGAAACATCGAATCTGACTGGAAATCGATTTATCACCTGGAGAAGAATCTCGGCATCGCACGCAAACAGATGGACGGCATGATGGGCCGTCTGAACGGACTCAATCGTGATCTGGGGCCTGACGAACGAAACGCCGCTTCGCAACTCGAGCAAAAGGAGTGGCAGGATTCCCGAAGACGCCTGCGAGACCTGCAAACGGGTTTGAGTCGCCTCATGAAGGAACACGACATGGGCGTGACGTCTGCAGCCGGGAAGAAGACCTACTTCGAGCAGATCTATCAGGAATATGTCGTTCCCAGAAAGCCATTTGATGGATTGCAACAGGTGTACCGCGACATCGAGATGCACCGCAAAATGCTCACGAACATACAGAACCAGATCACATCCATCATGCAGAAAGCCCAGCAGGACGGCGAAGCCCGCGGCCAGCAGGTTCTGCGAAAAATCCAGGATGCCGTGCGGGCGAATAGGTTGAAGAAGTAGGGCTGCGTTTGGGATGATTGAAGATTCAGGCTGGAACGCAGAGGAAACAGAGGCAGGCAGAGGACGCTGAGAAGAAGGGTCAATCTGATTCGTTCCAGCCAGTGGATGTGGACTTCAGCGGCGAGGGATTGCCGTTCAGCAGGGGGCGATAACCTGCGCACTCCAGTTTGTATTGGCCGTTCTTCATCACGTAGGAAAGTGGTTGATCGGAAAAGCGATCACGCGGAATTGCGGTTAGTTGCGCCGGGAGGAGTTGTGATAACTCTTCGGGATAATGCCCATGCATTCGATGATACAGTTCGAGGGCATAGATGACGTGAACGAGTTCCCGTTTCATGCGACTTCGGTCTTGTGATGTCGTTGATTGCTCCAGGACGGTAAGTTGTCGAAAAATCTGTCTGGCAAATGTCTTGCCTCGCTCCTGCGGCGATTGAAAAATGAGCTGCGTAATGGTCATGGACTCGATGGCATCCAGTTGGTAGTCCTGATGCATTTTCTCGTATGCGGCTTTTCTTTCCCAGTAAGGAAGGTAACTGATCTGAACAAAGCCATCGAAATACTGATTCAATGTTCGCAGGCCTTCGTCGTAGTCAATCAACATAGAAAACATTCTGCTCAAGAGCGGACTGCCGCCAGAAAGCTCTGAGGCCATCTCTTGAATCTCAGCATGATTTGGCGGGGCTTTCTGTAAACGAAGCTGAGCCATCAGGCAGACAGCATTGAGGGCAATTGATCGTTCTGCTTTTGAGATCGCAGTGGAGAGGTCATCCAATGGCGGTAGCTGAGCCAGTCGTTCGGCATGACGCTTCAGGACTTCAACCGGCATGCCGGGATGTTGCGCGAAGACAATATCAGCCTCGCAGGCCGTCGCATCGATCGCAAAACTGACAAGCTTTTCAATGAGAAACATCTGCTGGGATTGCAGATACGCCAGTTGATGAAGCTGAATCAAATGCAACGAAGCGTCATCAAAACGGCCCTCGCCCAGATCATACATCACTTGAGTTTTCAACAGACGCCCCAGATCGCGAATGTGTGAAACCCAGGGAAGTAGTGTCCTCGTCAGGATATTCATATTGGCTGGATCTTCAGAGCCGATGTATGGCAACGCATAGTGTGGTCGACTCGTCATTTCTTCCAGCAGGCTGAGAGCGCGACGCGTCGCAGGAGATTCAATCCATTTGGCCATCAACGGTCGATCCTCGGACGTCCACGGCGTGGAGGCTGGAAACTCGTTGGCCGGGGCTTCAAGTCCTCCGTCTGGAGCACCTGGGGTTGATGCGAGGATTTGTTGCAGATAAGCAGGCCAGGTGACGTAAGAGGCCTCATCGGGATCTGGCATCGGCACTTGCAAACGCTGGTAAAGCTGCGATCGGTAGTAGAGATTTTTGGGGAGTTCTGGATTATCGCGATCAATGATCTCCAGCAGAACCGCTGCCGCATTTTGAGAAGTCGGCACCCCTCCTTTGTTCAATTCACGATTCAGATATTCCAGGTAATCGGGAAAGCCCCGGTGATCGAGCGGATCGACGATGAATGTTGTCTCTGGAGAAATCGTGATGATTTTCTGCTTCTCATCAGGCGTAGCCACGGGAGCAACCGGTGCCTGAGCTCGCGCGTTCGTTGACAATGAGAGACACAGAATCGCCACGACGAATACAGTTTTCACGAATCGCTCCCCAACTGACAGACATAACCCTGACTCGCTTTTTGACGTCTCAAATACTGATACGTCTCCCCGTCGAATTTGTTCACGCAAATCAGCGTTGAAATCAAAATTTGCGAAGTTGCCCCGCTTCCATCTGCAGCAGCTGCATCTTGGTCGTCAGTTCTCCCGGTGCAGAGAACCCTCCCGGCTTGCCGCCACTCGCGATCACACGATGGCAGGGGATAATCAGCGGGATCCGGTTCGTCGACATGACGCTCCCCACCGCGCGAGCTGCTTTGGGATAGCCGGCTTCACTGGCGAGTTCGCCGTAGGACAGCGTCTTGCCATACGGAATGCGGCGAGTTGCTTCAATGATCTGTTTTTGAAACTCCGTCTTCTTGCCCAGATCGAGTTGGAGTCTGGTGAAGTCGATCTGCTTGCCGTCCGCAAACGACATCAGCAAGTCGCGAGCTCGAACGAAGGCTTTCGGCAGCGTTGTCGTTTCGTCGATGATCAGTTCACGACGAACGAGTTCATCGCGCAGATCGCGTTCACTTCGATAACCAAACCGGACATCACTGATGAGCCCGTTAAGCCCCGCGACAGCGATCCAGCCAATGCGTGTTTCGAAGAGGACACCAGACAGCAGAGCAGGGGAGTCGAGAACAGAACGCATGACAGACAGATCCTGCGAAGAGCATGAAGACATTTCGTCGTTGATACTCAATCGCGACTCCAATTCAAGAGGCAGTTGATCGTTTTCTGAATGAAAAATTATTTTTGAGTTCGACGTCATGAAAACAGAATTCCATAAACTCATTCATCATCATCGTGATCTATGATGAAGTCTCACGACGGTCGTTGAAGATCAAGCATTTGTTCTTCGCCGTTCACGTCACTGTTGAATTGGTCAGACGACTTTCAGGCACAACATAAAGGGCTTCCATGGTCGATCCTCTCTATCAACTGTCTGATGATTTCTTCGTCAACATGAACCTCAATACGGAGATGTCGCTGCCGACCTCTCGCGAGACGATCCTGAATTTCTTCGAGCGCGTTCAGAAAGCGTATCCCACGATGCGTAACTTCTATACCCGAGAAAACGGTGACTTCGTTCTCGAAGAAGATAAAGATGGCAACACCTACCGCTGGCTGTCGCTGGAGTCGAAAAGAATCTGCAGTGGTTACGTGAATCCACCCGATGTCGATACCGCGTTTTCACAACACAAGCTCGTTCTCGAACTCGTACCGTATATGCTCTCCGTCAGCCCGCTGGATTGTGAAGCGCTCGATTTCCTGGTGGGATTCGACTTCCTGTATAAAGGCAATCACGATGAGGTCGTCGCTGAAGCACTTGGCATGAGCCCGATGGTCGAGGCAATGCTCAGCATCCCGCATGCGACCATCCTCAACTACGAGCCACAAGTGACGATCAGTCTGGAAGAAGGATGTCGCAAACAGGCGAGGATGGTTGTCGAGACACGCACAAACGCCAATCAGGTCCGTCGACGCGAGTTCAACGAAGACCCGATCAGCGTCTATTTCACCGTCCGTCAGTACGGCAGCCTGGCCCTCGAAGGCTCTTACATCCAGACCCTCTCGGAACTCCGCGCCCACAGCGAGCGACTCTTATCCAGTCACATCGCGCAACAAGTCCTGCGCCCACTCGCGGTCGCCATCGAAGCCCGATAGAACCGTAATGCCCTCTGGCTAATTTCCAATTCCCATTTTCTAATTTCCATTCTTTATGCTGATCCACGCGACGTCTGAGAAGAAACTCGGACCGACGATCCCGCTGCATTGTCCGGCTTGCCTGACTGAGAATGTCGACAGTCAGAGCTACGCGATGGTCGATCAGGTCCTGTTCCTCTTCGTGCTGCCGCTGCATACCAAGGCAACTCTGTTCATCAGCTGTCCGAAATGTCGTCGGACGTTCAAGCCGCTGATCCCGCTGGAGGACTTCAGTGCATTCCCCGTCGAAGCCCGTGGACGCTATCTGAAAGAACACATCTCGGTGTTTCAGGTGCTTCTCGCGCTGGCAGCATTTTTCATCTGCTGGATTCCCGTTGCCGGCGTCGTCATCGCGGGAATCGCGCTGTTGGTCAACTGGCAGGCGATGGCATGGTTGCGACTTCTAAGCGGAATCGCTCTAGCAGGCGGCGTACTATCAACAGGAATATTTCTTCTGTTGTCGGTGTAACACGTCCGGTGTGCCACGGCTGTGTCAGCCGTGTCGAGTGTATATGACGCACCGAAACAAAAAGCCCACGGCCGACACGGCCGTGCCACACAAAAATTACTTCGTGCAGTAGTCGATGATACGTGAGATCTCCATCCGCAAGTCGGGACGCGCGACGATGCGATCGACGAAGCCGTGTTCCAGCAAGAATTCGCTCGTCTGGAAATTCTCCGGCAGAGGCTTCTTAACGGTCGCCTGGACCACGCGAGGCCCTGCAAAGCCAACGAGCGCCTTGGGCTCTGCAATCGTGATATCACCCAGCGATGCAAAGGAAGCAGCGACACCACCCATCGTCGGGTTGGTCAGAATAGAGATGAACAATCCGCCTTCTTTATGGAACTCACCGAGCGCCATCGAGACCTTACCCATCTGCATCAGCGAGAGAATTCCCTCGTGCATCCGAGCACCGCCGCCAGAACCGGAGACGATCACCAGTGGCAGCTTGAGTCGAGTTGCTTCTTCAATCGCGCGTGTCAGCTTCTCGCCGACGACTGATCCCATACTTCCCATGATGAAGGCGGAGTCAGTCAGACCAAAGACCAGCGGACGTCCGCGCAGGTAACCCTTGCCGACGATACAGGCTTCCGTCAGTCCTGTCTTCTTCTGCTCGGCGACGAGCCGCTCTTTATAGGGCTTGCTGTCTGAAAATTCGAGCGGGTCGGACGGCAGCAGATTGGTAAACCATTCTTCGAACGTCCCTTCGTCGATCAGCTGCGAAATGCGAACGCGTCCGGGCACGATAAAGTGGTGCTGGCATTCAGGGCACAGGTAAAGTCCCTGCTCCATCCGCTTGCGGTAAACTGTCTTACTACAGGCCGGGCAGAGAATCCACAACCCCTCGGGCACACCCTTCTTACGCGGGACACGAGACGAATCTTCGGGTTCCGGTGCATCTGGGGGAATGGCAGGCGTCATAGGCAGATTGGCTGTGGACATGAGTATTCGTGGTTCTGCGAAAATAACAATTTGATCAACAGGCCAGAATTATAAGCAGGACCAATCCAAGCTGAAAAGAGACAACCACAGATCGGCAGGAATCGATGTCAGATCCGATCGTCCATCAAGTCTCCGTTGGCTCCGGAATCTGGGCGATCAGGATCTTGTCGATGCGTCGATTATCGAGGTCGACGACCTCAAAACGATAGCCGTATCGCTCGAAGAAATCACCGACTTGTGGGGCTTTTTCCAGGGAATGCAGCAGGAAGCCAGCGATCGTTTCGTAATCGCTTTCCGCGCTGATTTCTTCCAGTCCAATGGTCAGGTGAATTTCGTGAATCGATGTCGACCCGTCCACCAGCCATGAACCGTCTGCACGTTGGACAATCAGGGGCTCGTCGTCCGCATCGTAGTTGGAAGGAAGGGTTCCAACGATGGCTTCCAGGACATCGGAATCGGTCACGATCCCAACGTGATCGCCATATTCATCGAGGACCACAATCAAGTGAGTCGCTGCGGTCTTGAAGTGCTCGAGCGCAGCCAGACAGCCGACGGTCTCGGGCAGCATGATGACAGGACGAATGAAGTCTTTAAACGACGGAAGATCAGGGGTGGTCAAAGCGGCTTCGAGAAGTTGTTTTGCAACGAGCAAGCCAATCACGTGCCCGGTTGATCGCTCAATGACCGGGTAGCGTCCGTGGTCCTGATCCCGAATCTTCTGCATGGTCATATCAATGGTGTCATCATCGTACAGAAATGTCACCTCAGTGCGGTGAGTCATGATCGAACGCAGATCGCGATCACCCAGTCGAATGATCCGCTGAAACATCTGGTGTTCCGACTTCTCAATCGCCCCGCTGGCTTCCCCTTCGGCTAAGACGGCTTTGACTTCCGCTTCCGTCACCGATTCAGAGATCGGCGGAATTCGCAGGACGAAAAAGAAGAAGCGTGCCGAGTAATCCAGTCCAATGACGACGGGGCTGGCCAGCATCGAGAGAACTTTCATCGGCGGCGCGACAATCATCGCCAGCGATTCGGAGTAGCGGAGCGCCAGCTGTTTGGGAATGAGCTCTCCAAACACGACAGACATATAGGTGATCCCGATGACAACCAGCGTCATCGCGACCGTATTTCCGTAGGGGTGAATCCAGGTGACGTTATTGAGGATCGGCCCAAGTTCGTCCGTGATCTCGGCTCCGCCATACGCACCCGCCAATGTTCCAACGAGCGTAATTCCGACCTGAACCGTCGACAGAAATTTCCCGGAATCTTCCGCCAGCCCAAGCGCAGTCTGAGCGGCAAGCTTGCCTTGTTTGGCCAGTTGTCTGAGCAAATGCTTGCTGGCCGAAACAATCGCCAGTTCAGAAAGAGCGAAAAAAGCATTCAGCGTTAACAGAATGAGAATGATTACGATCTGAACAGTGATCATGTAAGTTTTTACGTTAGAGTAACAAGCGCCATCGAGAGTGACTTGAGTGTAGTGGGAACAAGGCGGTCGTTACAACGTCGATTAGCGTCTGAAAGATTTTCCGCAGCGACGTAATTTCACACAAAGCGTGTATTCAGTCCATTTGAGTCTGCTTTAGAATAGTGATGTGGAGGAACTGAAATGGTAGCGATGATCAACGACTCGATGCTGGAAGAACGGCTGATCCGTGAGCGTCAGGAGAATGGATCAGATCGATATGACGAGGTTTGGGAGGGCGTTTACATGATGTCGCCAATTGCGAATAACGAACATCAGTATTTAGCACTTGAAATTGCAGGGGTACTTCGTGAACTACGGCAAAAGGGTGATCGCATCTATGCGGGCCTGAATGTCTCCGATCGTGAGAATTGGACATTCAACTTCCGAGTGCCTGATGTTGCTGTTTACTTGAAAGGCAATCCGGCAGAAGACCGGAAAACATTCATGCTCGGCGGTCCAGACCTCGCGATTGAGATTGTATCAAAGGGCGATCGCACGTTTGAGAAAATTGATTTCTATGCCAGCGTCAAGACAAAAGAACTTCTCATCCTGAATCGACAGCCGTGGGAGTTCGAGCTTTATCGGCATGATGGACGATCGCTTGTTCTGGCTGGAAAAACATCAGCAGGCGATGGCGGCTTTGTGTCCACCGAAACAATCCCATTGAATTGGCAGATGCTTCCCGGCGAAGATCGGCCAGAACTTCATTTGTCGAACTCAAATAGTAGTTGGACAATTTGAATGTTTGATTTCTAGAGACGCATGCCGAGAGGGCGAGGCCCCGTCTGAATCGCAATTCCGCGTTGCAAACTTTGATGACGACTCGATGTCGATTTACACATCTTCTTCTGAGGCCTGAAGGGCCGTCATCAGTCATCCCAGGATGAAATCCTGGGTTAGCGATGGTCAAGAAATCTCTTCCGTCATGTAGGGACGGCTCACCATGAATCCCACGATGAACCCACCCCTTTAGGGCAATGCTCTTTCAACATTCTCCTTAACCCGTGATTTCATCCTGGGCTGGTAGAACTCGTTCCTTCAGGACGAGGAGAAGCTGAGTACCCAACAACAAAAAAAACCCTTTGAGGACAAGCCTCAAAGGGTTTCGGAGACAACGAATTCTTATTGAATCGCTTCTTTTACAAGTCGCGACTCAGGTGTTAACTAGTTGGCCATACCGAACAGGTTGCTCAGGCTGCTTTGAGAAGCAACTGGTTGAGCAACTGATGAGTTGTGCAGACGAGCTGGGAAGTAAGAAGCGTTGCATCCAGCAGCTGGGGCAGCACAAGCTGGATCGCAAGGAGCAGCACAGGCTGGCTCTTCGCAGCAGGTTTCTTCGCAGCAGCCGTCGACGATGTCATAACCGCACAGTTTCAGAGCACGCTCAGCTTGGCGGCGAACACTACGATCGCAGTCAGCCAGGGTGCAAGTCAGTGCAGAAACAACTTCTGGAGTGCAGCAGCAGCCGTACTTGCGGGTCTGATCGCCGATTTCGTCAGCAGCTTGACGACGGACGCGGTGGTCAGCATCGTTCAGAGCATAGACGAAAGCAGTGATGATCTCTGGATTGCATTTGCAGTTGTACTTGTCACCGATTTTGTCGATGGCTTTAGCACGGTCTTTTGCATAGCAAGCGGTTTGAGATTCGTAGATCAGGCAAGCAAGTTTGCAAGGATCATATTTTGCACATGGATCTTCGCAGCAGCTGTCGACGCACTCGTCGCCGCAAGCGGCAGGAGCAGCACAAGCTGGGTCGCATGGAGCGGCACAGCCTGGATCTTCGCAGCAAGGAGCAGCAGGAGCTGCACAACCTGGATCTTCGCAGCATGGGTCTTCACAGCAGTCGTTACCGCAGCCGTGTCCGAGTCCATGTCCGAATTTCTTGAACAGGCCACCCTTGAACCACTTCTTACCGCCGCACAGTCCCTTGTGGCAGCTTGGTGCACACACTGGTGCAGCACAGGCTGGTTCGCAAGGAGCAGCACAAGCTGGATCGCATGGAGCCTCGCAACCTGGGTCGCAAGGTGCTGCACAACCTGGGTCTTCGCAGCATGGATCAGCTGGTGCAGCACAACCTGGGTCGGTGCAGCACTTGTTTGCTGGGGTACAGCAGGTTGCTGGGCAACCGTTGTCGCAGCAAGGTGGCTTGATGTTTGAGCAAGCTCGTTGGTAGGTGTAGATGTTCGGTCCGCAAGGACGAACAATGACTGGCTTACAGCAAGCTGGTGCACAGTCATCGCTACAACCGCAAGATTTCTCGGCACCACATCCGTGGTTGCCAAACAGACCAGCTTGTGCCTGGATGCTCATTGCCAGGACAGCGGCCATCGTCAAGATAGACTTGAACATGGTCATGACTTCGTGTCTCCTTCCCTAGGAATTCGTTGGCCATCTTCGACGCGAACCGACAACATGAGTCGGTCCGAAAATTGACACTGCCATTGGAACCTCCGTGTTCGCGAGCGGACCGTCCAGTGGTCGTCTTCATCGTCGAGATCAGGCGTGTGACCTCTTGTTACGTTCTCTCTGATTGGTTCCGTGGTTCGCGGCGGCCAGTGACTTGATCCTTGCAGGCTCTGTTGACCAATGGTCACCTGCGACGATCGAATCACCTTTACGTCCCTTACTTGTGGTAAGGAACGAGACGCTTAGTCCGGCGAAACCAGTCAGAACGATTGTCAGACTCTGCGTAGTTCTATCGGACCTGATGGGGACGCCCTTGAAAGCACTAGGCGGCTAATCGTCACGATTGATACCGCCTTCAAAGCAGCTTTGATGGCAGTCTGTAGCGGTTGTGATGGTGGTATCTTTCGTAAGGGGTGCATCCTGATTACAACCGCTACATCTTCACATCCCGCCGACGATTTGCGTGAAGCTGGTGAAGCTGAGAGAAGATTTCCGGACTTGCGTGTTGTAAGAATCGTGCACGACTTACCGTCCGCCGCTTGCAAGAATTACCAGCCGTCAGCAGCATCGGCTGCTAAACTTTAACGGTTATAACGACGATCGCTTTGCGGAGTTGATGACAGGCGCCGCTCGATCCCCTATGCTGCGCTCAACGAGCCTGTGTTTTTCTACGAATACTCGATTTTTTTCTCGCCGCTTCAGGACGAACCATGAGTGATGACTCTCACCCATCAACAACAATCTATCTCCTCCGCCACGGTGCCACCGCTGCCAACCTGATGAAGCCCTATATTCTCCAAGGGCGTGGCATCAATAAAGGCCTCGCTGAGGTAGGCATCCAGCAGGCCCAGGCGGCACGCGACTTTCTGAAGTCGACCAGGCTCGATGCCGCTTACTGCAGCCCGATGGTCCGCGCCTGTGAAACGGCAAACATCATCTGCCAGCCCCATCAACTTTCCCCACTTGTGCTCCACGAACTCATCGAAGGAGACGTCGGCGACTGGGAAGGCCTCTCCTGGGACATCATCCGCCGAGACCACGCCGAGAACTGCCAGAAATATCTCGCCCAGCCCGGCACCTGCCCCTACCCAAATGGCGAATCATATGTCGATGTCGTTGAACGAGTGCTCCCCGCACTTTCAAGAATCTCCGAGCGACACGCCGGCCAGAATCTCCTCGTCGTCGCCCACAACATCGTCAACCGCGCACTGCTCGCCACCATCATGCGGATGAACATCAACGACGCCAAAGACCTCAAGCAATCCAACTGCGGCATCAACGTCCTTAAAGTCAAAAACGGCAAGTTCGAAGTCCTCACTGTCAACGCCGCCTTCCACCTCGATACGATCACCCCCGCCACCAGCGTCATCGGGTAACTCTCAACACGATGTTTCCTGAATCGGGTAGTCCGGGTTGTCCCCAACCCGGACGGCGAAGCCGCAAGAAACACGCCGAGCGCGCATTGGACGTCCATTCCCGTGTTTCTCTCGTGCCGAAGCGGCACGCCCGGGTTGGGACAACCCGGGCTACCCAATTCACGACCCCATTCGGTTGCGTCCCCTCTCGCCCGCTGCTCTACTGCACCTATCCAATTAACTGTCTTCTCGAAAGCATGTTCCACTATGGTTTACGATGTCATCGGTGTCGGTAACTCGCTGGTTGATATTCAGGCTCGCGTCTCGGAAGAAGTCCTCGCCAAAATCGGCTTCGACAAAGGCATTATGACTCTCGTCGATGAAGCCACTCAGCTGAAAGTTCTCGCCGGACTCCAGGACATCGAAATCACCCGCTGTGCAGGCGGTTCCGCAGCGAACACCATCATGGGAGTCGCAGACTTCGGCGGCAAAGCGGTCTATGTCGGTAAAACCGGAAATGACAACATCGGCAACTTCTTCTTGTCGGACATGCGCGAAGGAGGGGTTCACATTGAAGTCCCCCCCGCAGACGGCCAATCCGGCACCTGCGTCATTCTCATCACTGACGACGCCCAGCGCACCATGCTCACTAACCTCGCCGTCTCCTCGACACTCGGCCCAGCTGACATCGTCGAAGACCAGATCGCGATGGCCAAATATGTCTACATCGAAGGCTACCTCTTTACTGGCGAATCAACCAAAGCCGCTGCTTACCGCGCCATCGAACTCGCCAAGAAGAACAACGTCAAAGTCGCGCTCACCGTCTCTGACCCGTTCCTCATCAACCTGTTCCGCGACGAGTTCTGGGATCTGATCCGCGGACCGGTCGATCTCCTCTTCTGTAACCTCGAAGAAGCCCGCAGCCTGACAGGCAAGCACGATGCCATCGAATGTGCTCAGGCCATTCATGAGCACGCAGCAAACGTCGCACTCACCCTCGGCGGCGACGGCTCCATCCTCATGCACGAATCTCAGGTTATCCCGATCGAGTCCGTCAAAGTCAAAGCCATTGACACCACCGGGGCAGGGGACATGTACGCCGCTGGCATCCTCTACGGCGTCACCAACGGCCTCACCTGGCGCCAATCCGGCCACCTCGCCTCCCACGCCGCCGCCCGCATCGTCAGCCAACTCGGCGCCCGCTTGCAGGTTCCGTTTACCGCGGAAGAAATCTCCAGCCTGGTGCACGAATCATAACTCTCTTAGGCGAGCGGGGGACGTCAGTCCCCTGTGCCTTCATCTTTGCGAAACCCGAACATGCCCCGTTACGTCATCCTCGTTCATGACAAGCCCACCCTTCACTGGGATCTGATGCTCGAAGCCGGCGATGTTCTCAAGACCTGGCGTCTGCTCGTCGAGCCGACGTTCGAAGAACTCCTGCGCGGCCCGGTCGCGGCTGAAGAAATCGATGACCACCGCCCCGCCTACCTCGACTACGAAGGCCCCGTCTCCGGTGACCGAGGCAGCGTCATCCGCTTCGACCAGGGAACCTTCGACGCCCAACGCACCACCGACAGCTGGAACCTCCATCTCCGCGGCAAACACCTCCTCGGCCACTACACCCTCCGAAGAGAAGATGGATTGCGCTGGACTTTAGAACGCGCTGAAAACCAGTAAGAGGCCCAACGTGTGCCACGGCTGTGTCAGCCGTGCCGAATGTTCTTAACACGTCCCATTCCATGCACCTCTTTCGTTGCACACATGGATGACGACTCGATGTTGATCTTCATCATCTTCGTCTCAGGCCTGAAGGGCCGTCATCAGTCAGCCCAGGATGAAATCCTGGGTTCGCTATGACAACGAATCTCCCGTCCTGTAGGGACGGATCACCACGCATTTCACGATGAACCCACCCCTTCAGGGTGGTGAGCTTTCAACGCTCTCCTTAACCCAGGGTTTCACCCTGGGCTGGTTGAAGCCGTCCCTTCAGGACGAAGAGTACGACACCATCAATCCCTGTTCACGGCTTGAATTTCGCAACGCTCTGCGTTGTCGGCTCGCGACCAAGTGCACGGCAAGCGGTTTGCCCGGAGGTTCGTACTTCCGATGGAGTCTACCCACGGATCCCCGTCACGTTCACCCCGCTCCCGATCAACAAATTATTCCGATACGCCCATCGATAAACCTTCCCTGACTTCTCCGGCGGGAGCACTTTCAGATCCGTAAATCCCGCCTCTTTGAACCAGCTCAACAGCTCTTCTTCCGTATGGTGATACTGGTATTGCGGGGCGTACCAGTCGAACGTATCACACACGCGATTCTCATAATCTGGATGCGCGCTGAAGTTCACGACTTTATTGAGCGTCTGCTTGATCACCGGAATCCCGCCGAGCGTCGCGCCGAACTTGCACCAGGGCTCTAGTTGCTTGGGGTCCATCTTCGTCGTGCGGGCACGTAGTCGATTGTTGATCCATTCCTGCCAGGCCTGATTGCGTCGATACAACCACACCGAGTAACGTCCCCCCGGCTTGACGAACTTCGCGACCGAGTCAAAGACCGTCTTCGTATCAGCATCATGATGCATGACGCCAATCGAGAAGACGAAGTCGAAACTCTCCGGTGCAAACGGCAGATGCTTCAGATCCCCTTGTATCAATCGCACGTTCGGCAGCCCGGCACACAGCTTCAGTGCCTTGTCAACCGCCCGCGTATGGTCCACGCCGGTCACAATCCCGCCCGCCTCCGATACGACTTTGCAATATCTCCCCCCGCCACAGCCCGCGTCGAGAATCTGCTTGCCAGCAAGTTCAGGCAACGAGATCCCCGTCTTCGCCTGAAACGTCTTCCGGTCTTCCTCGTCATGCGCAACATCGTAGGTCGTCCATTGAAGCCCGAACGAATCGAGATGGTCATCATGGACAAAACGAGGAATCCCATGTCGAACCGGAATCCAGGCCGTCTGTGCCTCATTCACCAACTGCGTCCCATCGGGCGACGGGGAAAGCGGATCACCTGACAGCGGTTCAACAAGCGGCGGGAATTGAGACATAAATGAGACAGCTCTGCATGGTCGAGTAGAAAATGTCGTCCCACATCGTACCACGTTTTCCCGTTTGATCACGCCTCCAACGAGTTGTTCCCGTGAATCAGGATCGTCCGGGTTGTCCCCAACCCGGACGGCGAAGCCGGTCGACTGCTAGTTCGACATCAGGAAAAGAACGGGAGGGCGAGGCTCCGTCCGAGCCGCTGTCTCGCGTTGCAACCTCTCAACAACGAATGATCCTTCCCTCTCAGGCCTGAAGGGCCGTCATCTGTCAGCCCAGGGTGAAACCCTGGGTTAACGATCACACAAACGAAATCCCCACCCTGAAGGGGTGGGGTCAACTTGAGAATCACGGTGAGCCGTCCCGACAGGACGGGATGTGGATGTCGCCGACATGGACCCAGGGTTTCACCCTGGGCTGGTTGAAACCGTCCCTTCAGGACGAAGAAAGGATCGCGAGGTCATCGAATACCAATTCACTTCCAGCGCTGCCCCTTCGTCTTCGTCTGGATGCGACAAATATAGGTATCCGCCGTGAGATAAAGGACGCTGCCATCTTTTCCACCGAAGGTACAGTTGGACGTATGCTCGCCGGTTTCGATTCGTCCCAGCAACTTGCCTTCGGGAGAGATCATCCAGATCCCGCCAGGACCAGACGAGAAGATCGTTCCGTCGGCGGCGACATCGAGCCCGTCCGGTGCACCCGGCAGTTTGACGCCAGTCTCATTGGCCGCCAGCAAGACCCGACTCTTCTCCAGCGTGCCGTCTGCTTTGATGTCGAACGCCTTCCACAGCGGCTGCGTCCCGCTTGACTGAGCCACATACAGCGTCTTGTGATCCGGCGATAAACCAATCCCGTTCGGTGCTTCGAACTCTTCCGTCAGCAGCACACAACTGCGGTCTGGACGAATCAGGTATACTCCGCAATAAGAGGTCTCCCGTGACGGATCTTTGAACCCCTGAGGCAGCCCATAGGCAGGGTCGGTGAAGTAGATATTCCCATTGGAGGCAACGACGACATCGTTCGGACTGTTAAACCGCTTGCCATCACACATATCCGCCAAGGTCATCTTCCCGCCACCTTTGGTGAGCACAGAGACCCGTCGATCCCCATGCTCGCAGAAAACGATGCGTCCCTCGTTATCGAGCGTTAGTCCATTCGAGCCCGATTCCTTGCTGTAACCGGCTGGTCCTGTAAATCCGGACGGATTCATCCAGGGCTTGGCACCGACTCCTTCGACCCACTTGAAGACCGTGTTCTGAGGGACGTCTGAAAACAGCAGATACCCGCCAAACTTGTTGGAATCATCATTGATCCACAGCGGACCTTCCGACCAGACATACCCCGACGAAATCACCTGCAGCTTGGCCGATTCATCCAGCACCTTCGACATCGCAGGATCATGCGAAACAATCTTCCCCATCGTCGGGAAATTCAGTGAGTCCTGAGCCATCAGCGTCGAACTGGTCAAAACAGAGACCGCGAGAATCAGCACCGTCAGTCGCATCATCAGAGTCTTGAGCATGGATGTGTTTCCTGTAGAGGCAGAAGCATGAATCAAAAACAGCTATGGTTTTGAGAACACCGATGTTTTACGGACCAGTCGGAGGCAACGGCAGATCCATCGGCAGGATCTGCGAGAAGACGAGGGTGGAGAGAAACGCAGCAATCCCGACGGTCGCTAAGCACGGCGTCCAGCTCTTCAGCCCCTGAGCTTCCGTCACGCCCCCCATCTTGGTGAAGACCCAGAAACCCGAGTCATTCATCCACGAACCAACGAGCGCCCCTGCACCGATCGAGAGGGCAATGTAAACCGGGTGAAACGGGAGGTCCAGATTCTGCATCATCGCCGCCATCATCCCGGCTGTGATGATAATCGCCGTCGTGCTGGAGCCTTGGGCGATTTTAATGATCGACGACAATCCAAACGCTGCAAAGATCAGTGCACCGCTGGGGAACTGCTGCTCGACAAAGATCGCTTCAATCGCCTGTCCGACGCCTGCAACCCGCAACATGGCTCCAAAGGCAGAACCAGCAGCTGTGATGAGAATAATCATCCCGCCAGAGGTCAGCGCGTCTTCCACCATTTTCTCTGCATGCGCCCGTGGACGCTTCGCTTTGACGTGATAAACCAGCATCACAATCCCCGTCGACAACAGCAGGGCGAAGTTGGCATCGCCAAAGAACTTGATCCACCCCAGGATCTGACGATCATAGGCGACCTCAGCTGTCGATTGCTGGATCGTGCTGCCATCCTTCTGCACGACATCCACCATGTCGGTCGTGTTTCCCAAGCCGATCGATTGCGTCCAACCGACGAACTGCGTCCGGTAAGCAGGAATATCATCCAGCGATTCGACCAGCGATTGAAACCCGATCAAAAACACGGGGAGAAAAATCGGCAGGACCGAAACGAAAAGCCCGGGCAGTCGTTTGTCATCATCCACTATCGGCGCCAGCTTGGGATCATCGATCTCAGCTTGAATCGTGTGGACGTCAGGCTTGATATCGAATTTCGGACCGGCGATCGCTGCAAATAAATAGCCCGCGACAGCCGCAGGAATCGTCACGATGATGCCCATGATGATCATCGTTCCGAGATTCACGCCGAGGATTTCAGCGGCCAGCAAAGGCCCTGGAGTTGGCGGGACCAGACAGTGCGTTAAAACGCCTCCGCCGGTGATCGCCAGCAGGCACTTCATGTAGTCTTTGCGCGTCGAGATATAGAAAGACCGCGCCAGAGGCACCATCAGGTAAAACACCGTGTCCAGAAAGACGGGAATCGCGAGCACGTAGCTCGTCCCCAGGAGTGCAATCGGGGCCCGCTTTTGCCCGAGAACTTTGACGAAGAATTTGACGATCCGATCTGCTGACCCGCTCTCGAGCATGGCAGCCCCGATGATTGCCGCCAGCGCAATGACGATGCCGATTTTCCCACACGCGGACCCGAACTCCATCGCGACCCGGGCAATTTTCTCGCCTGGCAGTCCAGGTGACAAGACGCTGACAAGGATGGCCGAGATCAGCAACGCCAGAAATGCATTCAGGCGGGCAGCCAGAATCAGAAACAGCACCGTTGCGATGCCGATCGCCATGATCAGAAGCGGAGGGATGTCCATCGAGCAGCTTTCGAGGTGGGACAATCAGGGATGATAACGCAATTCGTTATCAAACTATGTTGATTTGCCACCATAACAAAAGCTGTATCGAATAACAGCGAATACTCGTACTTTTCACCCGCGCTGGAAGAACTCAAATTTAGGCAGGAGTCATAATCCGAACTCTGACAAAGAGTTGCGATTACGGTACGATCGTGACTTCCGACCCCACGCCCAGCAGGTCATACACAATCGAGACATGCTCATTCGTCAGTCGGATGCAGCCTTTCGACATCGCCTTGCCGATGGAATCCGGATCAATCGTGCCATGGATCCCAATGCTGTTCCCCAGGTCGATCCATCGCTCGCCCAGCGGATTGGCTGGGTCATCCGCTGCAACGACGCCTTCCGGACCATAGTAAGTTGGATTGACTTCTTTGTTGATCACAGAGAATGTCCCTGTCGGAGTGCTGTCATTCTTACCTGTTGCGACCGGGAAGCGACAAACATAATAGCCATGAGCGTGAATGATCAGCTCGTAGTCGCTCAGATCGACGATGGCTGAGAATGGCCCCTTGATCACTTTCAGGCCTGCACCTGCTCGCACCTTCTCAGGTGTGACGCGGTTCAGACGTGCCAGGTACTGCCAGGGAACATTATACGTCTTGGCGACTGTCTGCAGAATGTCACCCTGTTGAACCGTGTAAGGAGCCATGTAGTGCACGGCAGGTGAGAAGTAAATCTTGCGAGACAGTTCGTCGATTTCCTTCTGAACATCAGGACGAGACTGTGGCGTCGACCAATACAGCTCAGACAGCGTTCGCAGACGTTGAACTTCTTCCTGCGGCGTCTTGCGACTCATCATTTCATCGACAGGTGCTTCTTTGCTGCCAGGAACACCAAGGACTTTTTCCATCAGCTGTGTCTGAGTCGGAACTTCCTTCGGCAGGCCAGGGGCAGTCGTCGAGAAGCGAGATTCGCTCGACATCATCGAGGAATTTCCAAACGATGGCTGTGGATTGGCAGGCTGAGAAAAACCGGTCTGCTGAATTCCACTGGCATCCGCATCAGCTTGAATAAGTTGGGCTGTCGCGCCTCCGCGATAAGGATCAGCCAGCAGTTGAACGTGATCTCGCTCGGGATTGAACGTCAGCGTGCGAGTGTTCACGTTCGGGGTTTGACCAGGCTTTTCTGAATAGCCATCGACTTCAGCAGGATTGGCTGCCGCCAGTTGAAATTGTCCAGAATGGGGATTGGCAGGCTGAAACGTCGCCACCGAGCTCGCAGCAGCTGGTGACGAAAATCCATCTCCGCCTCGGCTGGCTGTCTGCAGGAAAGCCGCATCAGGAGTTGACTTCATCGTCATGTTGGAAACAGCCGTCTCATCAAGCTGGTTCCAGCCGGCTTCGTTGCGAGGAGCGGGCTGAGCAGGAGCACCCTGGCCCTGGGCAGCCACAAACTCGAACTTGCGTTGCTTGGCTTCGTAGGCAGCAAAAGGATCTTGTGCCGTCGGCTCGGAAGCTTGTTGTTGATGGGAGGCGACCATCGAAGAACCGAAAGCTGGCTCATTGTGCATCGGGTGAGCGGGCGAGGTCTGGTCTTCGGTCAATGTCGTCATTGACGATTGGGTATTCTTAATCGCAGCCGGCTGATCAAAGGCGATCTCAACGACACCCTCTGCCTGAACCGGTTCACTTTGTTCGGCTTGCCCCAAAGTCGCGGGGATAAACAACTCATCCAGATTGACGGCGACATTCGCCGGTTCCGAGGTAGCCATGGGCATGGGCTCAGACTGGCTCTGCTGCAATTCGGGATTGAAGTCGACAGCAGGCGACTCGGTCGTCAGGGCCGTCTCTTGTGTTTCGACAGCCATCGGCTTGCGATGCGGGATCAGGTCGAATAACCAGGCAGCAGTCACCGCGCCACACAGAACGCAAACCCAACTGACAGCAGTCGTAGAAAAGGCAGTCGCGCGACGTCCGTATCGCATGGTCAATCGTCCTTGAACAGTCTTCGAGATGGAAACAGTTACCGAAAAAGGCGTCTCGAAAGTCGGGTATTAGTCGTGCATCGTACTGACCGGAATCAACGAGCAGCTGTTGGGCAGATCCAGCGCGATGTTTCGTGCGGGCTTGACCGTTGGCGTTTCCAATTTCGGTTCAGGGATGGAAAAATTGTAAGAATCGCGTCCGTAATCCGCACCACGGTTGAGTTTGCGCCACTGATACGGGTCCGCATAGTGGGCAATCGTGCTGCAGCCTGTTGACAGCAGCAGCATGCCTGCTAACAACATTCGTGCAGAGGGGGAGGCAGAGGCCATGGTCGGTCGTTCCTTCATCATCCTGATGAACTGGCCTTCCGCGGATTCGCGAAAAGCAACCTGGACGTGATTTTCGGACCAGAACCACGGCTTCCTGCGCGTGTTTTTGGCCCAAAGAGAGCGGACTTTATCTCAACATCTTTTTTCTGCCTAGACGAAGCAGACAGCTCCCCGGAAACGGATGTCAACATTACAAGTCACCGTTCTAAACCCTCCGCTCCCCTCGACAAAATCCCAACTTCCTGCGCCCGAAATCCCCCCGACATCCGCATCCAACCCCTCAAATTTGTTAGCATGCCTTTGCACCCGTAGAGTCCGCTGTGCGGACCATCAATCGACCCACATTCGCGCAAACCCCCTGCGAAGGTACTCCCATGCGTCTCGCCAAAGTCCTCTTCCCCAACCAGACACAACACGTCGTCATCGTCGGCGAATCCTCTGTCCAAGCCCTCAACATGACCACGTCAGAGGGAACCCTGCGTCTCAGTGATATTCTTCACAGCGATTCGCCCGCTGATTTCGCGAAATCGCTCATCGATGCCACCATCGCCCCCGTTTCCCTCGATATTATTAGTTTCCTGGCCCCCATCGATTCCCAGGAAGTCTGGGCCGCCGGCGTGACCTATAAACGCAGCCAGGTTGCCCGCATGGAAGAATCCAAATCGGGAGCCGACCATTACGCCCACGTCTACACCGCCGACCGCCCGGAGATCTTCTTCAAATCGACCCCGACCCGCGTCGTCGGCCCCGGCGTCCCTGTCCGCATCCGTAAAGATGCCACCTGGTCCGTCCCGGAGCCGGAGTTCGTCCTGATCCTCGATCCCAAGATGAACATCAAAGGCTACTCCATCGGCAACGACATGTCCTCGCGAGACATCGAAGGCGAGAACCCGCTCTACCTGCCGCAAGCCAAGGTCTACAACCAGTCCTGCGCCATCGGCCCCAACATTCTTCTCGCTGACGGCCCACTCGATCTTCCGAAAACATTGATCCACTTGACGATCCAGCGCAACGGCAAGGACGTCTTCACCGGCGAAACCAACCTCGGCCAGATCGTCCGCAAATTCGAAGACCTCGCCCAGTGGCTGGGCCGCGAACTCGACTTTCCCCACGGAGCCGCCCTCCTCACCGGCACCGGCATCATCCCCCCCGACAACTTCACGTTAAACCCCGGCGACATCGTCCGCATCTCGATCACCGGCCTGGGCACCCTGGAAAATTCGGTGGTCCAGGGCTGAGAGTTTTGCGTACAATGGCGTGATCATCAATTCATAGGGCTCTTGGGAGATCTGCCGCGTGAGAACAGTGGGATTGATTCTTGGAGTTATGTTTTTGGCACTTGGAACCCTGCAAATCGTGCTTAGCTCCCCCCATAGCACTGTTCTCATCGCAGGAGCGATTCTCTATGCGGGGGCGACGATCGCAGAAGCCATTGTTGAAGGAGCTAAGCGAAAAGATGTTACCTGAGTGTCAGGACTGCTGGCGGGTAGGTTCTGTGTTAACAGCAGACGTGTCGCGACTTCGTCGCCTCTGAGATTGAGAAAGATTCTGAACGAAATGACCGCGACGACGTCAACTCACGATGACGCAAAGGAAGACGACGACGACGCGACATTGTTTGTCGTTGATCACACCGGGCACCGTTATCAGTTGATGTGTGAGCCGGAGCAGTTTCTGGCAATTCGGGAAGCGATCCTGGCGACGCTACCGGCATCCGTGCTGCCGGAGGGGTTTGATCGCGGGAACATGCATGAGATCACGCTGACGGATGTTTCAAAAGACATCAAGAAGCCCAACGAAATCGTTGCCGCGGCGTTGTTGTTTATCTCAGGGCTGCTGGCCTCGTTGATTGTGTTTGTGCTGGTGGTGCGAAGTCTGGCGAGGTGAGGAGACGAGACGAGACGAGTAAAATCGTCCCATACATACCGTCCATGATTTTATGGCGAGAATCAGACGGTATGAGTCACCTGTAGGGTCCGCTGTGCGGACCGTGAATACGCGGTATTGTGAGAAAAAATCCCTGTGTCTTGCCATCAGCCTGAACACGCCGCAATCAGGATTGAACGTCGATTGACGGTCCGCACAGCGGACCCTACATGTGTGGAATTTGCCATGACAAATCGTGACGGCGTTGCATGATACGTGGAATCAGAACGTCCTCAGTTCGGATTCCTCGGCACGCCGAGGTCATCGATCGTGATCAGGGCACGGAACGGGAGGTTGCGGGCTTCGAAGGCGGCGGCTCCTCCTTCCAAGCGGTCGCAGATGCCGACGACGCAGATGACTTCGCAGCCGAATTCCTGGATGCGGTCGACGGCTTTCAACGCAGACCCGCCAGTGGTGACGACGTCTTCGACGATGAGGACCTTATCCCCTTTTTTAACGGGGCCTTCAATGAACTTCTGAGTGCCGTGGTCTTTGGTTTCTTTGCGGACAATGAAGCCGACGAGGTCGGGCTGAGAGGAAGCCGCGAGAGCGACCATGCCGGAGACGATGGGGTCAGCCCCGATGGTCAGGCCGCCGACGGCGTCGTACTGGAGATCACTGACCGCTTCGAGCATGGCTCGGGAGATGAGGTCGAGTCCGCGGGCGTGCAGGGTGACCTGCTTGCTGTCGAGAAAGAAGTTCGACTTCTTGCCGGAGGCGAGAGTGAAATCGCCACGTAGGAGGGCACGTTCAAGGTAAAGATCAATCAGAGGCTGTTTCCAGGCGGGAGCTGTCATGTCGGTGTCCTTTCAAGTGACCAGCTTATCGTACTGAAATCTGGGAAGAATTTCACCACGGAGGGCACAGAGGACACGGAGGTCAGATCATCCATTCTTGACCGGTCGGGCTATTGATTTTGATCTGCGGTCTGTCCTTGCCAGAGAGTAGTTGCCAGGAGAGCGGGATAGAGGTGGTCTGAAAGGCGGAATCGTCGGGCTTGACGTCAGCAACGAGAGTGAGCTTGCCGTCGGTCAGGCGATAGAGTTCGAGCTTCCAGGGATCGCGGTCGATGATGAGGAGTTCGCGGGTGTTGACCTTGGAGTAGAAGTCGAGTTTTTCACGGGTGCGGTCGTAAGGAGAGACGATCTCGATCGCGAGATCAGGGCCGCCGAGTATGAAGGTGTCGTGGTTCTCGGCAGGGTTGTCACTGTAATAAACGGCAACATCCGGGCCACGATAATTTTTGGTCCAGTCGAAGCGATCCGAAACATTGATGCCGGGATAAACGCGGCCGATTTTTCTTGGAACCACAGTCTTAAGAATGAAAACGAGCTCTGCAACAAAATCCTGATGCTCTTCATTCGGCCCCGGCGACATGACGTAAACTCCTTCCCAGACTTCGTCCCAGCGGTCGGCTCCGGTTTCCTGTCGTTGCTGGATCAGCATCTCTTGGTAGTCAGGATCAATAATGAGAGCAACCATGTTGATGTTCACTTACGAAAGGATGGTACTCGAGTTCGAAGGATTGTCTTGCAGGGCTTCAATCTCTTCGGCTGCCAGTTCGACAATCTTGCCGTCCACTTCGACGACGAGTTTGTAGCCGTGGAGTTTGGCGTCGGCGAGGAGGTTGCGTTGAGCGGTTGCGAGCGCTTCGAGGGCGATGGTGGCGTTAATTGGGAGTGGAGTGCTGGAGGCGATCATAGGTCACATGGTCGAGGATTTGAGTCTGCCCGGCTTCGCTGGCGGCAATCAATTGTGGCGGTATCTTTCTATTGTCCAGCAAAAACCAGTCGTCGGCAAGGTCTTTGTAGGTATCGAAGAGATTTTGAAGGCCAGCCGAGTAGCGACGTCGGATGACTTTTTCAGGAATGTTGTGGCCACCTTGCCTGACTCGCTGGGCCACTCTCGCGATCGCCATCTCGGGCGAGGAGATCCAGAGGTAGAAGAGCACGAATCGGTATCCGTCTTCTTTCATTGTCTGTATCAGCTTGAGGTAACTTCGACCAGAAAGGGTCGTTTCGACAGCGAAGGTTTCTTTCTGCTCGATCATCGAATGCATCTGTTCCAGAAGCAGGCGGCCTGCGCGAACGGCGACTTTATCAGGATCAAACGGCGAAAGCCCCGCTGCGATCAGGTCGGCGTTCAGGAAACGCGGGCAGTTGGCGTAGCGAGGCAAGAACGTCTTGGCGAATGTTGTTTTGCCGGCGCCGTTGGGGCCTGCGATGAGGTAGAAGGTGGGCATAAGGGTTAATCAGTGGCACAGACTTTCGTCTGTGAGAACCTGTCAATCGAATCGCACAGACTAAAGTCTGTGCCACTTGGTCTTTTTCAAATTCGTGTTGTATCAACTTCGCAGAGTTCCCTCATCCGACCTCGAAGACTCGGCCACCTTCTCCCCGGGGGAGAAGGATCGAAGCGTTTCAATCCCGGATCGGCAACCTCACGTGCGGCGGGGCTAAGCACTTGAGTTTCGCGAGGTCTTTGTCGGCGGCGAGCATTTGGCCTTCGGTGGCGAGGTGGGTGATGATGACCATCGGGACGTAGGATTCGTCGTCGGTGGACGGGGTTGGGGGGCCGAGGGTTTCGTCGTGCTGGATGAGCGACGAGATGCTGATTTTGTGTTCGCCGAGGACGTTGGCGATGCGAGACAGGGTCCCCGGTTTATCGAGGGCGGAGAATCGTAGATAGAAGCGGCGCTGGATCTCTTCTTTGGGAAGGATCGTGATGCCGGTTGATTCTTCCAGCAGGGTCAATCGCGGGAAGGTCAGTTGGGCGCGGCCGACGGCCAAACTGATGATGTCCGCGACGACCGCAGACGCGGTCGGCATCTGTCCTGCCCCCATGCCGGAGAACCAGGTTTTGCCGACGGCGTCGCCGTGGAGTTCGATCATGTTGTAGGCATCATCGACGTCCGCGAGCGGTTGCTCTCTGCGGATGAAGGTTGGCTGGCAGTGAAGTTCGAGCTTGTCGCCGTGCAGTTTGGCGGTACAGAGGAGCTTGACGCGATACCCCAGGTGAGCAGCTTGCTGGAGGTCGGTCAGCGTGAGTGAATCGATCCCTTTGACGAGGAAATCGTCGGTCGAGATCCGCAGGCCGAACGCGAGTCGGACGAGGACCGTCAGTTTTTGAGCAGCATCGGTGCCAGCGACGTCCATCGTGGGGTCAGCTTCAGCGTAGCCTTTTTCCTGGGCGAGGCGGACGGCGTCGTTGTAGGTTTTCTCCTTGAGGAACATCTCGGTCAGGATGAAGTTACAAGTGCCGTTGAGGATCCCTTCCAGCGAGGTGACCTGGTTGGAGGCGAGGGACTGGCCGACGGCTTCGATGATCGGAACGCCCCCGGCGACGGCGGCTTCGAAACAGACCGTCCTGCCAAGTTCGCGGGCGGTGCGGAAGACTTCGTCGCCGTGAACGCAGAGGAGTGCTTTGTTGGCGGTGACGACGTTCTTGCCGTTCTTGAGAGCCGTCAGGACGACGTCGCGGGCGATCGTGGTGCCGCCGATGAGTTCGACAACGGTGTCGATGGCAGGATCATTGAGCACGGCAAGGTCGTCAGTGACGATGCTGGATGGGAGGTCGCAGTCGCGTGGTTTTTTCAGATCACGCACAACGGCATGCACGATGTCGATATTGGTGCCAGTCCGGGCAGCGGTACGGGCTTTGTGAGTGGTGAGAATCTGGGCAACGCCGGAACCGACCGTCCCGAGGCCAACGATGGCAATCTTCATGGAGTGCTTTCTTCGACGAACTTGAGTGCGCTACCATGATGACGAGTCGGGTCCTGTTCGTTCAAGGGATGGGGGATGGGCAACGGGAAAACGGGGGCAGAAGAGGGGGAAAGGAGACTGGAACGCAGAGCACGCGGAGGGGAGCAGAGATCGCGGAGAAGATTTATTAACGCGAAGGCGCAACGACGCAAAGGTTAGAAGTATCAGGAAAATCTTGGATTTTCTTTAATTTGCGTCTTCGCGCCTTAGCGTTATCAATTCCGGCTTTCCTCTGCGACCTCTGCTCAACTCTGTTCCCTCTGCGTTCCAGTCTCTTGGCTGTTACGTACGGGAGTGAATTACGGTTGATTAAGAGAAGGTGCATATGGGCTGACGCGGAAATTGATTCCGCTTGTACTCCCTTGCGGTGGGCCTATAATGCCCCTTCTGATTGTAGTGAGTGTGATGCCATGATCTCTATGAGCAAACGAATGCCCCGCGACAAAGCGGCCCCACGGATCGGGGCAGTGAGTTACCTGAATTCCAAACCGCTCATTGAAGGGCTTTCTGGGCGACTGTCTGCTAGTGTGCTGACATTGGATTACCCCTCACGTCTGGCTGATCAGTTGAAGAATGGTGAACTGGATGTCGCCCTCATTCCTTCGGTGGAATACCTGCGTGGGGATGACTACGCCATCGTGTCCGACGCCTGCGTCGCGGCTCGAGGCCCGGTGCTCAGCGTGAAACTGTACACGCGAGTTCCCTTCGGAGACATCAAGACGCTGGCCCTGGATGAAGGGTCGCGGACGAGTGCGATGCTTTCGCGAGTGATGCTATTCGAGCGTTATGGTGTCCTGCCGGAGCGGGTGCCGTTTCCATTGCATCAATCGACCGAAGAGGTCAACGCGGATGCGATCCTGATGATCGGCGATCGGGCGATGTTCGACCCGACGGAAACATTTCACGATGTCTGGGATCTGGGGGACGAGTGGTTCCGCTGGACGGGGCTGCCGTTTGTCTTCGCGATGTGGGTTGCCCGGGAGCGACGTGTCGATGAGGCAGACCTCTCGAAGACGTTGTCAGCGGCCCGCGATCTGGGCGTTTCACGGATTCACGAGATTTCCCAGCGTGAATCACCGCTGCTGAAGCTTCCCGTCAGCACCATCGAAACCTATCTTGGAAAACATCTGCATTTCACGCTCGGCTCGGCAGAGCGTCATGGTCTCGCGTTGTATCACGAACTGGTTACCAATCTGGAAGCCCATCTGGCAGAAACACACCGACATGATCACCAAGGTCAATCCCCCTATCGATTCGCTGCTGCAACGAGCCGCTGACGGCGCGCGACTGACTCCCGAAGAAGGCTTGCAGCTGCTGGAGTCTCACGACCTGACCGCCATCGGTCAGGCTGCCAACGCCGTCACGATGCGCCTGCATCCCGAGCCCTTTCGCACGTACAACATCGATCGCAACATCAACTACACGAACGCCTGCACGGCGATCTGTGATTTCTGTGCGTTTTATCGCAAGCCAAATGATCCAGATGTGTATGTCCTCTCCAAAGAGGAACTGCATCAGAAGATCCGCGAAACGATCGAACTGGGGGGCGAACAGATTCTCCTCCAAGGGGGACTGCATCCCAAGCTGACGCTCGAGTGGTACGAAGAGATGCTCCGCGATATCAAAGCCGAGTTCCCCGGCTTCAACGTCCATGGCTTCTCGCCCCCCGAGATTCACCACTTCACAAAGATCGCCAAGCTACCGCTGGAGACGGTCTTGCAGCGTCTCAAAGACGCGGGTCTCGGTTCCCTCCCGGGAGGTGGCGGCGAGATTCTGGTTGATCGGGTCCGCAAGGAAATTACGCGTGGCAAAGTGCTGACCGATGATTGGCTGAACGTCCATCGGGTCTGGCACAAGATGGGTGGCAAGTCGACCGCGACCATGATGTTTGGCCACGTCGAAACGCTGGCCGAGCGGATCGAACACCTTGATCGCCTGCGACAACTGCAGGACGAAACCGGCGGCTTCACCGCGTTCATCTGCTGGACCTTCCAGCCCGATCACACCGACATGTCTCACATTCCGCCGGCCGGTGCATTTGAGTATCTCAAGACACAGGCGGTCGCCCGTCTGTACCTCGACAACATCCCGAACATCCAGTCAAGCTGGGTGACGCAGGGAGAAAAAATCGGCCAGCTCGCCCTCCTCTTCGGAGCCAACGACATGGGGAGCCTGATGATCGAAGAAAACGTCGTCTCCCAGGCCGGGACCGTCTATCACCTGACCGAAGAAACAATCCGCCGCTGCATCATCGACCTGGGCTACATCCCCCGCCAGCGGAACGTTTTCTATCAGTACCTGGACCAGTACGAAGAAGGCCAGCCAGTGACCGCAAAGGTCGAGCGGGCCGGGTTGAAGAAGGCGTCGCTGGCACTGCTGCCGGTGGTTTCGTGATTGGCAAAGATGACTTAACGCATCTTGTTCTGAGGCCTGAAGGGCCGTCATCTGTCAGCCCAAAGTGGAATCCTGGGTGACTTGCGGTCGGGTGGCCCAGCCGTTCATGGCTGGGTGAGCAACGCGAACAAGACGCCAGCGCCATGCGGCCTCAATGGCATCGACTATGTCACTCGCCATCGCCCCCCTCGGGTGCCACTGGCACCCGCGAGAAGACGCAAATAAGGCAGGTCGATCACCAATTTTGCCTCCAGGAGGGCTCGTATCGCTTGGACATCGAAATCAGTCGAACGCTGCTAATATGAAGATCATTGCAATCGGAATCGCGATTACGATTCCGATTGCCCAGATGACTGCGGACCAGCCTTCCCAGGCCAGTAGGAGACGCCAACCGAATCCAACGTGACGTCCGTAATAAAGCCGATCAGCGACAACTTCTCGCGGAACCCAGGCTAAGGCGATCATCACACCAAAAAAGGTCATCGCTGTCGTGAAAAAATAATACTGGGAGTCGTCGCTCATCATTGCGCCTGGATCGCCCCTTCGCAGGCTTCTTAAGCGAATAATATAGCAGGAAAGAGGAACCAGAAATAACGCACCGATTACTTTTGAATAAATCTCATGACGACGGCGCTTAATCTGCTGCCAAGTCGTCATTGGATTAGATGGATTGTTCGACATTCAATGGCCCCTGCGGAAACCCTGCGACAGCAAGCGCTCAGTTCAACTTAGCATTTTGAAATCTGCTATTTCAAACAAAAAACTCATGATGACATCCGTAAAACGAACGTCTTTTGAAAATCATCAGCAAATTAGGCTGGGATAGCGAAGTGACTGCTGAACCCACCCCTTCAGGGTGGAGACTCATGTTGTGTGCCCGCGAACCCAGGGTTTCACCTTGGGCTGGTAGAAATCGTCCCTTCAGGACGGGAAACCGCGGCACTTCACCCACCCATCCGTCCCCCACGGGGGTGGGGTGCGGGACGGATGGGTGGTCTGCAATTACGCGTTCT
>SXPC01000035.1 GCA_005778225.1 Planctomyces sp. | reverse complement strand
GACTCGAACCACCGACCTCAGCTGTATCAGAGCTGCGCTCTAACCAACTGAGCTAGACGCCCGCTCGTAATGCAAACGAGGAAGGCTTTGAAACCCTCCTCATTTGTTGGTTAGCAAGGATTGAGTACTATAAAGATGCCTGACCAGTCGAGCAAGTCAATGGCCAGTCCGATTTTGGAATTTCGAAACGCTCGACCATTCTGACACGACTAAGTCGACTTGAGTTCGAAATTTATCTCATTGCTTCCCGTTTTGACTTCCGCGGTCAACTCTCCCGGTTTGCGGTATTTCTCGGGGATCAGCTTTTCAGCTTCTTTCTGCTGTTTTCGGCTATCGGAGCGTGCTTTGGCGTCAGCTGCTTCGGGGGCACCTGCACCCTGTTTGTCATAGATGCTGGGGGCTTCCTGGGACTCGGTGCTGGCACCGACGCCTTCTGGGTTGACCTGAATGGTGACATCATGAGTGCCGACGAGGGCACCCTTCCTTGTGGAATAGATCAAATGGTAATTGCCATCCGCATCAGTCGTTCCCAGCGAAGCGCGTCCACCCTGTTTCGGAACGAAGGTCACGATCGCGTTTGCCAGAGGCTTACCATCGATTGTGACTTTCCCATCCACAATGCCCAATGAAACCTCAGACGAACTGCAGCCATAGCATCCGATCGCTAACGCGACTGCCAGAAAATGAAAACGGTTCATAGTCGCCCTTTATGAATAGAAACGAGGGGACGAATTGACTCGTCCCCTCGAGAATGTGAAGACCTGTTCCTGCAAAGAGATGCCACCTTAGAACTCGCCGAGGACGGCTCCGTCATTCTTGCAGCCAAGATTTCCCCACAGGCCGTAAGGTGATGATCCGTAAGGATGTCCTTCATAAGAGGCGCTGGAAGGGTCTTGAGCAGAAGGGTCACCTGAGTGGATGTTCTCAGAGATAAAGCGAACGCTGCCATCGCCGAGCGCGACGTTGATTCCTCCCGCGTGACGGCTGGACGGGGTCGCGTAGGTGAAGCCCTGGTCGTTATTGGCGTACGACATGCACATCGGACCGTTCGGCGGGAGAGCCGTCACGGCTGAGATGTAGAATGGCAGTGGATGCCAAGCGCGTGCGCCGGGAGCACTGGAAGATGGTCGCACGGTGCCGGTCAGTTCGTTTGGATTGGCGGGATTGATACGTGCCAAGCAAGCGGACGGACGTGGCGGCCAGACGTTGAGATCGACAGCGACACCCCCCGCGACTTCGTTGGGGCGACCGTCCTTCACCATTTCAGCAAACATCAGCGTATTTGACAGCCCGTCGGTGATATCGCGGAACTTGAAGACGTTTCCACGGATCCCTGTCAGGTCTTGAGGAGTACTCCAGCCGAGCCCGATCGGGCGGAACATGCCTCGATACGGGAAGACGCCCCCGTCACGGTGCCAGGCGACGTTATTATCGCCGATGGTGTCACCGACACTGGCTTTGTAGTTGAGTTGTGTGTTCGAGTAAGCGGTATCCTGAACGGCGGGATCGCTGGGGCAGAGAAAGACGGGAATTTGCTGAGTGTAGTATTGTCGAATCCAGGGATCGACCCCATTGGTGTTGGAGGCCCACGGAACAGGCAGAGTGCCGGTTTTCATCTTCGCGAACATGGCGTCGTAAAGTGGACTCTGCTCAATGTAGGGGAGCACGAAGATGGTCCAAGGGGTCTGCTGAATGTGACCGCTTGGTCCACCACCCCAATCCTGATGACCGAACCAGGAGGCGACCCATAGAGGCGGAATACAGTCATAGACGTCCGCGTAATTGTGGACAGCCAGACCAAGTTGTTTCAGATTGTTTTTGCAGTTCGAGCGTCGAGCTGCTTCCCGCGCCTGTTGAACGGCCGGCAGCAGGATTGCGACTAGTGTCGCAATAATGGCGATAACTACCAGCAACTCAATAAGAGTAAAGCCGTGTTTTTTCGTTCGAAGTCCCTGTCGCGACATGACAATCTCCGAGAGTAGAAATAAAAATAGAAAACAAAAAAAAGGGATCTCACTCCAAGAGTGAGATCCCCTTAAAATGGCGATTACTTGGACGTCAACTCGAAATTATGCTCTTTGGTGTCCTTATCAACGGTCACACGCAGAGTTGACTGGCGGTTGTATTTGGCGGGAATGTACTGCTCAAGGTTTTCTTCAACGCCACGTTCCTTCAGCTCTTTAGTCACCGGATGCTTAAGGTCCGGGCGGTTCGCATAAATCTGGACAGCTTGCTCGCCCGGATTCACGCGGACGCTGAAGTAACCATTACTGATCTCGGTACCGTTGGTCGTGCCGACTGCACTGACTGGCATGAAAGTGATCGACCCTTCTGGAATCGGCTCTCCGTCGAGAGTGACTTTTCCTGTCAGTGAGACTTTCCCATCGGATTTTTTTGCACAGCCTGCAAACGCCAGGCACATGACACACAATAAGGTGATTTTGAGAATAGGCATGAGGTATTCCTGGAGCGCTGTCAGGGATGTTCTTAAATCAATCAGTTGTTGAAGCTGGTGACTTTGCCACCTTGAGTCGTGGAGGCTTCTCGCCATTCTCGCAGATCGATGTTCTCACTGACGAATCGCACTGATCCATCACAAAGGGCCGTTTGAACGCCACCCTGGTGGAGACTCATCGAGGCGAAGGTCGCAGACTGCCAAGTGTTGAACTTGTGGCACAGAAGCTTGCGACCTGAAAAATCATCGTTTGCTCCCCAGCATTGACGGCCTGAATCGATTGAAGCAGTCGTGTTTGGCGAAAGATAAGTGGTGAAGCCTGCACCGGCTGCCAGGATTGGTGTCGCGTATCCTCCCTGCCAGCCATTGGAGTTTTGATTAATTGGAACTTCAGCAATCAGCAGGGTATTGCTCAAACCGTCTGTGATATCGGCAAATCGTTTACACTGCCCCATTTTGAAAGGAGCGCCTTCAAAATTGTATGTCCAAACCCCATCCCAGTTATTGGGATTCTCTTGTCCGATGTTCGAGTTACCCATATTGGCTGAGTAGCTTAAACGTCGAGTCTGCCAACAATTACCTGTATCATTCTGTTCCCCAACAACAGAATTTTCAGACGGGCACATCATGGTTGGGATCAAAGCTGTGCGAAACGGGCGGTTCGGAAGACTTTGTGCATCACAACTGTTTGGGCGAGCGCTGAAGTTGAGCGTGTCATATAGTGCAGATTGTTCAATATAGGGAAGAATTCGAGCATACCATGAGAATGTATCGCCGGAGTCACGATCAATCCCGAACAACGGCAATGTGTTGTTGACGTCGTGATAGTTGTGCATCGCCAGGGCGAGCTGTTTGAGATTGTTCTTGCAGGTCGAGCGGCGAGCGGCTTCGCGGGCTTGTTGAACAGCGGGGAGCAGGATCGCGACAAGAGTCGCGATGATGGCGATCACGACCAGCAATTCGATCAATGTGAAAGCGGATCGCTTGTGAGTGACGCGGCGGAGATCCATGTTCAAAGCTCCTGAGCAGGAAGAGAAAGGAATAAAGAGATGCTTGTGCCATGTTCCGTTACGATACCGGTGTGTTTGACTTGGGTCAACTAGTTCTTATGTAATTTCTCGTCGAATTTCTGTGAATCTTTTCATGGTCAAATGAGGTAAGATGTGTTTCTTCATCAGGGAAAACCTGCACCATGTCGAAAATATCGAAAAATGCCGATTCGTTCACTAAGGCATTTTAGTTTTGATTCTTTGTCATCCTGAAGACGTATCAGAATACGGAAATCCGTACTGTGCACTGGTAAGCAAGAAAAATATCTCAACAACATTGTGAAAAAAACATTGCATCAACAAAAAAAGCCAAGACCCCTTGAGAGATCTTGGCTAATTGGTTGCTCGATCTAGTGCCCTTATTTGGCCTTGAACTTCTCAAGAGCAAATTTCAGTTCGCCAAGATCAGTCACCTGGCCATCTTTGACACTGACCTTCACAGATCGCTCGAGGTAGCCAGCTCGTTCCTGCCAAATCTTCAGGACGAGATCACCTTCCGGCAGATTCTTGATTTCGAAGTTGCCTTCAGCATCGGTGACGACGGCATAAGGGTGATCAATGACGAACCAGAACGCCGTCATCCAGGCGTGGATGTTGCATTCGACTTTCATCGGCAGCATCTCAGCGGCTTTGAACTTGAAGTCGTAGCCTTTTTTGTCGTTGGCAACGAGCAGCTGGTTTTCTGGCTTATTGCGGATCATGTTCGTTTTGACGTTGTGTCCACAGGCGTCGGAGTTAACGGCTTTCACGGCCTGATCCGTGCGAACAACGAGAACGTGAGGAACGAAGACGCAGTTGACGTTGTCGAAAACGACTTCTTTCTCTGCTGGCTCTTTCAGGTCTGGGTGGATGCTAGCCGGCTTCTTGTCCAGATAGACAACAACATTGGCGATGCCGCCATCTTTGCCGATCACGAGAGAGTCATTCAGGATCGGAGCGGTGGCCGCACAGACTTCGGAGTCCTTCGGAGCCTTACCAATCTCAACATCGACAGTAGGAGCAGGCACGGCTCCTTCGAGAACGATCTTACCTTTTACAGATCCCCAGCCAGCCGCAAAGGTGGTTGTGGTTCCAAACAGCACCGCGAGGGCGCCGAGCATTAGCGTGCGAGCGGACATCAGTCGCATAATCATCTCCAGTCACAAGGTGGGATTTATTGAGGAGGGAGTGAGGGCAGTTCAGGCGGGAAGGGGGATTGAGCCTGCTTGCCTCTCGGCGAGACTTGAATTTGTATCACGCCCAGCTGCCTCGTCTGTTTGAGTATAGAGGGAATCAGCGTGGATGAACAACCTTCAATGCGATCATTTTACGCCCGCACGACAGATCGGACAGGGTTTATTGAGCGTGATTATCCGTAATTCTGAGCTGATTGCCCCCGATGGCACGAAATGCGGATCAGGGGGTTCGTAAGACGTTGTTCAGCTTCGTAGGGTCCGCCGCTTTGTGTGATCGAATCTTTTCAGAAGCTGCTACAAAATTCCCAAATGCCAGCCCGGGAGAGCGAGGCTCCGACCGAGCCGCTGTCCCGCGTTGCAACGGTTCAAAAGCAAATCGACAGGGATTGGTGTTCTGAGGCTCGGAAAACGTCGAGGACATCGAAGTCCAACTCACAGCTGAAGTTTCGCAACGCAAAGGAGCGGCTCACACGGAGGTTCGCCCTCCCGAACGCTTCGATACTTACGCTGGAATACGACCTGTAAACTCAATGCGGCCGCATTCACGGCCCGCACAGCGGCCCCTCCACTTTAGCGGTAGTAATAGCGGCCTGGGTTGCCGAAGGGGTAGCGTGACAGCCAGGGGCTGTAGACGTTGCGGTGCATCAGGTTGGGGTAGTTTTCGGTCAAGTAGTACGGGCTGTGAAAGGGATAGAGGTACGTTCCCGATTGTGTCGAGGTCGGGAAATTCCAGCCTGGGTAACCCTGATAGCCATCGATGCCGCCCAGGTAATCGAGTCCGCCGAAGCCGTCATCGTTGTTGATCGTCGTGTTGTTGATGGTCTTCGGAATGGGCTTGCCGAGGAGCATCTGAATGACCGCTTCGTTGCGGTACGACGGGTTGGCGAGGTATTCCGTGCGACTGAAGCCGACGCGGTCGTACATTTTGTCGTAGAGCTCGGCCATCGTGTGAGGATCGACGGACGCGGTCGCCTTATCGGCACAGCAGGCGTTCGGGCAGGGTTGTGGGCAGGGCGGGACGAGATTGGAAGATTCGGCGACAGCCATCCCGTCAACCATGTCTGCGGGCTTGATGGCGATGCCAGCCCCGGCGGATTCATCGATCGCGTAAGCTTCTGGAGCTTTCACCAGGCGGTTGCTGGCGGGGTCGTACTCGAATTCGACGAGTTGTGGAGCGACGACATTCTGATTCTGATCGAGGGCTCCCGGGCGGATGACCATCGTCCATTTTTTCGTCATCGGTGAGTTAAGAGCAGGGCCGTCCTTGCTCGATGGCTCTTGGGCGTTGAGCTGCATCGCGGCGAACAACACGCCTGCAGACGCCAGAGCAAGGCGTCGGATCCACGTTTTCTCCTGAACGCCGAGCTGTTGATTGAGTGGCCGCATGTCAAACTCCCGAAACTTGAATCGATCTGAAAAGTGGTGGGTCGTGACGTCCTTGAGGGTTAGTCACAAAAGAGGCCCATTTTCAGCAGACCGACGAATCGAATCGGTGTCAATAAAGTCTTCCTAGTTTCACTAACTGGATTCGACGACGTGATGCGACAGATCGTCAAAATCGTCAGAATTGGAATTTTGAGACAGGGAATTTGAACCGCAGCTCAACGCAGATGGACACAGATCTGAATCCCCCGGCGACTCGTCGGGGACTAAATATGCGTGAAGTTCCGCGACATGACGTCAGCGATTCATTAAAATCCGCGTCCATCTGTGTTCCTCTGCGGTTCTATTTTCTTTGGATTTGATGTTCATGTCACAACCAACCAAAGCCTGGGGCGGGCGATTTGCCGTGCCGACGGATAAGCGAGTCGAGCTGTTTACCGAGTCGATTTCGTTTGATGCTCGTTTGGCTCAGTATGATATTCAAGGTTCGATCGCACACTCGCAGATGCTCTCGGAAGTGGGGCTGTTGACGGCCGAGGAGCGGGATCAGATTCATACGACGCTCAAGCAAATCAGCGAAGAGATTCAACAGGGGAAGATGGAGTATTCCCCGTCGCTGGAAGACATTCACATGCATATTGAAAGTGCGCTAATCGCTCGGATCGGCGATACGGGGCGCAAGCTACATACGGCTCGCAGTCGCAATGATCAGGTCGCGACGGACCTGCGGCTTTATGTCCGTCACCAGATTGATCTGATGGATGAATTGCTCGAGAAATTGCAGCGGGCGTTTGTCGGGCGTTGTGATGCGGATGCGGACATCGTTCTGCCAGCTTACACCCACCTGCAGCGGGCTCAGCCGGTCATGGCGGTTCATTACTGGTTGGCGTATTGCGAGAAGTTTGAACGGGATCGTCAGCGTCTTTCGGACTGCCGGGCGCGCGTCAATCAGTCACCACTGGGGTGTGCGGCTTTGGCGGGAACGTCGTTGCCGATTAATCGACAGCGGTCGGCGG
>SXPC01000034.1 GCA_005778225.1 Planctomyces sp. | reverse complement strand
ATGTTCGTTCTTTATCTGTCCTCGAGACGTTCGTTCTCGTAAAAGTCGTCAACTCAATCAATTCAATGATGAAGCATCCAGTGCCGTCGGTCCGATCGTCAGCAGTACGAGCCCATGAGCAGGCCATGATTTGCAGTAGTCGGTGACTGAATCCAGCGTGACGGCGTTGACCTTCTCGTGAATTTCGTCCAGCGTGCGAATCTTGCTCAGATAATACCAGTCACGCGTCATGGCAGATGCGCGTGCCGTGGTCGATTCCTGCTGCATGATGAGTGAACTCTTTGCACGGGCCTGGCAGCGGATGAGTTCCTCAGACGACAGGTCAGAAGCCAAACCTCGCAGCTCGCGCATTGTCACATCGAGCGTCTCCTGGGCGCGTTCGTGCATCGTTCCTGCATAACAGACCACGCGACCTTCTCGGTGCAAAGAATGCAATGAAGCGCTGATCGTGTAACACAAACCCCGTTCTTCTCGAACACGGGTAAACAGGCGAGAACTCATACCACCACTGAGAATCCCGATCGCCGCCCAGGCATCGAAGTAACGATCATGGTCATAGGAGACCGCAGGATACGCCATCCCGATGTGCGTCTGCGTTGTATCCTGTGTGATGTGCTGATCAAACAACGCGATCGACTTCGTGTCCGGTTCAGCAAAGTCTGAATTCTCCCAGTCGCCGAACAGATTCTCGACATGCTTGATCAATGCTTGCGGATCGACCGCACCTGCCACAGAGAGAATCGTCCTGGCAGGCTGAAAACACCGCCGATACTGAGCCTTCAGGTCATCGATCTCGATATTGCCGATATCGCCGAGCTGCCCATCCGTCGGGTTGCTCCAAGGCTGCGAATAACATCTCTTGCGTAATTCAACCATCAGCTTCTGACGGGGCTCGTCCTCGATCGACCGCAGCATCTGTATGCTACCCGCTTTGGCAGCTGGCAGTTCTTCCGGATCAAAATGGGGTGCCCGGAGAATCTCTTTATAGATCGACAAGGCATCGAATAGCTTCGACCCCAGTGCTGCTCCCCCCAGGCTGATGTGCTGACTACCGGCGCTCTCGCCGCCTTGCACGCCGAGGTTATCGAGCGCCGTGGTCAGTTCGCGATTCCCGTAAGGCCCTGCTCCACGTGTGAGCAGATCAGTCATCAGCGCAGCGGTTCCAAACTTCTTTGGACTGTCATACGCGCTGCCCCCTGGTACCAGGAAGTTGAAGGCGACTGATTGAACATAGGGCATCGATTCAATCAGAACCGTGAGACCATTTTTAAGTTGGTAGATCGCGATCTCTTGTTTGGGCATCGTCTCTATTATCTGTCGAGAATCACACGGTTCGCACAGTCCACGACCACGTCAGGCTGCCACCACCGGGTCAATAAAGAACTGTAACCGAGCAACCCCTCACGGGCAAGCGGTTCATCAGTCCCTTCTCCCTCGGCGAGAAGGTGTCAGCGTTTCGCTGACGGATGAGGGAAGTTTGCGAATTGTGATACGCTAGCAAATCGCCCTTCCCATTCTCTTCTGACGTGAAAAGGGGCGGAGGACATCTCAGTAAAAGCGATAAGCATAAGGCGATTCACGGATGCAAAGATCCGTCTAAACACATCGTCACTTACTTCGCGTTAGCCTTCACTGGCTTTTTCTTCTTCGGATCCTTTTCCTCTGCCTCGCCGGCGAGGTCATACCGAGGATGCTCTCCGAACTTCTTGCCACATGAGAGGCATTTCATCTTCGCAGGGGCTTTGTTCGCAGCTGACCCCAGTTTCTTGTCCGTTCGTGATTCCTCGCTCAGGAATTTTCCACACGATTCACAGGAGTACCCCACCAGCGTCAGCTTATACAGGGGGTCGTTCTGATAGTACTTCTCGTTTTGAATCGTACGATAGTCCCGCTTGCTGAACATGCAGGTCAGATCGACCATCTTGTCTTTCTGAGGCACGGCCCCTTTGTCCGCGAATGCTGTGTAGCCATAGATATGTGCCACAATCCGACAGAACTCACGGTACTGTGAAATCGTCATCGATAAGAACTGTCGGCGATCAGCATTCTCGACCGGAGGAATCTCCAGATAAATGCGACCATCACCCCAGATATTGACGGTCCCGAATTCCGTCGAAGGGGCGGTAATTGGATCGATTAACTTCAGTTGCGCCAGTTGGTTCAATGAGATCACAACCGCGTCGAGTTCGGTCAATGACGTCGCCGAGTTGTTTTCGGTCAACTTGGCAAGGTACTTATTGCGCGCCTCAATCAGTTTCGCATCGTCAGCGGAGTATGTTCCGGGTTTCTTTGCCAATGGAAATGCTGAAACAACATCAGGCGAGAATCCCACATCGACAGGAACATAATGCTTTGGCAGATAGTCTTCGACTGGCTTGAATTTGGCTGTTTCAATCGTATGCAGCCAAAGCTGATTCAACCAGACGTGGTAGCCACCCTTCAGCTGGACAACGGCAGTGCCAGTGAATCGGTGATCGACGTTCTTGGCGACTGCTGTCGAAACAGTTGAACTCGAAGGAATCACACGAGCTTGAATCTTCGGTGACGGGATGCGAAACGTTAGCTTACATTTCGGACAAACTCCGCTCCCACCAAGCTGTTCGGGCTGAATCCGAATCGCACAACAGCGACACGGCGGCAGCATCACGATCCCGTCGGGAGTTGCTTTAATGAATTTCGCAACTTGCTTTTTACTCGTCTGGTCCTGACGACGTTTGCGAGAAGCAAGCTCGGCTTCTTCCTGCATAGCGATTGAGAAGAGCTGGTCATCCTCCTCATTCACTTCGGCGGAATCATCTCGATCACTGAATGTTGCATCCGGCTCTGCCACGGCGGAGACGTCGATGGCCTCAACTGGTTCCTCGTCGTTGACTTCAAAGTCCATTTCGTCCAGCGTTGAGCTGAAATCAATCGACTCATCATCTGAGTCAGTCATCTCCAGATTATCATCCAGCTCAAAATCATCTTCCTCTTCTTCGACGGGAAGCACCGGACGCTTGTTGAGGGACGTTTCCGATGATGAATTCACTTTTGCATTCGCGACCGGCAAGTCGCTGTACATGATCGGCGCCTGGTTTTCCTGCTTGACCAGGAATTTTGCTTCAATCTCAGGATTGGTAAACGAACCACAGTTGAAGCAGCGAACGACCCCTTTACGGACCATCACGCCGCATTCTTTGCATGGCTCTTCCTGCGAACTCGTCTCTTGAGGAGCAGTCTGCGCAGCCTGAACCCCAATTGCTTTCGCCTGATCTTCAATCAGCACATGGTGACAACTGGGGCACTGAATCGTGTCGCTGAGGACCAGCGTCTGACACTTCGGGCAACTGACGATCGCACTAACCATGAACGGCTACCTGGCGAGAAGAAGGGAATGCAAAAAGGATAGGTCAACCCCTCAATTATCGGTCCCACGCCCCACGATTCAAGCCAGAAGTCAAATCGACCCAAGGAAATCCGTCGTTCCTGTCAGATTATTCAGGCAAAACGCCACCAGACACCTCGCAAGGTCATGCCTGGACTTTGTTGGCACCAACTGTGGGTGGAAGCAGATGGGGCACAGCAGGTTGCAGCGATTCGATATCCGCCAGTTCTGCAGCTGCTGCACGTTTCTCGCGTTTTGCTTTCAGCTCACGCAGGCGATTGGCGGCCAGTTGAGCCGAACTGACCAGCCGATATGCGATCGGGTAGGTAACAAGACCGACGATCGTCCCGAGAATCAAAGACCCAATTGTCAGAGGGTATCCGACGCGGGTGAAAACTTCCCAGGTATTTTTCAGGAACTCACGAAAGGACGCGCTCTCCGACAGCAACTTTGTCAGTTCGTCATAAGAGATTTCCCCGCCGACAAACAGCAGGCCGATCTTGTAAGAGGCGTAGTTAAGGAACGGACCTGTCACCGGATTGGAGAAGTAGACCCCCACAATGCCGGCAATAATATTGAATTTGAAGAACGGACGGCAGACCGCAGCGATCAAGAGAACGCTCAACATCTGAAAGCCAAATGTCGGCGTAATCGATACAAACATGCCAATCGCACCACCGAGAGCGATCGAGTGAGGCGTATCTTCGAGCTGAAATAGCTTAAGAAACTGCTCCTTCGGCTCAGTCCAGGCAGAATGTTTTAGCTTGCGATAAAGGTACAAGGAACCGCTCCGTGGAAAGTCAGTCTCAAATCGACTACTGCAATCTTATCGACAAAAATCCGCAGTCAACTACTCAACCTTCCGGTTTGATCAGTGACGTGACCAAAGGGACAATATCTTTCTGATACGTAAACCCTTCCGGACCAAAGACTTCCTTATCATTATCAAATCGCTGTTTCAGCACGCCTTTCTGGTCATAAACGTAAATGGCGGGCAGAGAAATGAGCTCAATTGACGAAAAGAACTTCGGCTGTGGGTCTTCCAACAGGTAATTGGTGATGTTGGCGTTCTTATCTTTGAGGAATTTCAAGGCCTTCTCAAAGTAAAACTCAGCTGGCTTGTCAGCATCCCCCAGATGGTCGCAGCTGACCGAAATCGCGATGACATCATTCGGGTACTGCTTCTGCAATTCGATCAGATGAGGAAATTCACGTCGGCAGGGAATACACGTCGTCGCCCACAGGTCAATCACGACGACTTTGCCTTTATAACTTGTCAGACTCTCCTGAATCTTCGCCCAGGTCGAAAATTTCAGATCAATCACTTGATCAGGCTTCCAGGTGAGGCTGGGAACCGCGGGCTCCTCGCCTTTTTTGACTTGCTCAGCCGGAACGAGTGCTCCATTTGGCTCCTCTTGCATAGGGGGAGTTGCAGGGGCCTTCATGTCGGATGTGGATACCGAGACGTTGTCAGCCGATTTCGGAGCGGGAGGGGGACTGCTGCTATTGCATCCAGCCAGACATGCTATGAAACCCATCAGCATTAGAAATGTCGATGTTCGCAATCTGATCATAACACTTCATTTCCTAAACGATTTCCGTTCCGATTGTCCCTCGAAACGGTGGATCGCGATGCACCGAAAATCTGGGGCGCGTCATCGCGTCCCGTCCCTTCAAATGTTAAGTGATCCCTACTCGACTTCCTAGAGAAATGCCCCCTGAAAACCCCAAACGCGGCGTTTGAATACTTTGGGTAATCCACAGCTGTTTTCGGCCTTTGAATTTCCAGAACAGACCTCTCAGCGTAAGATAGCCTATCTCCTCCGCTTGTCTTCAGGATCATTACATGACGTCGATCGACTGGAAAAATTTTGGCATTCTGACCCTTTTTACGACCAGTGTCTCTCTGATCGCTATTGTTTGCTTCTGGCCTGTGACTCCGCGTGTCAAGACGGTCCCCAATCCAAGAATTCCATCCACGGCAGCGACAGAAGCACCGCTGATCACCTCGGCCCCTCAAGAATCACCTGATGGTATGAGCTGGATTCCCGGCGGCGAATATACCCGCGGCGTCGAGCAGTTCCCGGCCGCGATTAAATCTTCCCACAACCCCGATAAAATCAAACCCGACGAGTATCCTGCTCACCAGGTCATCGTTGATGGGTTCTACATGGATCAAACCGAGGTCACGAACGCTGAGTTCAAACGATTTGTTGATGCAACCGGTTATGTGACATCTGCTGAGATCGCCCCTAAGCGGGAAGACTTTATCGGAATGGTTGAGGATGTGAACCTGATTCCCGAAGAAAATCTGGTCCCGGGCTCGATCTGCTTCAACGAAAACTTCGACAAAACCAAGCTGGTTCGTGATGTTCCACTGTGGGAGTACCAACTGTGGGAATACCGCAAAGGGGCGAACTGGAAACAGCCCGAAGGCCCTGGATCCTCCATTGAGAAACGCATGAACGATCCCGTTGTTCATGTGACGTATGCGGATGCCGTGGCCTACTGCGAATGGGCGGGCAAGCGTCTGCCGACTGAGGCGGAGTGGGAACTCGCTGCTCGTGGCGGTCATAACGACTGGAAATACCCCTGGGGGAATGAACTGACCCCCGATGGCAAACACATGAGCAATGTGTGGCAGGGCGAATTCCCGGTCGAGAACACGGTTGCCGATGGCTTTAAACGCGCTTCCCCCGTGAAGACCTTCCCCCCGAATCCCTATGGGTTGTACGACATGGCTGGGAACGTATGGGAGCTGACATCTGATTTCTATGATGTCGAGTACTACAAACAATCGCCGATCCGTAATCCACGTGGACCATCGAGAAGCAATGATCCGCAGGAGCCGAATATCGTCAAACGAGTGACGCGTGGCGGGTCCTTCATGTGCAACAGCAATTACTGCACGGGCTACCGTGTTGGTGCCCGCATGAGGAACGACGAAGACTCTGCGGCCTTCCACCAGGGCTTCCGCTGTGTTGTCGATCCCCAAATGCTGAATGCTTACTTAATCGCACCACGACAGACAGCACAGGCAAAGTAGATTTAGCCATTTAAAGGTGCCATGCTTGCAGCTTCGGGCAAGCATGTTCTGAACGCTTCAACGTCAAACGAAGCAGCATGCTCACCCAAAGCTGTGAGGCATGGCACGACTTTTGTGACCACGCTGGCTTAAACTGTGATTGATAATGAGTTGATTCGACTTCAATCAACGGCACGCTGACAACATAAAAAAAGCCCTGCACGAGGCAGGGCTTTTTTTGTTTTAGAATCATCACCCGGCCAAGGGATTAAACCTTAGCCTTCTGCAGTGAGCCGGCAGACGGTGGGTTCAACTTTCTCTGCTGAGATCGTTGGACGAAGTACAGCAGGAAGGGGTTGGCGACATAGATCGTACTGTACGATCCGACGATGATACCAGCCAGCAGGACGAACGCGAATCCGTGGATCCCCTCGCCGCCGAAGAAGTACAGAATGACGACAACGATGAAGGTTGTCAGCGAAGTCAGAATGGTACGAGACAGAGTCGCGTTGACCGATTGGTTGATCATGTCGTAGGTCAGAGTCGGGCTCTTGCCTTTGACTTCGCGGATACGGTCGAAAATGACGATCGTATCGTTGAGTGAGTAGCCGACCAGAGTCAGGAACGCAGCGATCATAGCAAGGTTGATCTTAAAGTCGTTCAGCCCCAGCAAACTGGCAATCGGATTACCACTCACCAGTGAGGCCAGCGCGACCAGCCCAAGGACCACGAGGACGTCGTGGAACAAGGCAACTGCAGCAGCCACTCCGTATGAGAGGTGCTCGAAGCGGAACCAGATGTAGATGATGATGGCGAAAATACTTGCCAGCATCGCGAAGACAGCATCCGAACGGGTTTCACCAGCAACGGATGCATCGAAGGTATTGACCTCGTAGAAGATTGGCTTGTCTGCCATTTCCTTGGTCATTGCAGCCAGTGCACCGTTGAGGACATCACCAGAAACAGTTGGAAGAACCGTCATCTTGAAGGCATCGAAGGTTTTCGTTGCCCCTTCTTCAGCCGTCATCCCTGGTCCGGCAGTTCCGGCCAGTTCGATCTGTGATTCGACATTATCAACGGTCTTGTTCTGCTTGGCCAGTTCGTTCTCGATGGCCTGAGCAACAATGGTCGTGACGTTGGATGCCGTCAGGTCTTCCGTGAACTTGAGGTCAACCGTACGAGCAGTGACAGCAGCATCGGCGGCTGGTTGCTCTGCTGCTGTTGCGGCTGCAGGAGTGGCTTTGACTTCTGCCACTTCGCCAACAGTGACGTTGACTTTATGCAGTTTGAAGTCAGTGCTCGCAAAGGCAGAATCGACTTGTGCGCGAACTTCATCAACATTGCCGTTGGTGGTACGAAGGCGATAGAAGATTTCTTCTGCGTCGCCGGTTGGACTTGGAATTTCCAGACGTTCCAGAGAGACATTAGAACCCATCTTCTCTTGAAGAGCTTCACGAGCGGCGTCGATGGATTCCGGCTCTTTGTCGAACTGGAAGGTCACCATCGACCCTCCGGTGAAGTCAATATCGTAGTTTTCTTGTCCACGAGAGGCGAACGCCACAAGACCGACTGCGATCAAAATCAGAGAGCCAGCGACGCAGTACTTGCCATACGACAGGAAGTCGATGTTGGTTTTGCCGAACAGGTTACGCATCTTGAAGGACTTGAGCAGACGCTTGCGTTCGACGATCTCGAACAGCAGACGACCAACGTAAACCGAGGTAAAGACCCCGGTGATGATCCCGATAAACAGGGTGACGGCGAAGCCTTTGACCTGATCAGTACCGATGTAATAGAGAATGACAGCGGTGATCAGCGAGGTGATGTTCGAGTCCATGATCGAACTGAAGGCTTTATCAAAACCGTTATTGATCGCCATTCGCAGACTGCTGCCTTTGGCGAGCTCTTCACGAATACGTTCATAGATCAGCACGTTGGCGTCGACCGTCATACCGATCGTCAGCACGAGACCTGCCAGACCTGGCAGAGACAGGGTGGCGTTGATCAAGGCCATCGCCCCCAGAACCATCACCAGGTTAAGCAGCAGGCAAAGGTCAGCAATGATCCCGGCTGTCCCGTAGTAAATCAGCATAAACACGAAGACGGCCACCATCGCGACGGCAATGGAAATCATCCCCTTGGTCTGAACATCGATCCCCAGCGTCGGGCTGATGGTGAACTCGTTGATCGGGTCTTTCTTGATCGGGAGTTCGAGAGCACCGGCGTTAAGAATGCCAACTAGATCGCGAACTTCGTCCATTGTGAACTGGCCAGTGATCTGACCAGAGTCACTGATCACAGCGTTGAGGCTTGGGGCCGAATGGATTTCATCATTGAGCAGAATGGCCAATTGTGAGGTGGTGCCGTCTTTTTTTGGACGATACTGAGTTGTCAGGCTTTCAAAGAGGTATGCCCCCTTCTTATTGAAAGTGAATGAGACAGCGGGGCGACCACTATCATCCATCGTGGGAGAAGCATTGGTCAGATACTCCCCAGTGATTTTCTTTGTATCAGGTGAAACGAGTACCAAGTATTCGAGAACCTGCTGACCGTCAATTTCACGTGTCCGGGAAAACGTCACTCCTGACGATGGCGGCATCTCAAAATCGCCGTTTGGCTTCTTAGCAACTTTGACGAATCGGGCGCGAAGGGTGTCGCCATCGCGAATTTGCGTTTCTGTATTCGGAAGACTGCGACCACGGGCAACTAAGTCTGCATGGTCGCGCGTGTCAGCCAGTATCGAGAATTCCAGACTTCCCAGATCGTTCATCAGACGCTTTTTGCGTTCGACTTCATCGGGATTGGCACCAGGAATGATGACTTCGATGCGGTCAGTGCCCACCTGACGGACGGTGACTTCTTCGGCCCCAGATGGGTTGATACGTCGCTTGATCGCCTGGACCAGCAGGTCCATCGACTGGTTGCTGATGGTCTTATTGAGGTCTTTGGCGAGCTTGTCATCAACCTGCCAGACGAGGTTGGTTCCCCCGGCGAGGTCGATCCCGAGCGGGATGGCATTCATTAAGCCATGGCCGCTGATCGCCTGAAAGATGAAGGGAGACGCTGACAACATGATCGCCAGAATCGTCAGGGTGAACCGGTTAGCCATGTCCTTCATACGAAGGCGACGGCTCAGCCAGGTTCCCAGCACGACTGGAACAACCAGGTTGGCAAGGAGGATGAGAATGATCCAGAAACTTGTGTTACCAGGCATGAACATTGGGTCCTTGTCGCGGTCGCGACAACTCAATCAGGTTAAAAAATGAGGGGCTGTTGAGGTGATTCGAACCTTCACTGCAAACGACATCAGGTCGTTTTTGCTGGAGAAGTATCCTTGTTTGGAACGAGACCTTCGATCGTTGATTTTCGCACTCGCATACGGGTGTTGTCATCGATCTTGAGAGTGACTTCGTCCGAATCGGCACTGATGTTGGCGATCGAGCCGTAGATTCCATGCACCGTCACGACCGGATCATTTTTTTTCAGATTCGCCAGCATCTCTTTGCGCAATTTACGATTGCTCGATTCCGGGCGAAGAATGATCAGATAGTAAAAGGCGATCATGGCCACGATCGGAATCATCATCCCCATGGGGAATGTTTCCGCCGCAGGGGCAGGAGCGTCAGCAGCCAAGAGTGACACAGAATTCAGGACATCAATCATAGAAACAAGGCATTCATCTGCAGGAAGAGGCGTCAAAATCTTTCCTTGCCGCCAAGCCATAACCTTTGCCACAGCCCGCAGTAAGGGAAGGGTGTAAAGTAGTTCAAAACATCGAATCATTGCAAGGCTGGCAGACTGGGAATCAGTTGCAGGTCCTGCGGATTCTTTTGGTTACGAACGACCGTTACGATTTTAGACGCCCTCCGTCTTGAGCATCCCCCAGCGAGTCAGCATCGTCTGGCGGAATTCCCCTGCCCGATTCTCGAGGATCGCCTTCCGCAGTTCACGCATGAAGTGCTGGTAAAACGCGATGTTGTGCAACGAGAGGATCATCGGCCCCAGCATCTCGCCGACGACGAAGAGGTGACGGATGTACCCGCGCGTAAACATCTTGCCGACAGGGGATTCCGTCTCTTCATCGAGAAGTGCCTGGTCTTTCTGATACTGAAGATTGCGGATCTTCAGGTGACCATCCCAGGTGAAAGCCATTGCATTACGGCCGTT
>SXPC01000033.1 GCA_005778225.1 Planctomyces sp. | reverse complement strand
GCAACGCGATCAAGTTCACCAGCAAAGGACACGTCCGTCTTAAAGCGTCCCTGAAACCTCATACCACTCATCCGGTGCTTCAGTTGACGATCTCTGATTCCGGGATTGGCATGACCTCCGAACAGATCAGCCGACTCTTCAAGCCGTTCACCCAGGCCGATAGTTCCATGACACGCAAATACGGCGGGACAGGGCTGGGACTCTGCATTTCCAAGAGTCTGACGGAAATCCTGGGCGGTTCCATTCATGTCGAAAGCACCATCGGCCAGGGAAGTACGTTCCGGATCGAGCTTGCCGTTCAGCATGCCTCTGAATCGGGCGTGTCCGGACGTCATCAATTCAAACCAGCCTCAGTCACTGCTCCAGCTTCTCCCTCAGTTCCTGCTCAAGCATCAAGTCCGAAGTGCGTCGACGATTTGGAGATCATCGAGAAGTCACTGACGGGCTATCACATCCTCCTCGCCGAAGACGGCTTGGACAACCAGCGACTCATCAGCTACGTCCTGCGAAAAGAAGGGGCCGATGTCAGGATCGTCTCCAACGGCCAGGAAGCCGTCGATGCTGTGACGGCGGATCCTGTCGCATTCGACTTGATTATCCTCGATATGCAGATGCCGGTCCTCGATGGTTATCAGGCCGCAACGAAGTTACGAGTCCTGGGCATCGAACTCCCGATTCTCGCCCTCACGGCGCATGCCATGAGTGGCGACGAACAGAAATGCCTCGACGCGGGCTGTGATGCGTATGCGACAAAGCCCATCCAGCGATCACGGCTCATCGAGACCTTGCAGGACCTGCTATCGGTTGTTTCCAAGTAATCCAACAACCGTCCTCAAACCCCGAGATCCCGCTTGAGCCGCTCGAACTGTTCTTCCAGCGAGTCGACTTTTCGCTCCAGTCGATCAAGCTGCGACCGAAGTTCTTCATTCTCTTCTTTGAGTTGAAGAAGCTCGCTGCTGCCTGGACTGGATGTTGACGTGATGGTATTCGATTGTGACGAAACACTCGGCGAGGACGGTGTCGTCTCATCATCTCCCTCGTACCCCATCGAAACCCTCGCAGGCATGGGCTTGGCTTCCTGCTCTGGATAAAGCAGGTGATCGACCAGGGCACCACGTCGCGAGAGATCACCATCACTGGCGACGAGTCCAAGCGCCATCAAGGCTTCGAGTTCGCTCTTCAACTGTTCCTGGGTTTCAATCGGACGCATTCGGCTGGCGCGCGAACGCAATTCGCCGAGCTGTTGTCTTCCCCTGAGGAGAAGTTCCCCCAGAATCGCCAGCTGCGCTTCGCTCATGGTCATGACCTGACGCATGAGGTGACGATAACGCTCCGTCCGCCCGCCCGAGGTATGGACGATCGCCGTCAATCCAGTTTTCTGGAGTTGTTCCATGCCGGTTTCGACATCGTCTTCCTGATAATTGGTGACCGGATCGCGGTTGTTCTTCTGGTTGCAGCCAGCCGTCAAGGCTTTCAGTGTCATCGGATAATATTCGGGCGTCGTACAGCCTTTCTCGATCAGCGTCCCCAAAAGTCGACGCTGAAGCTTGTTGAGCTTGGGCGCCACAAAGGACTCGGTGTTCGATGATGAATCTGTTGAATTGTTCACTATCCTGTCTCCGTTCCATGTGTTGTGCTCGATGAGCCAACGTAATCCATTTGCAGCCTATCAAATCTGCAACAGTTACATCCAGTCCTGCCGTCGGATTAGACGTTCTGCACCTGTTTTTTGAATTCAGGGATTGCCCCAAAGGGCTGGTCAGTCCACAATGACTGCTGTGGGGCAATACTGCCGCACCTCCCCTATCCTGGCGTTTCTCGCATCGATTGGCATTTCTGATCCAGAACGTCTTTTTTCACATGATCACTTTTCCTCCGGGCTGTGTCATGATGATCGGACCATCCGTCCTGCCATACTTACTCACGCATGTCTCCCGTTTCGACCTGATCTCGTCTGCTTCATGATTTTCGTATCATCAGCTGTCCGATCATCGATTTTTTAAGGCTGCGTTTCATGTCGATTCACGATTTTTCGCCTGAAGACTCTCACGTGCAATTTACCGAAGACCGCGAATTCCAAAAACTGATTCGACGTCAACGCAACGTCAACCTCCCTGTCGCCGCCCTCGAACTGGCCCGCGATTTTGATCCTCAGCTCCGCTTCGAAGAGACCCTCGCCTGGATCGATCTGCGTGCCCAGGAACTGGCCAACAAACTGCTCAAACAAAACGATTCCCGCGAAGCGCTTCAGGTCCTCGTCAGCGAACTCGCGACCAACGACGGATTCCACGGCAATCACGAATGCTTCAAACGACCTGAAAGCAGCTTTCTCAACAAAGTCGTCGAAACACGCATGGGCCTGCCGATTACTCTCTCGCTGGTCTACATGGCCGTCGGCAATAAAGCGGGTATTCCTCTGACCGGCGTCTCGACGCCGATGCATTTCATTCTCAAACACGATTCCGGCCTGGGCGAACCCCTTTTCATAGACGCCTACCGCGGCCGCATCATGACCCAGAAACAATGCCTCGCCTGGCTGTCCGATCTCATCGGCATCGACTCCAATCTCATCGACCACTGCCTCCGACCAGCTGCCCCGCGAGCCATCGTCGTCCGCATGCTCAACAACCTCAAGTCCCTGTTCATCCAGCAGGAAAACTGGTCCTCCAGCTGGCAGGTCCAGCTTCGACTCTCCCGGCTCAACCCGACTTCGTACGAAGAACGCAGAGACCTCGGCTTTATCGCTCTCAAAGTCGGACGCCCCGGCTTATGTGCAGAACTCCTCTCTGACTGCCTGAATAAAAGTCCCAAAGACGAACGCAAAATGCTCACCAACTACATCGACCACGCCCGCGCCGAAATCGCCATCTGCAACTGACGCTTAGAATTCTGGTCTCTCATAAAACCGGGCCGTCGGGTTGTCCCAACCCCGACGGCGCAGCCGCAAGAAACACGCTCATCCGCGCGATAGACATCGACGCTCCAAAAACGTCGACATTGTAGAGAAACCATCTTCAGCAAAATCGCTCTTCCTTCTCCGCGCCCTTCGTTGCATAATAGACATTATGGCAACGACCGCAGCACACTTCCTGGCTTTCCTCGCACTGGTGATGAACAGCGCGCTGATGGTCCCATGTGCCTGCTGCCTTGGTGTTGAACTCAAAACAGACGCCTGCTGCACAACAGAAGTCGAGACGGTCGCCCAGGCCGCGCCCTGTTGTTCCGGCAGCTGTTGCTCAACCTCGCACGACGAGCCGACACTGCCTTCCTTCGAACGCGGCTCGCTCCTCCTGCCTTGTCTCGATGGCAGTACTACTGCCATCTGCTGCTGCAACGATGCCCAGACCGCTGCTGTGACCCCGCCTTCCAGCCAAACTGAACATCTTTCTGACAGCATCGACAACGCGCCTGTTCTTCCCTTGGCGTTGACATCGCTCACTGACATTACGGATCTCGCTTCTCAGCCCGACTCCCGTCTTGAGCGGAGTCTCATTACCTCGCGCTCGCCGTGCGCGCTGCTGCAACTTCACTGTGTCTGGCTGAAATGATGACCACAGCTCGTCCCTCTCACTGAGCGGGAACACCTGCGTTGCTGTTTGTCATTTCATTAATAACTCGAACGAAATGTCTCGTTCGAAATTCCACAGCCAATTCACAGAAAGTTATCTCATGTTCAATATCCTGACATCCATCGCCTTAATGGCCGCTGGCTTTGCCGTTCCAACCGCAGTCAGTTCACTCACTTCCGCCAGCAGCTGCAGCTGTTGCGTGGGCTGCGAGTCCTGTGAAAACTGCACCTGCGCCTGCGAAGAAGGCTGCAACTGCTGCGTCGGCGGCGATTGCACCTGCGAAACATGTACCTGCACTTGCACAACCACAGTCACCGAAACTGCGGCCGTCAAAGCAACCTGCACCGACGCCTGCTGTGCGAAGTAGTTCAAACTGAGAACATTTGATCGACCATAACGAACGGCTCCCGGAAAACCGGGAGCCGTTTTTCGTTTCGCGGCTTACAATTCAGGCCCTGATCGGAGTATCATAAATTGGTCCATCTGCACATTCCTTTGAAGGCTCACTCATGATTCGACTCCTGCTCGCGTTTGCCGCCATCGTCTGTGTTTCATCGTCCGTTTCCTTCGCCGAAGACATGCCCAAAGGAGAGTGGATCTCCCTCTTCAACGGCAAAGACCTGACTGGCTGGAAACCCAAAATCCTCGGCCAGAAGTTTGGCGAAGACGCCGATAAGATCTTCCGCGTCGAAGACGGAGCCATCACTGCGAGTTACGAGAACGTCCCTGCCTGGAAAGAAAACTTCGGCCACCTCTTCTACAAGAGCCCGTTTTCTCACTACCGCGTCCGCATCGAGTACCGCATCCCCGGTCCGCAACTGACCGGCGGCCCAGGCTGGGCCAAGCTCAACAGTGGCGTCATGCTCCACTGCCAGGATCCTGCGACGATGAAGCTCGACCAGGATTTCCCTCGCAGCATCGAAGCCCAGTTCCTCGCCAAGATCGACGACAAGCCACGCCCGACCATGAACCTCTGCACGCCCGATACCCACGTCGTCTATAAAGGCAAACTCCACACCACTCACTGCACCAGTTCCTCCTCTCCGACCTTCGAAGGCGATACCTGGGTCACAGCAGAAGCCGAAGTCCACGGCTCAGGTCGCATCATCCATTACGTCAACGGCCAGGTCGTCCTCGAATATGAGAAGCCCCAAACCAACGACGGCGAACTCATCGACAGCGGCTACATCTCCCTCCAGGCCGAAAGCAGCCGAGCTGAATTCCGCAAAGTCGAAGTCATGATCCTCGACAAAGAGTAATGACCGTTGCTCAGGCGGGAGGGCGAGGCTCCGTCCGAGCCGCTGTCCTGCGTTGCATCCTTTGTTAAAGACTCGATTAGATTTCCAAATCTTTTCTCAGGCCTGAAGAGCCGTCATCCGTCATCCCAGGATGAAATCCTGGGTTAGCGATGGTCAAGAAATCTCTTCCGTCCTGCAGGGACGGCTCACCATGAATCCCACGATGAACCCACCCCTTCAGGGCAATGCTCTTTCAACATTCTCCTTAACCCGTGATTTCATCCTGGGCTGGTAGAAATCGTCCCTTCAGGACGAAGAGCACGAGGCCATCATTGCGCTGTTCACGGCTTAGATTTCGCAAAGAAGCGGCTCACATGGAAGTTCGCCCTCCCAATAGCCAACACACAAAAAGCCCGCTGTCCGACATCTCGGACAGCGGGCTTTTCTCATCTCACAATCTACTCTACTCCGCCTTCGGAAACCCTGCTTCCAACAGCTCCTTATACCCTGGCTTCAGCGCTCGTACGAGAACCATCTTGGGCTTCAACAACTCCGTCGCCTGCAGCGACCGCTTCCCCACCATGCAATGCACGTAGATCACTTTATCTTTGGGCAGACGAGCGAGTTCCGCCTCACTGATGCCATCATTCAACTGGCTGATCGGCAACCAGATCGCTCCCTCGATATGCCCTGCATCCCACTCCGATTTCTCCCGCACATCAAGCAACACCGCTTTGCCATCCTCAACCGCCTTCTTGACGTCCGCGAGTGACTCCTTCGTCCATTCCGCAGCCGATAGGGAAGTCGTCAAGAAGCCAACAACAGCAACACAAACAATTCGAATAAGATGACCGCGCATAACTATTCCTTTCGTACTTGAATTCGTCCTCATAACCGTATGTCATCTGATGATCGAAGTCGAGCCTCTCGTTTTCCAGGGTGGCCCAGCCGTTCATGGCTGGGTGACGAAGTCACAAGAAGCAGCGCCATGCGCTTTCACGTTAACCCAAACGCCGAATACCCCAATTGCTCCCGCTGACCATCACTTCGGCAGCCACAACTCCTGCTCGTTATACAAAATCTTCGTCTCGACCCGTCTCGCTTTCATCCTCACATACGGCGGAATGAACCGCCCGCGATGCTGTGTCCCCCCCGGCGTTCCATCCGGGCCCGCCCGCTTCGGCTCGACCAGATCTTCCAGCACAAATCCCGCGCGACACAACCCACCCACCAGATCCTGCCAGCGATGCAGATACTCCGACGTGCCGATCTCACGATACTTCTTATCGGGCACCACCGGCAACGCCCCGTCATGGTAATACTCGATTCCGAGAACGTACTGCTCCTGATGCGTTCGATGCGTCAACTGCAGACTCGTCGGCTGCTTGTGCTGTGAGATATAGATCCCGCCGACTTTCAATACCCGCGAGATCTCGCGATACATCGCCATGATGTCCGGGATGTAACAACTGCTCACCGGCTGATGCACGATGTCAAAATGCCTGTCGGCAAACATCGAAAGATCATCCATCGATCCCTGCACGATCTGCATCGTCAGATGACGTCGTTCCGCTTCGCGCGCATCCAAGGCCAACATCTCTTCGGAAATATCGAGGACCGCAACGTCGGCCCCAGCGCATGCATACAAAATCGACTGCCACCCGCCCCCAGCTGCTAAACAGAGAACCTTGAGGCCATGCACGGGCCTCGGAATCCAGCCACGCGAGTCGAGCGTATCCAGCGGCGAGACACACTCCTGATCCGTCGCGACTTTCGCAAACGGACTTCCCTCTCGCACCAACTGGTTATATGCCGCTTGATTTTTCTTCTGATAATCCATTGATGCTTGTCTTGCGAATTGTTGTCACGGCAATCAGAGGTAGGTGAATGAGTGTTAATGTATGTTCATTGTTGCCCATTCTCATGCATCTGTGTTTCCTGATCCCAAGCTACTTTCCATGTTGCCAAAACTCACCTGATCAGACCAGTCTGACCTACAAAAAAGGATCTCAATCCCTTTTTCCTGCATTTTGCCTGCGACTTTCACTCATGTGCAAAATTCACCCTAAGGTTGAGTATCGCCAACCTCGCTGGAACCTCCAACGCCCTTTCCCTGTTCAGGAAATCGATTGTGAATATGCCCAAGTTTCCTTTCACCGACAACCGACGCGGAGCGGCCATGGTGGAAATGGCCATCGTCCTGCCGTTGTTCCTGCTCGTCATTTTCACAATCGTCGAGTTCGGCCGGGCCATGATGGTCTCTCAACTGGTCACCAACGCCGCTCGCATCGGTGCACGGCAGGCGATCCTCGAAGGCTCCACCAACGCCGCCGTCGACTCGACCGTCCGCACCTTCCTGCAACAGTCGTGCAACGTGACCAACTCCGACGTCACTATCAAAACCACCATCACCCCCGACCCGGAAAACGAAGACCCCGCCAACCAGGTCGCCAAATCCAGTCAGGGGGACATGATCACTGTCAACGTGAGTGTCGCCTTCGATAAAGTCGCCTTCATCCCGGGCACCTTCCTCAAAGGGAAGCGCCTCGTCGGCATCGCTACCATGCGACGCGAATAAGCCATTTTTAACGATTCACTATTTCTCTTCATTCGCTCTACTTGATGGGGTCACTGATGCTCCGCCTTTCCAGTCACTCTCAACATGACACTTCCAATCGGCGTGGCGCGATCATCGTGCTCGCCGCCGTCTGCATGATCATGATCTTCGCCTTCTGTGCCTTCACCGTCGATGTCGGCTACATGACGAACGTCAAAGCCGAGTTGCAGTTGACTGCCGACGCCGCTGCGATGGGGAGTGTTTCAGAAATCCCCAACGGCGAAGCGGAAGTCAAGAAGGTCGCTCGTCAGCTGGCCGAACTCAATCCCGCTGCCGGCAAGAAAGTGACTCTCAACAACGAGCACATCGAGTTAGGTAAGTATGACCTTGCCAGCAAGTCATTCGTCGTCAACCCCGCAGAAGCCAATGCTGTTCGCATCACCGCCCGCGCGGTCGATCAACCGACCTTCATCGCCGGAGTCATCGGCCATAAGAAATTCACCTCGCAGGCTAAAGCCGTCGCGATGCTCGCTCCACGCGACATCGTCTTCGTCGTCGACCTGTCGGGTTCGATGAACGACGACACCGAACCCTGCTGGGCGAGTTCAACCATCGACAGCACCTTCAAGTCGCAAGGCTTCCCAAGTGCCGGGGCAGACTTGATGAAAGACCTGTTCACGGACTTCGGCTACGGCTCCTATCCCGGCTCAACCCAGTACATCGGCAGTCCGGTCGGCATCACAGCCAACAACTACGCCTACGCAGAACTCACCAAAGACAATGGCCCTCTCACCGGCTCGTCCATCAACTCTCTCTACCGCATCGCCAACAACGACAGCGAAGCGACCCGCAAAACCAAAGCCTACCGCTGGATCATCGATAAGCAGATCGCCGTCCAGATGCCAAAAGCCAAGCCCGCTCCCAACTCGCAGTCGAACTACTCTTACTGGGAAAAATACCTCGATTACATCATCGAAAGCCGCAGCGTCGGCAGTAATCCACCATCTCCCCCCAGCAGCGGCGGGGGTGGGGGAAGTGGGGGGAGCGGCGGCGGTGGCGGCGGAACCACACCAACTCCACCCAAGCCACCATCCGGCATGTATCTGCCGAACGACCTTCCAGAGAACCCGTTCCGTCTGACGCTTGACTCACCTCGCTCCGGCTCGCGCATCGCTGCTCCTGCCTTTTTGACGTCATCGTCATCGACGGCAACTATGCTTCTCTCGACACCTTCACAGTCATCCAGCCCAGGTCTGCCGCGCAACGGCTCGACACTCAAGGTCACAGTCCCACCATCTCAGGATGGCGAACGTATCACCGGCTTCAACAACCCCAATAAGTCGATCTATCCATCCGCAGGCAACGCCAACGGCTGGCGAAACAAAATTGGCTATATCACCTACGTCCAATACATGATGGACTGGGGGCGCGATCGCAGCCCGACCTACGCCAACGGCACCAATGCAAACCTTTCACTGCCAGACAAGACGCCTCTGTCTGTGCACAGCCCAGATTGCCCATATCACAAAGAAGCAACTCCTGCAGGGAACTTCGACTTCCCGCCTCGTGAGCAACCGATGCACGCCGTCCGTCGTTCGCTGATCGCAGCCCTCGATGTCGTCGATGACATGAATAAGTCGATTACCCCTGGCTTTGGAGACCGCATCGCGATCATCACCTTCGACGCTAAAGATGCCTACCACGAACCCGAGATCCTCGTCCCGTTGACCTCCGACTATCGCGCCGCCATGGTCAAATGCACGACCCTCCAGGCCACCAGCGACGTCGGCAACAGCACCGCGACGGAAATCGGCATGAGCATGGCCCGTGAGCTTCTCAAAGACACAACCGACGGCGGTCAGGGACGCAAGTTCGCGGACAAAGTCATGGTCCTCCTCACTGACGGCGTCCCCAACGTCTGGGAAACACCTGCCTCCGAAGTCGAGACCTTCATCTCCGAAAACCCCAGCGACGAGTACTACGACTCCGACTACATCTGGTACAACTCCGCCATTATGCAGGCCGCGAAGTTTCAGCAGAAAAAAGGGAGCCTCTATCCGGTCGGCATGGGCATGGGAGCCGATTACACCTTCATGGACAAGCTCTCAAGAACCGCCGCCACGGACGACAGTGGCAAAGGCCCCCGCGGCTCCGGCAACCCAAAAGTCTACGAACAAACTCTCACCGACATCTTCAAAGACATCATCAAATACCCCGGCAGCCGCCTCGTCGAATAACTGTCTCGACTCGTCCTTCAATCTTCATCTACTTCCCCGGATACGTCACTCTCAATGACTGATTCCGGCTGAAGTAGATCTCGAAGACTTTCGCGTCCGGGCGATAAGCATACAGACGCAGTGTCTCGTGCGAGCCCAGCTCGTTTTTCTCGGGCTGAAGAATCTCTCCGGTCCGTTTATCAATCAGAGACACACGACGAAAGTTCTGATTCTGATTCGGGCGCTGCGGGTCCTGCTTGGCAACATTCGATGCGAGCACAAGAAACGGCCATTCTCTCGGCTGATCCTGATCGAGCGCCTGCCCCTCTGGGAATTCTTGCGTCCAGGCAGGGCGTCCCGTGCGAATGTCATACGCCGCCAGTTCTCCGGCAAACTTGTGACTGTTCAAGGTGACCATTGCATGGACGTATAATTCATCCAGATCGCTCTTCGGTAGCATCAGATAGATGTTCCTGAGATCTTCATGAATCTCGAACTGCTCAATCAGAGCCGGATCGAAACGCCCTGCAAGACCATCATCCACAACGAGTCGACGCGTCTGCATGTCATAAACCCGGACTGCTCCCTCTCGGTCAACCAGCAGCGCATGATTCCCCTGATAACTCTGTTTGAAAATGGATTTCGAGGAGACTCCCTGCTCGAGCACGCGATTGAAGCTGCCATCCGCATTGAAATTCCAGACGACAAGTCGCGCATTGTTTCGCGGAATGAAACGCCAAAAGTCATCACCATATTGCAGACTGTTCATGACAAGCTCTGCATCGTCTTCGCTCATGGTTCTGACGATGCTGCCATCGATGACATCCAGAACGAACCCGGCCACTTTCTTCTCTTCCGCTGACAGCCCACAGACGATGACGTGATTGCTCGTCGTGAAGAGTCGCGGATAATACAGCCCCTGGGCCAGATGATGATGACGCCACAGCGTCTTTCCAGACAGCACATCCAGACACGTCAGATGCTGATTAGTCAGCGTGCAGACAACCGCTTTTGAAATCGAACTGACAATCGACGTTGGTTCCTGAAAGATCCGATTCACATCCGCAACACTCGTCGCCGTTGGCTCCAGGCTGACGGACCACATCGCCTCACCAGGTCGATTGGCCAGGCTCATCAGGTTGAACGTCGTAATGGTCTGCCCTGCGACGACGGTCGCAAGGTGCCCCTGGGTTTGTGCATAATTATTGCGGGGATCTTGAAACTGGATGTTATGGGGAATGCGAATCTGGTACTGCAACTGATGCAGACCATCACGAATCAGGATCGCATTCCGAGCCTGATTGATCGAAAAATCCCATCCCAGAAATGCAGAATCTTCTCCATGCAGAACACGCATCGGATAACGACTCACCATCTGAGCCCGATAACTGGCATCATTCTGGTCCGGTGCGACTTGTTCAACATTCGGTAACCGCACAGGATTCTCATCAAGAAAAGCAAACAGAGCAGGGGACTTCTTCTTCCACTGCGCAACGGCCCCTTCTCCTGTCAGATCTTCATCGATCGTGATCGCGGCGAATCGCTCTCCCAGTTCACCGACAATTTTCAACAGTCGAGATTCCCAGCCAGCGAGCTTCCAGCCTGCGATCAGATCGGCATAGTGTTCGCTCGCCCATCCGGCCTGTTCCGGAGTTCCGGTTTGACGCAGCCAGATCAAATGGCATTCAAGCGCAGCTGAGTCTAGCTGAGGATCTTTCAGAACCGATTTCGTCCAGCCCGCCAGAGTCTCTTCAGGCACAGGCAGATTTCGAAACGCAGCCTCGATCGAGTCCCCTTTGCTGATCCGTTTACGGACCCATTCTGTCAGTTCACGTGTCATCTGGTCTTGGAAGTCGTTCTTCGGATCAACAGCAATCAGTTGCAGACGCTTATCGATCCACCGATCAATTCGGACAGCATGATTGTTCTCGGTTGTGATCAAAACGTCCGCAAAGCCAGTCGCATCGATTTGCTCGATAAGCGTGTTATAAGCTTCCTTTAGCTGACCATGCTGAATCAGTCCGTTGACCGTCCAGACCAGCAGTCTTGCTTTCATCTGAGGATCGGTGATCAGGACTTTCAGCAGTTCCAGATCTTTCTGCGTCTTCTGAAAATCCGTCCGCAAATTCTCGAGCAGCGAAAGGGCGAGAACTTCCCGGGCAGGTCCCGCAGGGTTCAATTCATACGCCCGCTTGAGAGCTGCAATTCCTGCTTCATCATTGTGCTGCTGCAGTTCCAGCTGCCCCTTTCGTAACCAGAGCATTCCATCATTCGGGTTCGCAGCAATCTCCATGCTCAACGTCTTCTTGACGTCCGCAACCGAGCGAAACAGCCAAAGTTCATCCGGCGTGTAAAGGGCCAGTTGATCCTGATGAATCATCAGATGGCCAATCGAAATCTCCTCCGGAAGGGCCGTTTCGACCAGAAGACGACCTCTCTCGAGATCGATCGTCCAGATCCGATGACCTTCCACAGGCAGATAATAATGTGACCCCGCTCGCAGACCTTGCCCGGTCGGCTGTGGAATCTGGATCGGCTGTGCCCATGTCGGTTTACCGCTGGCGGCATCAATCGCGCTGAATTGCTGGTCGCTGTAGACCAGGACCGTTCCCTGATAAATCCCCGCCACACATAGATTGTTATTGCGAGGAATCTTCCAACGGATCGTCCCGTCAACATTCAGGCAGAACAGCGAATCATCTTCCGGCGAGACGACGAGGATCTCCTGCGATGTGCAAATCACCGGATAATCCATCCAGTCAGGTTCGATCAACTGCTTGAGTTTTGTCTGGTACTGCAGGTAAGGATTGTTAGCTGCATTCACGTTCCTCAGGTTGCCCTGGCTGAACTGCGAATCCGGATTGTTGGTGTCGAACAGATAAGTGTTCCACAACAACTGACGCGTTGTCGGGTTGAAAGCAGAGACAACCCCGACTCCCGTCGGGCAGATCAGGATGCCATCGATCACACTGACCGTGAGTCCCTGAATCCGGCGCTCCAGATCCATTTCGGGGGGACTGACCGTCAGCGCCAGAGGCTGAGACCACAGCGGTTCCCCTTTGACGGGATCGAGCGCGTACAGCCTGATCTCCTGGTTCAGTTCTCCGAGAACATAGGCAACCCCATTCCACTCGACAGGCGGTCCAAGAAAGTAAAGGCCCGCCAGCGGCAGCTTCGTCGCTGAATGCGATCCTCCGACCTGCCAGCTGATCTTTCCTGTCTTCATGTCGTAGGCAGAAAGCTTATTGAACGACTTCGTCAAAATCGGGTGATCAGAAAGTTGAGGCGACTGGCGAACTCCCAGCACGCCCCCGTTTTGAATGACATACACACGACTCCCATCACTGCTGATCGTCGACGAGATCACATCATTCATCAGCGATTTCTGGATCAGGTAACGCTTCAAGGTCTCCGGGTAGTCATCTTCCGAAATGCTCGGTGCATACAGACTGTTCTTGGCGATGAACTCGAATTCGAGGTCATTAAACGCCGTCTCCCAGACCTTCTTTCCACTCGGCAGCTCAAATGCAGACAGTCCCGACAGCGTGCGTGTCACCATGAGATCCTTCGTCAGAATCGGGTTGGTCGCCATCAACTGTCGCGCAGCAGGATCCTTCGGAGGGACATTTTTCATCTGTTCAAGAAGGTAGTCGACTTCCGTCTGAAACTCCGGCTGACTTGTTCGACGCAGCGCGGTGATCTTGCGATCGATCATAATGCTGTTTAAGGCTCCGACAGCCGGATTCCGATCCACCGTCCCCCGCGGCATTCTCCATTCATTGACGGGATGGACATCAACCGTCGATTTGCCAGCCTGAAGCGTCCCTTCACTGGCAGACTCTTCAGACGGACCAAGCTGCGTCGGAACAGGGATCGAGAGAAACTGCGACTTGCGCACGAACTCATCATTCGTCGTCAATGTTCTCAGTTGGTCCAGCAGCACTTTCGCCCGAGCGTCCTGGTGACAGGTATTCCAGCTGAAAGCCGTCTGCCACATGACCGAAATTCGCTGGTCGCGCGTCAGCGTCTGACGCTCTAGCAGATCCGTTCCCAGAGTCGCAGCGGCCAGATAGTCACCACGATCGAATGTTCTTGAAAGAACGATCAGCGATGCGCTCTGCCCGGCGATTGTCGCCCGATACTGACGCATGATGTCTGACAGATGAGAGGCATCTCGCGTCTCTTCGTAAAGCTTGAGCTGATACTCGGCTTCCTTGCCGTATTCGAGTTCGTAAATCTCGCGCCCAGCAGGAGGTAGCGTCAGCAGGATCTGCTCGATACGTCGTCGCAGAGTCATCGTAGAATTGGGGGCGAGAAAAAAATCTTCGTGCTTATCGAGAATCTGTTGAAGCAGCAAAACGCCTTCGCGATAACGTCCGTCTTCGATGAGTGACTCGGACTGCTCGATCATCCGCTCGATGTTTCGACCCGGAGCAAGAAACCAGTCTCGCGTGAACTCTTTTTCTGTTTGCTCAGCTTTCTGCGGGAAAAAAGGAAATTGCGATTGAGCCGGTGTGACTGCCCATCCGCTGAGCATAATGACGCACAGACAGATCAGCGAAGATCTTAGCTTTGGCCACACCATGAAATCGGTTCTCCATCGCCGCTCGGACTGATCACGTGCACCTGATCGGTCCTCGTATTCAACACTCAGAAACCAATCCATTTTATACGACCAGGGCATGCCAGGGATATACGGATTTTCCCAAACGGTGCGTCTGAAAATGATTCGTCGCGCAAACCGTTGGCCCCTGCGGTCACACGCGGACCCATTCCACTTTGCATCGCGGCAGGCTGTCTAAAAACATTCGCCCGTATCGTTTGGTTTTCACGCGTGGATCAAGGATCACTACCTGACCCCAGTCCGACTTGCTGCGGATCAAGCGACCAAATCCCTGTTTGAGTTTGATGACCGCTTCCGGGACCTGATAATCCATAAACGGCATCCCCCCTTGCTCCTTGATCCGTTCCAGACGGGCTTCGAGGAGAGGCTGATCCGGAACGCTGAACGGCAGTCGTGTGATGATGACGTTCACCAGCGCATCGCCGGGGACATCAACTCCCTGCCAGAAGCTGTCCGTCCCAAACAGAACCGCTTTCGGGGAAATTCGGAATCGCTCGAGTAAGAGTCCGCGCGTCGTGTTCTCACCCTGACTGAGCAGCGTATAGCCTTCCCTGTTCAGCCACGATTGCAGCCTCGCCACACAGTTGCGAAGCGACGAGTAACTCGTGAACAGAACGAAGGCCCGCCCCTGGGTCACTTCAATCTGTTTCTTGATCTCCTCGATGATGCGGTCTTCGAAGACGTGTGGCATCGCGCTCGGATCGGGCATGCCGTCGTACAGAACGAGTTTGGCTTGCTGGGCATAATTGAACGGGCTGCCGAGTTTGAGTTCTTCGCCCCCTGAGACACCGAGTCGTTTTCGGACAAAGTCAAAACTCTGCTTGCCGACGGTCAACGTGGCGCTGGTCAGAATCGCCGTGGGGACTTTCTGGAACAGCTCCTCGCGCAGGATCGGCCCGATCTCGACGGGCGTTGAGACCAGCTTGATATTGCGGCGCTTCTGTCCTGATTCTTCGACATAGTAAACCGCATCATCCATCCGCTGCTCGAGCCAGCTTTCAATCGTGATCGCATGCCCTTTGAGAGATTCGCTGGCTGAGCGGAACTCGATGCGTTCTTCTTCCTTCTCGAATCCATCTGAGTACAGATCGAGTGACCTTGCCAGCGCACGCAGCTCATTGGAGATCGTGTTATCAATGCCTGCTGGCTCTCGAACGCGACCATTTTCTCTGGCAAAGCGATCCTTCCACACCCCCACCTCATCAAAAAACTGATCGGACAGGTAACGCAGTTTCGTCACCTGCTTCTGCCCCGCGACATGGTTGTGGTGAACCAGCAGCCCCTTCTGGCTGCGATCATTGTAGAGCTTGTTGAACAGGTAGCTCAGCTGATAGCCAGAGATCGACAGGCCCATGTGATCCCCGGCGACCGCTTCCAGAGTATGAGCCTCATCGAAGATGACGGTATCGTATTCGGGCAGGACCGATGCTCCTTCCCGGCGCAACGCCAGGTCAGAAAAGAAGAGAGCATGATTGACGATCAGGACGTCGGCATTCCAGATCCGTCGTCGGGCGCGGTAGTAAAAACATTCTTCATAGGTCGGGCATTTGCGTCCCAGACAATTGCCGTGTTCGCTTTTGATCTCATCCCAGATTTCCCGCTGAGGCGAAAACTCAAGATCGGCGAGGCTGCCATCTTTGGAATTGCGTGTCCAGGTAGCGATCTGTTCGAGTTCGCGCATCTCCTCGTTCATCGCGAACAGGCTCGACGACTTGTCGATCGCTCCTTTCATGCGACGCAGGCTGACATAGTTCGAGCGACCTTTCACGAGCACGAACGTGAACTCTTCGGGAATGATCGCGTTGAGAAACGGCAGATCCTTGAAGACGATCTGTTCCTGAAGATTGATCGTGTGTGTCGAGATGATGATCTTCTTGCGATCTTTCTTCGCGACGTTCTTCTCAGCTTTCTCATTGCGACGGGCCGCAGCGAGAATCGCAGGGACCAGATACGCGAAACTTTTGCCAACACCGGTGCCTGCTTCGACGATCAGGTGATGTCCGTTGGCGATCGCATTCTCGACGGCCATCGCCATTTCGAGTTGTTCGGGGCGGGCTTCGTAAGATTTCAGTCGATGCGCAATGAGACCCCCATCGCCTAAAACTGCTTCGACTGACAACGCCTCGCTGGCTTCCATGCTCATTCCTGATAGATCGCATTATCGCAATAGGAATTCTACTCCGCCCGAGGTCATCCTCCAATGCCGTCGTGCTATTTAAGGTCGATGTTCCTTCGTGTGTGCCACGGCTGTGTCAGCCGTGCCGGAGTCCATCAGATCTTCAAACCCTGACCACGGCCATGCCGCACGCGGGTTCGATCTGCCGCGTTACTTCGCGGGCTTGGGGAGCGTATTCAGGTCAATGCCCATCTCAACAAGCAGAATCTGCAGGTCTTCCCAGACGTCTTTTTTTGCACTCGGATTTCGCAGCAGGTAGCTCGGGTGGTACGTACAGAGCACGCGGGAGTTCTTGTATTCGAAGAACTTTTTACGCATGCGACTGATCGGATCAGTCAGTCCGAGCAGGTTCTGTGCAGCGATCGTGCCCCAGCAGACGATGTATTCTGGTTGGACGAGAGCGATCTGAGCATCAAGGTATTCGCGACAATTCGCAGCTTCGCTTGGGAGTGGATTGCGGTTTCCTGGAGGTCGGCAGCGAAGGATGTTGCAGATGTAAAGGTCACTGCGTTCCCACCCGCAGGCGGCGATGATCTTGTTGAGAAGTTGACCGGCCCGCCCGACAAATGGCTCGCCCTTTTCATCCTCATCCGCCCCGGGGGCTTCACCAATGAACATCACGCGGGCCGTCGGATTGCCGACGCCGAAGACGGTTTGAGTTCGAGTGGCAGCAAGTTCCTGGCATCGCTGGCAGGTCGAGACCGTCTTGGCCCACTTGGCCAGTTCGAGGCTGATGGTCTTGGGATCACGTTTGACTTTGGGCATGGGCGTCCTTGCCTCATCAGGCAGAGCGAATGTGAGCGCGGGAGTTGGTGGTTTCGAAGCTAGCGGAGCTGCTGCGACTGCCGGGACCGGTGACGCAGGTCGCGTGACAGAAGGCTGTGCGACGGGCTTCTGTGAAGCCTCTGCTGTCGATGTAACGGGCAGCGGAGCGATTGCTGTTGTCGTTTGAGGAACTGGCAGTGACGAAAGCTCGATTGTCAGAGCAGCAATCGACTCCTGTGATGGGATTGTCACAGCAATCTCGGACAATCCTGCGAGCGCAAGGTCACGCAGGACCTGACGAGCTGCGCGAGGAAGATCCAGTTCATGTTTCATGTCGACGATCTTAGCAGACCGGATGTCGTCGGAAAATACAGCGAGCGGGGCATGATTCTCTCTGCCGTCATTGGTATGCAACCACGCTTAAATCCCACGGCCGAGACGGCCGTGGCACACTGTCCAATTATGTCGTGGCGGGGGGCATCATGCGGTCGAGGATGCCGTTGACGAACGCGGGCGAGTTTTCGCCCCCGAAAGTACGGGCCAGTTCGATCGCCTCGTCAACCACGACCTTTGGAGGTGTTTTGACCTGCATCATCTCGTAACAGGCCATGCGGAGGATATTGCGGTCCGTGACCGCCATGCGCGACAGCTTCCAGTTCGCTGCAATCTCTTCGATCTTGGTATCGAGCTGCTGACGCATTTCCTGCGTGCCGACGAACAGCTGCCAGGCGAATCGTTGCAGATCGTGATCGTCAGTCATGTACTCACGAATCATGACACGTACATCAGCCGGGCTGACATCAGGGTTCACGTCGACCTGATACAGCATTTGAAGAGCGAGTTCGCGAGCTTTGCGTCGGTTGGCCATGGAGATCGTAATTCGTCGTTCGAAATTCGTAATTCGCCGGAGGGACGCCAGCAAACATATTCTATCGCACGGGCAAACGATGCACAGAGAGCGATTTTTGAGAAGCGGGCATTATAGCGTTGATTTGTCGAGCGGGAACTCTCGCATCGCCTGAACCATCTCAATTGCGGCGAGTGCGGCTTCGCTCCCTTTGTTTCCGTACTTTCCTCCGGCGCGGTCGATGGCCTGTTGCTGGTTTTCGACGGTGAGAACGCCAAAGAGGATCGGAACGCCTGTCGAGATACCGGCCTGGGTGATCCCCTGGGCGACTGCGTGGTTGATGTATTCATCGTGTCGGGTATCCCCTTTGACGACGACCCCCAGGCAGATCACTGACACATAGTCGCCCGTCGACGCAATGCGATGAGCCATCTGTGGCAGTTCATACGAGCCGGGCACATAGACCACTCTTGACTGGGCCCCATGCTCTGCCAGAGTCGTCACCGCGCCGTCCTTGAGAACGCCGGTGATTTCATGATTCCCGCGGGCCACAACGATGGCGTACTTGTCGCCGGGAGTGACCTTCAGTTGGACGGGAGGCGGAGCGGAGTGGGACATGGGTGAGGGCTTAGGGAGTGGGGCTTAGGGCTTGGCAGAACAGGAAACGCCGGAGAGTCGTTAGGGACGCTCGTTTTTTACGAAGGAAGAGACGGTCCGCACAGCGGACCCTACGAGAGGTTCATCGTCAACAGGAACTCTTCGTTCGTCTTCGTGCGTCGCATGCGGTTGGTGAGGAGTTCCATGGCTTCGACGGGGTTCATGTCGTTGAGGACGCG
>SXPC01000032.1 GCA_005778225.1 Planctomyces sp. | reverse complement strand
GTGTGTTGGCAGAAAGTCCTGAAGGGAGGTTTTTTGTTGCTTCATTGACGTCGTGCAGTGAGTCGATGAGTGGTCGCAGATTTCCCGCGGAGTCGACGAACGAAACGCCAAAGATCTTCTGAAGCTTCTTCGCTTCCGCAGCTCCGATAACCGACAGACGTCGGAGTGCAGTACCAGCTTCGCTTCCTTGGATACCTGCGTTGCCAAGAGTACCCAGCAGAGCGAGTGTCTCTTCGAGGCTCATGTTCAAGTCAGCAGCAACTGGACCTGCATACTGCAATGATTCCCCAAGTCCCTCTACGCTCGAGAAGCTCGCGTTAGCCGCAACTGTTAAACCGTCAGCAACCCGAGCAGCATCAGAAGCTTCGAGATTGAATTGACGAATCGTCGAAGCCATGATTCCGGCAGACAAGACAGCATCAGTGCCGGTTGCCTTCGCTAGATCCAGCACGGACTTCGTCATCGTGTTGATCTGAGACGGATCGAATCCGGCTCGACCAAGTTCGGTCATCAGCTGCGCGATACTTGTTGCCGAAAGTCCTGTTGCAACCGATAACTTCAAAGCGGTCTTTTCTAGGACCTTCATTTCGGCGTCAGTTGCACCGGTTGCCGCTTGAGTGGCCAGCAATGCTGATTCAAGTTTTGCGAAACTGACGACCGCAATTCCCAACGGGACTGCAGCTGCTGTTCCGATCGCCGTCAAGCGTTGCCCGAGAACAACAGAGCTTCGCCCGAAGTCTTTGAGAAGCTTTTCAGATCTCCTGAGCGCCATCACGAACTGATTGTCACGCAGGGTGATTTCTACCCACGCGCCGCCAGCCTTGATGTTTGACGAGATACTCATCCTTGAGTCTCCCAGGGGTCTGATTCAGTCATTACTACTTCAAACAACCGGTGAAGGTTTTCCCACGTCACCGGCATACCGTTTCCGGACTGCGTTCCTGACTGGATGTGAGGATGGAGTTTGTCGACTGAAATGCGTTTGTTCTTATCAGCAATGTTCTGATTCGCGACCATGGCGATAATTGCTGATGTGTGCTTCCAGTCTTCAAACGTTCTTCCCCAGAATTGGTCATCCAGTTCACGCCAGGTCAGGCCGAAATAACTCATCCCTAGCCCGAGTATTCCAGCCTGCTCGTTGATCAGCTGCCAGCTGTCGGCAACCGGTCCAATTGCCGTTTGATCTCGCCATCCAGATCGACCGCTTCGAGCTTCCTGCGATAATCCGTCAGGTCCGCGGCCTTGATCTTCAGTGTCGCGACCGTGATTTCCGCCTGAACCATTTCGATCATGCGATCGAGAGTTGTTCCAAGGTCCGTCCGGCCGGTCGCGCGGAAAAAATCAGCAAGTGCCTTGAAGAATACATCATGAGCAGCTTTGTAACTCGCTCCGTCCAGCTCCAAGACGAACTGCTCTTCCGTAAGTCCGTGTTTGGCAATCGAGTCCTCACAGCACAAACCAAGGACATCGACGAACTCCATCAGCCCAACGAACACAGCTCGTTGACCTTCATTGGTCAACAGATCGATCGAGAGTTGCGACTTGATCTTGCGCAAAACGCTGATCGTGATATCGAACACAAACTCTTTCGTTTTACCTTGCCACTTCGCCATATTTCTGACCTCTTCCGTGAGAATCTGTTTGAGAAAAGAGAAACAAGCTCACTGCAAACGCTTGCAGTGAGGAAACAAATTAAGCAGCAAGAGTGATGACTTGAGGCTTCTGGACTCCTCGGGCTGCTGGCAGGAACTCGAACACCTTTGTCACCATGCCGCTGTTGTCGTGGCCTTCTTCGCCAACCTTCACAACACACTCGAAAGCAAACAGCTTGTCACCAACCACCGCGTTTCGCGGACCGACCGCTACTCCGATCACTGTCGGCGGACGTGTTGCCGAGGCTGCCTGCAGAGCGAGGTGTTGAGTGTTGGTGTTGTCGAGACGAACCGTCGAGGTGATGCGTGCGTTGGTCCAGGCGAGATCATATTCTGTATATTGTTCGTCTCGGGTTTTGGATTCGATCTCGTCTTGGTCCATTTGAAGCCCAGATTCCATCAACCCAGCGAGCTTCGCCCAATCTTCCGGATCAACTGACCAGGCACTCTCGTTGATGTAAATCATCGTGTCGTAACCACTACGCTTGCCGTTACTCATTGCGCTGCCTCCTTACAGTTCTCGATATTCGAGTGAGATCCAGGACGAAAAAATGCCGTGTACGGCGAGGAATTTCCAATCAACCAGCGGATCATGAATTGTTTTGATCCGTCGATACTCTTTTTTTTCGACAGTTATCAGCTGGGTTTCATCGTTGTTTGTCAGGTGTTGCTTGATCGCAATCGCCAGTCGGAGTCGCTGCTCGACTGCCGCTTCGTCGTTATCTGTCTTTCCCACCTGATGTCGGATACAGATGGAGATCGTCGGATTATTCGGAACGTAGTCGCGGTTATCATGCTCATTAGTCTCTTCAGCTTCTGGCATGATCGTGACATCGAGCTGCTTGAGGTCCGCTTTCTCAGTACGCGGCTCAAAAACAGACCGAGCCACGAACGGCTCTGGATGCTCAGTCCATGGCCTGCTGTTGATCAGGAGGGCAATTTGTTTACAGAGGTCAAAGATCATCTCCCGGCCCTCCGATTGCGCTGGCCTTTGAGGGGTGCGCCACGAAATGCCCAAGCGTAGATCTCGGGCAATCGAGGCTGGATCTTCTCCAGGGCAGGAGCCATGTAGGGGCGAGCTGGGTATCTCGCGTCATCACCTGACCGAGGATTGAATCTGACACCGCCGTACTCATGCAGGGCAGGGACGGTGAACTGTCCATTGTTACGACGGCTTCGCTTGAACAGAGTCGGACCGACAACACACGAATCACGTCCGGTGTCGTATCCGTACCAGATCCCCTCTTTCAGGCCACCGTCACGAACAAATGGTGGAGTGCCGGCGGGAGAGGGGATCTCGTGGAAGAAATGACGGCCTTTCCGTTGCTCCTCTTTCTTGAGGTGTTTCTTGCCAGGCTTTTTCATTGACCGACGTGCGATCAAGCGAGTTTCCGCCCCGGATCGATTCAGATACCGATGTCGAGCCTTGGTCAGCTTCCCGAGGATGGCCGGCCGATCGAAGAATTGGGCAACGCGAACGAACGGAACGATGCCGTTGTTCTGATTGCCCATGCCGGAAAACGCTCCGGCTCCTCCTCCTGATCGGCGTCCTGCCATCGGTCTATTTACTCCTCAATGCCATTGAACTCGGTGTGGATTCGCACTGCCGTGTTGTAGGGATCTGTGTACCTGAAAGGTTGCGTGCTGCCGTTGGGCGAATACGCTTCGTAGACGCGGACTTCGCCGTCGACAGCCCACTTGATTTGCCATCCCTCTTTCGGGTCTTGTTTCTCGCCATCGACCACTAGATCTGTCGTCGTGATGATCCAGTCGCGTTTCTCCACTCGCACGATTCGCTGCTGATCATCGAGTTGCTGCAGTTCGTGCGTGCCAGGCACGGCTTTGACTGGTATCTCATGCACACCAAAGCAAACGACGATGTCGACGCTCATGTGCGTGATCACCTGAGCCTGAAGTGTCGCCATCGCCTTTTGCATTAGGTTGGGCATGGTAGATTACGCCTGGAACCAGAGAACGCGGCACTTGGTAGCGCCATCGGCACCGGCACCGTCTGGCGTCACCGTTCCGCATCGCTTGTTACCGCTGGCCGTCGTGGTGACGACGTCGTTGGTATCGTCCCAATAGACAGCCGCTCCTGCTGCGATCGCGCCGGAACTGGCTTTCGGGGCATCGACGATCCCGCTCGTGGCCAGCGAACCAAGAACATTGGCTGCGATATCAAAAGTGGCGTAAGCGACAATGCTTCCGATGACAACCACGTCACCGGCAGCCACGTTGCTAGATGGCGTGTAGTCAATGCGGTCCTGTCGACCCTTGCAGTATGTAACAGGCATGTTTCTTTTCCTGAGAGATGAATTGTTCGAAGAAGAAAACCCGCCAGAGGGGCTGAGGTCAGACAACCCCTCTGGCTACACCGGCTTCGAGTGACTTGGTTATGCCGCGCCTTTTGACCAGACAGCTCCGCGCTTGTCTTCCATGCCGACGCCAAAGTCGAGGAAGGCAGCCCACTTCATGCCAAGCGACTGGAACTCCATTTGAGCCGACTCGATAGTCGGAGTTCGCTTACCGTTGAGAGTCGCAACTCCGATGACCGGCATTGTTTGAGGGCTGGCAAACAAGCCCCATCCGGTTTGAGTCTGGCCAGTAATGGCATCGCCGTTATCAGTCAACAAGGCAGTGTTGTTGAGGTATGGAGTCGCAACCGGCTTGTACAGACCGACGTGAGGATTGCGAACGATCTTGCCGTGATCGGCAGTCGTGGTCGCGTCCACTTTGTCACCTTTGTAAAGATCGTCTGCAGCAACCTTATTGTTGGTTCCGCACAGCAGAATCTTCGGCGAGACGAGAATCGGCTTATTGTTTTCGTCGACTTGGTTGGCGAAGGTTTCGACGCCTTTCGCCAAACCGACCATATCGAGAACAGTAGACGCTCCCGAGATATAGTTCTTGTTGCCAGACGTGAAGAACGTCGCCAGGTTTGCCAAAAACGTGATGAAAACAGTTTCTTCGACCTTGATAGCCGACAGGATTCCGAGCCGTGCCGCCAGATCCAAGAACACGCCAAGATCATCATCAATCATCATTTGCCGAGTCAGAGCGATGTAAGCAGCTTCAGTTTCGAGCTTGCTTGAGTAGCTGGCTTCCTTCAGGCCGATAGAAGCTGGCTCGCCCCCTGGACCAAGCTTCTTCAGTCCGCCCATCGTGGTGACACGATAGCGAGTCTGAGGCTTGAAATCGTTGTGAGAGTAGAACTTGACGATTTCAGGGTGAACGATCTCCTGTGACTCATAAGCCGCAAGCAGCGACTTATTCGCCAGATTCCCGAGAACACCCGCCATCGACATCGTGCTGTAACCGCTCGCTGCTTGAATGCGGTTTTCAGCCGTGAAGGCAGCCTCAATGAAGTCTTTCGACTTGCGATTTCCGACGAAGTGACCGCCTGACGCTGCGATAACGCAGTCCATCAGAGCATGCAAGCTCATGCCGCGGACAGCTTTGTCACTGCCTTTGTCGCAGTCTTCTTTCGACAGACTCTTCGCTGCGACCTTCTCGTCCATGCCGTAGGACATCGCCAGGGCAAATTCGACTGAACCCGCTGTGATCTTGGCATTCAGGCCACCGGTATGAACTGCCGGGGCATGAGGTCGATCAGCTCGCATCGCTTCGAGTTCGCACTTTTCAGCAGTCCAGTCTTCCTCGATCGCCTTAGCGAAGATCTCCGCGCCAGCGCGAGGATATTTTTCAGCCAGTGCCTGAATCGCCCCAACGCGACGAGCTTCAGCGGCACGACGCTGACGTCCAGCTTTGATTTCATCGTCGATACCAAGACTGGCGCCGTCTGTTCCAGCAGCCTTTACGGCTGGCGGAACTGCGACGTTGCCATTGCTATTGTCGCCGCCTTTACCGGCAAATTCAGCATCAAACTGAGCTTTCAGAACCTTGCGTCCCGCATCAGTCAGAGTTTTTTCATCAAATCCATTGGCCTTGAGCCATGCTTCAAACATTGGGTCACTCCCTTCGAGCAATTGTTGAGCCGCAACCTTCGCGGACGTATTGTCATCGGCGCCCAAGGCCACGAATGACGTTTCCTTCAAAATCGTTTGCCGAGCCACGTAGATTGGCCCGGTGAATTCCCTGCCGTTGACGACGACCGTTGTGCCTTCCCCAATGAACTCCAACTTCCGAATCGGAGCCCCAATCGATGCTTGCCAGGGGAATTTGTCTTTGGCGAGATCTCGAACTTCTCGACCGTGTTCCGTTGCGGACGACACGATACCTTCAATGAGAAGCTCTTTGCCGGTGTTTTCGATCTTGGTTGAGTGTCCAACGATTTGATCTGTGCGATGATCCCGCAACATCGGGCGAGACTTCTTGTCGATTTGCATCCCTTGCAGATCGACAACAACTGGCTCATCAAGCCACCATTGCCGGACCGGTTCTCCCGTGTAGGCCACCATCTTGAAAGCCTTCGGACCTTCGGATTTTCCTTCCGAATCCGCTGCTTCCACAACGAAGTCAATCAATTCGCCAGTCGCCTGAATCGCATGTTCAAGCTCCACAGATTTCGCAAAAACCCAGTTCAGAGGATTCCACTTAGACATCTACTTCCTCCTCTTCTTCCTCGTCTTCGGTTACTTCGACCGGTTCCGCAGGAAGCCCGAAAACCGCACTCGCTACCATCTTGCGGTAAGTTGGAACATCGACACCAAAGTCCTCCGCAGCTCGCTTATCGTGATCGTCGATATCGACATTGAAATCCTGTCGAAGAATGGACTCTCGACTGGCCGTCCCGGTCTTCAATCGTGTCAGATTAGCGTTCGCCTGCTTCGCTTGATCAATCGTCGGTTGCGCCGAATCCCATCCCCAAGAGTGAGCGTCAAGCAACTGCGACTTTTCGTCTTCAGTTCCCGGCAGATATCCAGGAATCAATAGAGCTTCGTCGAGCCACCACTCATAAATCGGGTCCGCAACGCGTCGTTCACAGTCATCTCGCTCAATCTCGAGGAAGACTGTGAATCCGTGTGAATCGAGCCGTCCAGACGCAAAGTTAAAGCCAGATGAATTGCCTGCCGCCACGTTGTAAGGCATCAGAATGCAGCGGGCAGCCTCGCCCCACATACACCCCTGGAACTCTTTGAACGTTGTGCCAGGCTGCTCTGCCTTGAACTGGCTCATTTTCCAGCCGTACGGCAGAACCGGCATTGTCCGACGCTCGATCTCCATAGCTGCGTCAGGATTGATCTCAACCGCCTCTTCGCCCGGTGGAAGATCCGTATACATCACAGCTGCAAAGTCAGCAGCTGTCTCAGCCGCAGCAACGACAGCCAGTTCCCAGCGACGAACCTGCGAGAACAAAGGTAGCGCTGGTGTTGTTTCTGGAATGCCGCGACGCTGACCAGGTCTTTCGACGCGAAACCAGTGAATCACATCGCTTGCAGAGAGGGTGTCATGGCCAGACTTCAGGCTTGATAGCCCACCTGGATGATATCGCAGCCGAATGTAATTGACTGGATTCCCATACTTATCGAACTCGATACCATCGACATGATCTTCGTCGACTGCCTTCGAATAGGGATGCGAGAACTGTTCCGCTTCCGTCAGACAAATATCGAGCTGAACGCGAGTTGAAAGCCGGGGATTTGTGATCTGATGAGCAAACGCCTCCCCGTCGTTCACGCGTGCGATTCGCATCGCACGCAACTTGCCAGCGAGATCAATCTTCTTTGCCCACTTCGCGAACTCTGCCTCAACGAAGTAGTTGAGTTCTTTGTTTTCTGTGAGAACACGTAACCGCGGCCCGCGACCAATCAGGAGATTGGCGAGCGTCAGGACAATGCCCTTGAGAAACGAATTGTTGTTGAATTCGTAACGGGCTCGGTTCCGCAGCGTCTGGCGAACAAGGGGAGATGCAGCGGAATTCGCATCCAGCGAATCCGCCATTGCCCAATGCTTTGCGTTCTCAGCATTGGTCACAGCCGCATCAAAACGAGCCTTCAGCACAGCATCCAGAGTCGCTTTACGCTTCACCGTTGCTGTTGACGGAATCGGTCGTTCATACTGGTCGAGAAGCACGCCCATTAGCCGCACGCTCCCGGACCACGCAATTT
>SXPC01000031.1 GCA_005778225.1 Planctomyces sp. | reverse complement strand
GCGGCGCAGCAGCTTGGCGCAGAAAGCGTGGAATGTGGACACCGTCAACCCGAGCCGCCGCGGATCCACAGCCAGCAGCGCCGCCACGCGATCGCGCATCTCACCTGGACGGGCTCCATCGGCGTCATTATTCCACGTTACGACGTTTCTGAACTGGCGAAGAACTGGGGCGTCAAAGCAGATCCGCTGACAACGGGACCGTTCAAAGATGCGCTGAGTCCGTTCAAGCCGTTGAGTGAGGCGGAACGCGAAGTCTGGAGCGGGATCATGGATGAATCGTATCAGCGGTTCGTCGATATCATTGACGCCAACCGCCCGAACATGAATCGCGAGCAGGTTCTGGAAGTCGCGACGGGGCGGATCTTTACCTCGCAGCAGGCCGTCGATAAGGGACTCGTCGACAAAATTGGGTTTCTGGATGACGCCATCGATGCCATGAAGACAGACCACAACCTCGGCGCAATCAAAGTGGTCAAGTATGAGTTCACACCGACACTGTCATCACTCATCTTTGGAGAAGCAAAACTCGAAGCAACGCCGAATGTGATGGAGACGCTGATGAATCAATCCGTGCCAAGGGCGATGTACCTGTTCAGCTGGCAGACTTCGGAGAGGTAATTGTTTGGTTTGATTGTGAATGGGTGGCTGGGGTCAGGTTTGGTAGCTGACCCCAGAATGTGCGTCCAATTGCGAATGAACTGGGGTCAGCTAGAAAGCCTGACCCCCGCCACCCATCGTGCTATTCCGAAGCGAGGAACTCGTATGGTTTGGCGGTTGTAAAGCCCTTGGTCTGGTCGCCGGCGATATCGGGATGGCCAACAAGGGTCAGTTTGCGGACGCCGGACTCTTTGGCGAAATCGAGTTCTTTCATTTTGACCCAGACGACTGCTGGGCTGTTGGTATTCTCGAAGAAGTAGACCAGATTCTTCTGGTCGGCAGCGGAACGCCAGAGAGTGGAGGCAATGTTGGGCTGGTCTTTGGTGCTGATTCCGCGCGGAACGCTGGCGTTTCTCATGACGCTCATGACCGAGGCGACTGCTTCCCGCTGATCAGAAGATTGATTACATGCATTGATATAAAAGGACGCGCGGGCGAAGCGGTCCGCAGCGCGGTTCGTCCCAGGCAGCATGATCGTCCCGCCAATTTGCTTCCAGTAGGCATTGAGGGCCAGTTGCTGGTCATAAACCGGTGAATTGGTCATGACTTGATACTGACGGCCATGGTGGATCACCAGTTTACCGGCAACGTATTCAAAGATGGCGGAGTCGCCAGTGGGATCAGAAACGGCTAGGTGGACAGTCCCTTCAGCGCCATTCGGGGCTTTCACGGGAGAGATACGAAACTCTTCTTTTCGATGATGAGCGACGACTTCTTCGACAGTTGCGAACTGGTCGAGAACGTATTGAGCCCAGGCGGCGATGGAAACGGCAGGGCGAGGGTCAGTCGCAGGCGGATACTCCGACTCCGCAAGATAAAGCATGTTGGCAACGAGGCCTTTTTCGTTCATTCCATCAGCTGAGGCAGCTTCGTAGACGGAGGCGACGATGCTGCCGTATTTGCTCGTCCAGGTAAGAGCGGTTTTGCCGTGAACCCCTTTGCGTTCCATGCCTCGAGGAAAGAACCAGAGGTTGCTGGCCATGTCTTCCGCCCAGTCCATGGTTCGCCCCGTGACGATCATGCCGTCCGGTCCAAGGTAAACGGCACGAGTACAAGCCAATGCCAGGGAACAGGAACAGGTGACTGCCAGAGCAGAAAGAACAAGGCGAGCGCGGCTGAGCATGGGAGATCTCCTCTTGAGAAGCGGGTAAGTTACCTGTTCAAGTAGAACGCACAGAGAGGAGGTGTGCAATGTGTGGTTGCGACCAGTCGGGTGAAAGCAGAGAAATGCCTATCGTTGATTAGGCAATGTGGGCGAATCAGTGCCTATGCCTCACCCTCATCCGCCATACGGGCACCTTCTCCCCTCAAGGGAGAAGGAATAGAATGCCGCTCCCCTCAAGGGAGAAGGGACGTAATGTTGCTTCTCAACATAGAAGCGACGTCATTGGAAGCGAGACACACTTGACTACGGAGCCAGCTGCTGGAGCATTCGCTGGCCGGTCAGAGTTCGGTTAGGGCCGAGCATGCCGACAAAGGAGGACAACCACATGCGGAGATCGGCGTTTTCGGTTGTGCGGTAAACATCTCGAAGGGCAGTGACCTGGCCTGCGTCGAGAAGGAGCCCGAATTCGCGAACGTGCTGGCACATCAGTTCGGCAGCGAGAAGGCGATTGGCTGGCTCTGCGGAGTCGAGAACGACCAGATCAGCAAGGGCTTGCTGGACATTGGCGGTGGGGATGCGGGCCAGTGTTTCCAGAATGAGAGGTTGCTTGTTGCTGTTGTATAGCTGACCTTCGAGAGCAACCTCGGCCTGTGTAAGATCGAAGACAGTGTTCGGGCTGATGGCGAGTTTATGAAGAAGGTCGAGCGACTTCGACTGTCGAGTCGTCATCTCTTGTGGAGTCAGCGGGGTCAATTCGAATCGTTTAATGTTGTCCGCCAGTTGAGCCCGGAAGTCTTGAACCGACTCGGTCTCGATCAGGAACGAGACGCCGTTGAACTGGTCGATCAGGTACTTGGTATTGGCTTCCACGCTTTGTGGTCCGACGATGATGATTGGCAGGTAGGCCGTGCGGGCATCGGCTTTGAAGTTGGCGATGGTCGCACTGAGAGGCCAGTCGATCACGCTGGCATGGATTAAAACGAAGGCGAAGTCGCCACGAGATGCCGCTTCTTCAAACCCTGTTTTGCCGTTCGTCTTGAGGGTTGCGCTCCAGGCGAGTTGAGACAGAAGACCTGCCATCGTCTGGCCGCGTTCGATGTTCGGATCGATCACCAGTGCCGTTCCGGCTGGCGAGGCTGTCGCGGCCTGACTGAGAATCTGCATGACGCGGTTGGAATTCGCAAACGGCTGACGTGGGCGAAGCTGAATGATGCTGTCAGCGGCAGCGAACTGAACGCGAGGCGACGGGCTGTTCAGGGACTTTTGAAGTGACGTATTGCCACTTGGTGCGAGCATCGTGGAATTGCCGATGCGTTTGAGCGTTTCGATGGCCACGACGGCGGCACCGTATTGTTGGCATTGAAGGCTGAGTTCGAGCGATTTCGAAATCACTTCCGTGCCGCTGATCAGGCCGAGGTGAGCGGTTTCGTTGGTTGGGTCGATCCCACGGTAATCTTGTTCGCGAGATTCGATGGCGAATTCGATTCCAAGCAGCAGAGCCTGGGCATCCAGAGAATCGGGCAGGATGGCAAGAGCACGTCGGGCATTGAGCTCCGCGACTTGCAGAGCTGCTCGTTTGGGAACCAGAGAAACCGTACCGACTGTCTGAGCCTGTGCATTCCACAGCCAGAGTGTCGTATTGCCATCATTGCCAACGGGCATTTTTACGTCAGCACAGTAGTATTCTTCTGCGCGACGCAGCAGGTAGGTACCGATCAAAGCCGGGTCGACTTTTTCCTGACCGCTCAAGGTTGATTGAGTCTGGAAGGAGTCGAGACGTTCCCAGGCCATTTGAGCCGTTTTGGTAACCCCGATTTGTTCGATGGGACTGACCAGGAAGTAGCCAATGTCGGCACGGGCTTGTTGTGCATTGAGCCAGCCGAGGACGGTCAGCGAAAGACTCTTAACAGCGGGGTCTGGAGACTGAAGGGCGGCAGTCATCCCCGGGATGATGGTCGGCCCCATTTGGATGAGGGCGTATGCAATTGTATCACGTTGAGTTTCGTTTTGTGTTTCCTGATACCGTTGCAGGATTCGAGGCACAGCGTTCAGGCTGAGAGCTTTGAGCTGTTCAATTGCAACGTCACGCTGGCTGGGCGTGCCGAAGAGCTGATCGATGATGCTATCAATATATTGCGGGTTGCCAGCCTGACGGGTCAGAGCAGCATTGAGCAGGTCGAGGAACTGGCCGGCTTGAGGCTGGAGTTCGCGTGAATTGCCAATACGGAGCAGGGCGGCAGTGCCGTATTGCTGATGGATCGCGATGAGCTGTTCGTCGGTCGGATTGGCATCAACAAGCTGGCCGAGGTATTCCTTGGCAATCGTTGGCTGACCGTAATCGATCATCAGGTTGGCAGCGCGGACCATCTCCATTGGCGTTTCGGGGGCTTTGAGAAGAACCTTGCGCGGATCGTCGGCATTGTCTACCTGGAGGACTGGCTTTGCCTGCACCTTCGCAAACCAACCTGTCAGCAGAGTGGCGGCGATAAACCCGAGGCACCATAATCCCATGGGACCGCGGAGCTTACGGATGGGCGAAGGATCCTGCGGAGTACTATATGGCATGAGTCTGACCGTAAGACTGCGAACTCAGATGGGTGAAGGCCAATGCGGCTGATGCAAGTCTTCCCAAAATACCCAGAACTCCAGGGCGACGCAAAGATTCTTACGGTCGATCTGGTGATTTCCAACGATTCCGGCGTGAGGCATCCTTGCCATCCGACGGTCGTAGCCTGGTGTTACGCGTTCTATCGAGTCGGCCCGTAAGCGGTCTTGAGTGCGGACGCCATCGCGGGCGTCGTTACGACACATTGATTCCCGAAAACCCGAGCATTCCGGACAACCGTCACATTGTGACAGGGTGCAGACGGACGGGATGGGCAGACTCATTCAGCGAACGCGTGGCAGGTGACTTCCACGACGGTAGGACAGACATTCCTGTCTGTCCGAATCATTCGGTAACCGACGCACAGGCAAGAATGCCTGTGCCACCTGAGAATCCGACGATCAGTCGCCCATGATCCGCTTGGCCATGCGGTTAAGGGCGTCGTTTTCGATTTGACGGACTCGTTCCCGCGTCAGGCCGAGGAGGATGCCGATTTCTTTCAACGTCTTGGGCTCATCGCCATCCAGGCCGAAGCGAAGGCGGATGATGGACGATTCACGTTCGTCCATGTGCTCGAGCATTTCATAGACATGTTTGAGGCTGTCGCCCTCAATGAGGTCGTTGTCAGGACCTTTGTCACGCTCGTCTGGAATCAGATCCCCCATGGACCAGCCGTCTTCATCGTCAGAAGACTGCGGGGTGCTGTTGTAAAGCTCGATCGCCTTTTTGACGATTCGTAGCTTCTTTTTCGGGAGATCGAGTTCCTTGGCGACTTCATCTGCTGTCGGGACGCGATTCATCTCGTCCTGCAATTTGGCGGTCGCCTTACGCCACTTCGAGAGAAGTTCGACCATATAAGCCGGGATGCGAATCGTCTTCGAAGAGTTGACCAAAGCACGCTTAATGGATTGCTTGATCCAGTAGCTGGCGTAGGTCGAGAAGCGGGTATTCATGTCGGGGTCAAAGCCCTCGACAGCCCGCAGAAGGCCGAGATTGCCTTCTTCAATCAGGTCCTGCAGCGGCAGGCCTTTGGTGCTGTAGCCACGAGCAATATTGACGACCAGACGCAGGTTCGCCCGGACCATCTGATCGCGTGCCTGCATGTCGCCTTCAGCGATGCGATAAGCCAGTTCTTTTTCTTCAGCAGCATTCAGCAGAGGGGTTTCATTGATCTCCCTTAGATAGGTCTCCAGAGGACTTTGAACATTAGAAGACAGACGACGACGGACAGTTTTTCTGGTCGTGGTGTGCACGTTGGGTGTACTTTCTGGAATAATGGTCAGTCATTTTCGGCCGTCCAACTGGCCATCTTCCGAAAGAAACGCCTTCGGAAATCACATCCAGGTACATCGCTGAACCACTAGTCATATCGACGGACTTCTCCGTCAAACTGTAATGTGACGACTGCAAAAGAGGCGGTCTCTGGTCAAACCAGCAAAACGGTTCGGGTTATGCCATCTGGGCAAACTGCGTCTGGTTTGTCGAACAGAGAAGCTTGGGAGTCGTTTTAACCGCTTCCTGCGGTCAAGTCAGGCTGTTGAAGAGCACTTGAAGCTGCAACAGCGGCGTATTGTATGTGTCAACAAGCATGACGAGGGCAGGATCTTTTCATGAGAGAAGAATTCCGATGACGTCTTTGTGAATGAATCGGCTTCTTTTAGATAATCGTTATTTCTTGCGCGGTTTGTCTGTCTTGACGCAGCCAGATGATGTCCTCCCGCAACAAGCTGATGTTGTCGAATCCCAACCATGTGGCGATTTGAAATCAAAGACAGCATCGACGATGATCAATCCACACGCACTTGTTCTCTGACAGCGACAGGCCAGCTATGCCTTTGGGCGATCTTCAACCAACATTAATTCTCTCGGGTGCTTCGACGGACGACGTTGGCAAGGACTCTCGGAATGCACCGCCAGCGAAATCCCGTATTGGGCTGGAGAGTTCCGGCTCGACGAGGGGCGCAACGACACAGTTCGGAGAAACGACCCGCCGGTTACTGCGTCAGAGGCTGATCATTGCGTCATCGGTGTTCCTGACGGCGATGCTGATTGCGACGCTCGTGTTTTCATTTCTAGGCAAGATTCCAACGTCGACGATGGTCAGCCGGATCCTAGGCGCAATTGTCCTCGGCGGCATTCTCATCTACCTCAAAAAGCACCCGGTCGTCACGCTGCGTCATTTGAGAATTCTGGAGATTGTCATCATCTGTGTACCGATGGCGGAGATCCTCTACGTCCTCTATGCGCGTAGCAACGCGATGGCTGATGCGGGACTGGCGGAGCGAGTTCCTGCGCTGCGATCGCAGATTGCGGGCGTGGCCTCCCTAGTGATCACGGTCTACGGAATTTTCATCCCCAACACCTGGAAGCGAACAGCAATTGTCTCGCTGGGGATCATTGGTGTGACATGTTCAGTCATGGCGATCCAACATCATTACTCACCCGCTCTGCACCATAACGACGCACATGACATCGAGATTCATGCCATGATCGTCATGATGCTCTGCTTCTTCGGAGCGGTCGCGACAGTCGGGTCGCATGTGGTGCATGGAATTCGTCGACAGGTCGAGAAGCTGCGGGAATACGGGCAGTATCGGCTACTCAATGAGATTGGACACGGGTCGATGGGAGTCGTGCATAAAGCAGAACACCGCATGCTCAAACGCCCCGCTGCGATCAAGCTGATCAACGCGGACTCAGCAGCAGACAAGTCAGCCATCGCTAGATTTGAAGATGAAGTGCAGATCTCAGCCACGTTGTCTCATTGGAACACCGTGCAGATCTACGACTACGGGCAGACCGATAACGGCGACTTTTATTATGTGATGGAGTATCTCGACGGGGAACCGTTGAGTTCGCGATTGAAGAGGCAAGGCGCGCTTTCGGTCGAGGAAACGATTCGGATCATGACCCAATTGTGTGACGGACTCGTTGAGGCGCATGCAATCGGGATGATTCACCGCGATCTCAAGCCTGCGAACATCTTTCTCGCGACCGTCGGCGGCGAGAAGGATGTTGTCAAGATACTCGACTTTGGTTTGGCGACGTTGACCGAGGAGAACGCCAGTGCCTGCGGAGTTTGCGGAACGCCATCGTATATGTCACCAGAGCAGATTCGCGGCGAGGCAGTCGACGGGCGCAGCGATATCTATGCCCTAGGGTGCATCTTCTATGAGTGCCTGACAGGGAAGCTGGCGTATCCGGGGGAGACGGTTTCGAAGATTCTGTTCAATCACCTGGAAGGAGTAATGCCGGAACACGCCACACTGACGACCAAGGCAGGGAAATTATGGGACGTCATCGCAAAATGCCTGGAGGTGGAAAAGGAGAGGCGGTTTGGAACGGTGGCGGAATTAAAACGGCGACTGGCGGTTGCGAATTTAACCCCGGCAGAGGTAGCTCCTCCACAAGATTTCGTCTGTTTGAAATCTGAAGTCGAATGATGAATGTGATTTAAAAGCGGTAGATGGCTGCAACACCGGTTGTGGTAGGCATTTCGTCTGCTGCCAGCAGCATCACTTGACCGTCCATCTTTAAAGCAAGCTCAGCGAAGTCATCGAGGACGTCGTCTACCTCTGGATGGTGCAGGTCGCCAAATTCAAGCTTACCTGACGTGGGATCGAGCTTTCCCGCTATCTGACGGTCGGCTTCAATCATGAGCGTTGCAACTCGCCCCGTGAATAAAGCCTGGGCGACCTCCGTCAGTTCAGAGGTCCCTAGCTGCTTCGAATGTGCCTGCTTGAAATTGTCGACCAGCGTGGAAATGCGTTGGCGGTGTTGTGGCTCGATCACTCGCCAGGCTTCGGCAGAGAGCCGTTCGGCGGAAATCGATTGTGGGTCCAGTTGAATGCCTTCTTCGATCAAGAACGGATTGTGGCTGACTTTGTGAAAAAGACTGTGATGTTCTGGAAGTGCCGCGAGGATCAACGGGAGTCCCGATGGCCGCGAGTGGTGTTCTAGAATTGCCCTGTCGATGGCTCGAAAGAAGCGGTCGTTATCAATTTCAACTTCGTCTTTCTTGTGACCGTGCCCATGGTGCATCGCCAATGCTCCTGGGCCTGCTCCTTTGCCGTAAGAAGCAACCGTTGAGTGAGGCTCGGTCAACTCGTCGCCGAGAGCCTCTTCAATTGTTTCGGGCACACCGGCACCAAGTTCGACCTCGTCGAGTGCATCCCGGTTGCCTTCATAGAGTTTCACTTCGTGACGATTGATTCCAAGAACCTGGTAACGGTCTGCTGCCTGCAGGACCCGCAGGAGTGGTTTAATATGGAAGCTATCGGCTACCACGACTAATTCAGCAACCGTCCTCTGAAGCTCAAAAATCTCGAAGGTTTCCGGTGAACTCAGGATGGCCAACCCGTCTGTGCGATGGTTCCAGAACGCGGTATCATCAACAAGGGCGCGGAATTGCTGCAGTCGTGTCTGCACTTCTCGTTGCGGATACTTGGCAAGGAGGGACGCTTCCACATCTCGGAGCAGATTTCGATACCGGATTTGGTCTTGCTGGTTATCGGGATGGAAGCGGTGAGTTGGCAGGTAAAGAGAAATGCAGGGTGACGTCTGGACGGCGAATAAACGGGTGAGTTGATCAGTGGTAACTTGGCGCATCGTGTATCTCCTGTAGTCGCGAATCTGAAGGCGAAGTTCATCCCAGCGATGCCATCGCTGATGAGTGTCTTATCGTCACCGGACTACAAAGTCTGATCACCTGCAAAAGATGTTTGGCCTTTATGATCGTCCAATCGATCGAGCGTGCGACTCAGCGTCTTTTTCAGTTTTCCAGCAGCTTCATTGAGTGCCTGCTCCAGAGACGAACCGTCAGCGCTCACGGTGATAGGCTGGAGACCAGCCAGACGCGCTTCCATCACACAGCGTTTGTCATTTTCACGAGATTTCGAGCTACTGTTTTCATCGGTCAGATGAACTTCGACACGGGTAATCCGACTCTCGAACCGGCTCAACGCGGTCTCAACCATAACTTCGACCTTTTGAATAAAGTCAGCGCTACCTGTTGTATGGTTGTCTGTGTTGACTTGCACGTGCATCGTTGATGACTCCTCAAAAGTGGCCCCAGTACTCAATTCAAGAAATGAGTAAGTATCAGGGCGAATAGCCTCGAATGTGTGGAAATCCGCAGTGGACGACTTCCATTGCAGATAGTTCATTCAAGGCACTTGTCATACCACTCGGTACAAAATCACGGAGCAACAACCGTCCTCGGGCGATAAATAATTGCTTCCGACCCGTACTCACTTTTGTTGTCGAAGGGAGAGATTTCACACCACTTGCCCCACATTCGGAGTTTATCGGGCAGGTCTTTCTGGGCCTCAAAAGCGAAGAGGCCGAGAAGAAGTTCGTCGCAGAGAACCGTCCGACATCGCTGATCGCGATTCTGATCGATCCGAAGAAAATCGGGGACGTGGTCGCGTTTGTGAGCAGCCCGCTGGCGTCGGCGATCAATGGGGCAGCGGTGCGGGTTGATGGGGGGAATTTTGAGGAATATCTATTGAGAGGCAAGACGATGCCAATCATTTCGCTTCGACAGGTCTTGCCTTCAATTCAAGTTCCCAGCCTTTTGGGTTAATGGGAATTCGAACGTCCTGATGGCCGATCAAGGGAGCATAGTTACTCCACTGGTAATCGATGAATGGCTGGCTTTGAAATCCGAAGGACAGCGACGATATCAGGATCGTCGTCAAGATGCCGTACCGCCAGAAGGGCTTGTCCGCGAAGTAGATGATTACCGTCCAGCAGGTCAAAACATACGGGACGAAGAAATATCGCGAGCCATTGGAATATAAGAACAACGACATTGGATCATCACGCACTCGATAAAATGCAGCGAGTAGAATGACGATGCTGGACGCCAAGCACAGGAATGCCTGACGGTTTCGCTCTCGCAGGAAAGCGCGTAGCGCCAACGGGATCGCTGCAAGATAGATCAAGCTCAGCAGAGCTGAAACAATCGTCAATGAGTTTGAGTCGTGCTCAAATCCCAGCGAGACCAGGGGGGCCAGGAAGAGCAGACCGACCATCTTGTAGCCGAGAACCATGAAATAGGGATCGGGGCTGAGGGAGATTGGCTTGGAAGGTTCTGCTGCAAGAATAAAGCAGGAGACCTGAATCAGAGCCACGATGCTCAACAGGGAAAGGGCAGACGTGCTGTAGTTGCTGTTCCCCAAAAGCCATTTCCATACAAAAAAGGGAAACAGCAGAATAACAAACGGTCCTGTTAGACCACCGATCAGAATGATCGTCAAGTCCGACAGATACTGCAGAGACTTGTTTCCATAACTGTCCGAGGGATCATCCTTCAGCAGCAAGACAACCAGCATGATTGCCACATACCATTGGCTGTTGGTGATATTGAGGAAGACTTCACCGGAATAGTGAGGCACGAGAACCACCGACATCGCCAGAAGAACCTGATACTTGATCTTCAGTCGATCAGAGAAGATGCTGGCCACCGTCGCCATAATCACCATCAATGCCGAGTAATTGTAAAACACCGGAACCAGTGACACCGGGACGACAACGTCTGCGATCCATGCCACCAGACGAGGCAGCAGATGCAGATAACCTGCATAAGGTCGGAGAATCGCACTTCCACCGGATTCGTATTGCTGCGCGAAGAAGATCGTTCCGTCTTCTGCCCAGAACTGAGGGTTGAGGAACGCATCAGGTTTACGAACAAACAAGATCAAGGTAACCGTCAGAAGAACCAGGACGAGGCGAAGCCAGGAGCCGACAGACAGCCCTGAATTCTGCGGATCGACAACCCTGCTCATTTCGCAGTCCTGAGGCAACGGGCAGGTGTTTCCCACACTCTCCCTGTTTTTGTCTTGCTATGACTAATCAAGATACCGCCACTGCATTAGACTGGCAACTGTGAACGTACGGACCATATTTCGTTGCGAGGAGTACCGGAATTGAAAACGATACATTGGCTGGCAGCGGGGGGTGGATGTATTGTGGGCAGCGTCGTGATTGGGGTTTGTATGATGCTGTTCTGGCTGGGACAGATCCGCTCGCTCGGTTCGGGATCGGACCCGTTCGCGGCTTTCGGAATCGTGATCGTGTGCGCGGCGGTGGCGAATCTGTTGTTTTTTGGCGGGATCGTGTTGCTGGTGATTGGGTTTATTCAGATGGCGAAGGAGCCGAGGGACGGACAGGCCGAAATTGGTGGGACGCGATCGCTGAGATAAATTCTTATGGCTGGCGTACTAAAGTCGCTATTTACGCAACCCTTGTTTTGAAGCTCACATGGCATTCTGGCAACCTTCGGGAAAGCGTCGCTCATTCTCGCCAGGTGATCGGCTGATGATTCGCAATTCAGTTGCGCGCGTGCGGAACTGTGACGGTAAAACGGTCATGAGGTTGGAGTTCGGGTTTCCACTGCTCGTTGATCAAGTCGAGGGGAATCGACTCTGGTGCAACTTTTCTTCCTACGGTTGGGTTCATGTTCGTGATGTCGAATTGATTACTCCAAAGTCGCTGCAGATCTTTGACCGGCGGTATCGATTTCGCGGGAGGGACTGGAGAACTCATCATGTTCGCGGACAGCTTGCGCTCGCACTTGGCAACAATGATGCTGCTCTCCTCGATCTCGACATGGCGATTCGAGGTTGTCAGACATTCTCAGGACTTTACGCAACTCGAGCGTCAATCTGGCTCACTATGCAAAATTATGACGAATGCATTCGTGACTGCAACCGCGCCCTTGCGATCAATCCTCGCAATGACAACGCCTACTACTACCGCGCACTTGCCTTCAAAGACACCCATCAGCATGAGTTAGCAATCGCAGATCTAAATCACCTGATTGATAAGAATCCGCGAGATGCCCTCTTCTGGTATTACCGAGGTTGTGTGTATCTTCGCTTAGGCGAGTTCAGTGCTGCACTTACTGACCTGTCAAACTCAATTGACCTGCATCCGACCAATCCGTATTGCTTTTTCGCGCGAGCAGAAGTCTACTCTCAAATGAAGCAGCCAGACGCTTCCGCAAATGACCTTCAGGCAGCCTATGCGCTTCGCCCAGATCTGATGACAACAGCTGTTGAGCAACAGTAGGCAAGCCTACATCGAGAGCACTGCTGGGCAAGCCAGCAGTGCCACCCGAGAAGACGTCCTAATTCTCCGGCTTCATCAGCGGGAAGTAAATCACATCCCGAATCGTCTTGCTGTTGGTGAGCAGCATGACCAGGCGATCGATCCCGATCCCCAGTCCCCCCGCCGGTGGCATGCCGACTTTCAGGGCGTAGACGAATTCGTGATCCATCTTCGCCATCGAGTCTTCTTCGGCCTGGCCTGCTAGTTGCGTTTTGAAGAGTTGTTCCTGGAGTCTGGGATCGTTGAGTTCGGTATAGGCGTTGGCGAGTTCCATGCCTTTGACGTAGAGCTCGAAGCGTTCGGCGATCGTCGGGTCGTTCTGCTTGCGCTTGGTGAGGGGGCAGATGGAGGCGGGGTAGTCGATGACGAACACCGGGCCTTCGAGGGAGTCTTCGACCAGTTCTTCGAAAAGCTTATTGACGATGACGTCGATGTGCACGTTCTCTGTCTGGATGTGCTTGGTCTTGGCGAGTTCGATGACTTTCTCGTGGTCAGTCATCGGGAAGCCCGCGGCGGCTTCGAAGAGGTCGGCGTATTTCTTGCGCGGCCAGGGGGAGGTGAAGTCGATGGTTTCGTCGCCCCAGGGGAGAACGAGGCGGTCGCCTTCGAGTCCCAGCTTCTCTTTAACGATGCGTGCAGCGTCGGTGACGATGGCTTCGGTGAGGTCCATCATCGTTTCGTAGTTGCCGTAGGACTGGTAAATTTCGATCATCGTGAATTCGGGGTTGTGCGTCGCATCGATCCCTTCATTACGGAAGACGCGGCCGATTTCGTAGACACGCTCGACACCGCCGACCATCAGACGCTTGAGGTGCAGCTCGAGAGCAATCCGCATGTAAAGCTGGATGTCGAGGGCGTTGTGGTGCGTGATGAAGGGGCGAGCAGCTGCTCCCCCGGCGATGGCATGGAGGACTGGGGTTTCGACTTCAACGAACCTGTTGCCACGCAGCGTCTGGCGGACGGAATCGATGATTGAGGATCGCAGCAGCATGCGGTCGAGAACGCCGTCGCTGTAGATCAAATCGAGATAGCGGTGACGCAGCAGCGTCTCGACGTCATCAACGCCGTGATACTTCTCGGGCGGCGGTGCGATCGACTTGGTCAGGATGGTCAGCTTCTTGACATAGACGGAGATCTCGCCCGTCTTCGTCTTACGCAGAAGACCATCGACGCCGACGATATCAGCCAGGTCGAGGGTTTTGACGAGGGCCCATTGTTCGTCGCCGAGTTCGTTCTTGGAGATCATGAGCTGGATGTTTCCAGTCATGTCTTTGATGTTGACGAACCACAGCTTGCCGGTGTCCCGCTTGAGCATAATGCGTCCTGCGACGCGAACCTCTTCACCATCAATGCCGTTCTCTTCCGGACAGAGCGGGCGGACTTCTGCGATGGGGCGATGACCGTCGAAACGCTGGCCGTAAGGATCGTGGCCCAGATCGATGATGTGCTGGAGTTTTTCGACGCGGAAGGTTTCGAGACGGTTTTGTTCGGACATTTGCTCAGACTTTAGCCACAGAGACCACAGAGTACACGGAGGGTGACAAAGAGAGATGTTAACGCAAAGAAACGAAGGCGCAAAGGATGACAGGGGATCGGGTTTGATGTTCGCGCCGTCGAAAAGGTGTGAACCAGATGAGGTTGGTTGTGTCTGAGGGACGAGCTACAGTGATGTGAAATGAAGTTCAGGCGTTGGCTAGACGGGGGGAGGAAAGATGTTGTTGACGATCAGTGCGGCGCATGAGCGGGCGGGGGAACTGGGGTATCTGCTACACAAGCATCCGGGAAAGGTGCAAGGGTTTGAGCTGTCGTTTGGAAAGGCGCATGTCTTTTACCCCGAGGTGAGTGATGAGCGGACCTCGGCGTGTCTGATGCTGGATGTTGATCCGGTCGCGATGATGCGGGAGAAGCGTCGGGATCAGGTGTTTGGGCTGGATCAGTATGTCAACGATCGGCCGTATGTGGCATCGTCTTTGATGAGTGTGGCGATTTCTCAGGTCTATGGGTCTGCGATGAACGGGCCGTGCAAGGATCGTCCGGAACTCGTGACGATGAAATGGCCGTTGACGGCGAGAATTGACGTGCTGGGGGTTCGCGGCGGGCTTGAGTGGCTGGAGAAAGTTTTTCTGCCGATGGGGTATGAGTTGGCGGTGGAGCGTCGTGTTCTGGATGACCAATTCCCGGAGTGGGGAGAGAGTCCGTACTTCTCGGTGACGCTGTCCAAGGTGACGACGGTGTCGATGCTGCTGACGCATTTGTATGTCCTCATTCCGGTCTTCGACAATCAGAAGCATTACTACGTCGGAGAAGATGAGATCGACAAGTTGCTCGCCAAAGGGGCAGGGTGGTTGTCGACGCATCCCGAGAAGGAGTTCATTACATGTCGTTACCTGAAGTACCGCGCGTCGTTGTACACGGAGGCACTGGCACGTCTTATGCCGGAAGTGAGCGAGGAAGCTGCTGTCGAACAAGAGACTGTCACGCAGGTCGCTGAAGAGACTCTGGAGACGCCTCTCAGTTTGAACGACCAACGTCACGGCGCGGTGCTGGCGGCTCTCAAGGGGACGGGCGCGACTCGTGTACTGGACCTGGGATGCGGCGAGGGAAAGCTGCTGCGCGAGCTGATGAAGGAGAAGCAGTTTGAGGAGATCATCGGGATGGATGTTTCAATCCGAACTCTGGAAGTTGCCTCTCGACGTCTGAAACTCGACAGACTGGCCGAACGACAGGCTTCACGCATCAAGCTGTTGCATGGGTCGCTGATCTATCGTGATCGGCGACTGGAGGGCTTCGATGCGTCTGCTCTGGTCGAAGTGATCGAGCACCTCGACCCCGCTCGACTGGCGGCACTGGAACGAGTTGTCTTTGAATTCGCCCGCCCGGGAACTGTCGTCGTGACAACGCCGAATCAGGAGTACAACGTCATGTGGGAAACATTGCCGGCGGGTCAGTTTCGACACTCAGATCACCGCTTCGAGTGGACGCGGGCCGAGTTTGAGGAGTGGGCGTTGCGGGTCGCGGAGAGGACGGGATATCGCGTGCGGTTTGATGCGATCGGCCCGGTTCAGGAAGGGATTGGATCCCCAACACAGATGGGAATATTTGAAAAGGGGTGAAATAAGGCAGTTGCTGCAACCGCCGCATTGAATGCTATCGAAAGCAATCGATGTCGGCTGCGGCAGCCGACCTACAACTCCTTCCCCTCCGTGCTCTCTGTGTCCTCTGTGGTTAAATTTTCTTATCAGGTCTGCCATGAAGATTGAAGTTCCGAAGTTATCGTTGGTGGTGCTCGTCGGTTGTAGCGGGGCGGGGAAGAGTACGTTTGCGCGCAAGCATTTTTTGCGGACGGAAGTTGTTTCATCTGACTTCTGTCGTGGGCTAGTGAGTGATGATGAGAATGATCAGACGGCTTCAAAGGATGCGTTTGAGATTTTGCATACCATCGCGGGGAAGCGTCTGGAGCGGGGGCGTCTGACGGTCATTGATGCGACGAACGTGCAGCCGGAGGCGCGTCGTCCGCTGGTGCAGCTGGCGCGGGAGCATGACTGCCTGCCAGTTGCGATCGTGCTGAACTTGCCGGAGGATGTGTGTCATGAGCGAAATAGGGAGCGTCCGGATCGTCAGTTCGGGCCGCATGTGATCCGTCAGCAGCATTCTCAACTGCGGCGTTCATTGCGCGGCCTGAAAGAGGAGGGGTTTCGACACGTCTTTACGCTGCGTAGTCTGGAGCAGATTGACGCTGCAGTCATTGAACGGGTTCCGCTCTGGAATGACCGACGGGATGAGCATGGGCCGTTCGATATCATCGGCGACGTGCATGGGTGTTGTGATGAACTGGAAGAACTGCTGGGACAGCTTGGTTACGTCCAAGAGACTCGCGAAACAGTTGATCCGCTGTGGGGCGATGTCACGTACCGACATCCAGCAGGGCGTAAGGCTGTTTTCGTGGGTGATCTCGTTGATCGTGGGCCTCGCAGTCTAGATGTCGTCCGAATTGCCCGGAACATGATCCAGGATGGAACGGCGCTGTGTGTCCCGGGGAATCATGACATCAAGTTCATGCGTAAGCTGCAGGGACGAAATGTCCAGATGACGCATGGCCTCGCCAGCACGATGGCGGAGGTCGATGCTCTGGAACCTTCTGTGAAGGAGCCACTGTGTAAGGCGATGGCAAAGTTCATTGACGGGCTGGTAAGTCATTACGTGCTGGATAACGGACGCCTTGTCGTCGCGCATGCGGGGATGAAGGAGAAGTACCAAGGACGTGGCTCTGGCCGGGTGCGGGAGTTTGCGTTGTATGGCGAGACGACGGGCGAGACCGATGAGTTTGGACTTCCTGTGCGGTTCAACTGGGCGACGGAATATCGTGGTGACGCGATGGTCGTCTACGGCCACACACCGGTCCCGGAAGCGGAGTGGCTTAACGGGACGGTCGATATCGATACCGGCTGCGTCTTTGGTGGCAAACTAACGGCGCTGCGATACCCCGAGCGAGAGTTCATTTCGGTCAAATCGAAGGAAACGTACTGTCAGCCAGCGAGGCCATTTCTGCCCGAGATTGGCCAAGGTGCGCTTTCGGCTCAGCACGTCCATGATGATCTGCTTGATCTCGACGACGTTCGTGGGAAGCGGATCATCTCGACGCGACTGATGGCGAATTTGACTGTCCGCGAAGAGAACGCGACGGCGGCATTGGAGGTCATGAGTCGATTCGCGGCGAATCCGAAGTGGTTGATTTACCTGCCGCCGACGATGTCGCCGACGGAGACGACGTCACTGGAAGGTCTGCTCGAGCATCCGAGTGAGGCGTTTACGTACTATCGCAATCAGGGGGTGCCGCGTGTAGTCTGCGAAGAAAAGCACATGGGATCTCGGGCGGTGGTGGTGCTGTGTCGTGATGCGATGGCGGCTCGTCAGCGGTTTGGGGTGATGGAAGGTGAGCGCGGCATCGTTTATACACGAACCGGGCGACGCTTCTTCCATGATCCCATTCTGGAGGCAGCCTTTCTCGATCGTCTGGGAACGGCCTGCGACCATGCCGACTTCTGGGATCGCTTTGAAACGACCTGGGGGTGTTTTGATTGCGAGCTGATGCCCTGGTCTGCGAAGGCTCAGGAGCTGTTGAAGACGCAGTACGCCGCCGTCGGGTCCGCCGGGACTTTGGCTCTGGATGCTGCGATGACTTCGCTTCTGCAGGGGGCGTCACGCCTGGAGGGTGAATCACGCGAGAAGATCGATGCGCTGGCGAACCGCTTTGGGCAACGCCAGCAATCGCTCGGCAAGTTTGTCGATGCGTACCGTCGTTACTGCTGGTCTGTGGAGTCACTGGATGATTTGAAGCTGGCCCCGTTTCACCTGTTGGCGACGGAAGGAAAGGTCCATACGCACCAATCTCATGAGTGGCATCTGGAGACGCTGGCAGAGATCTGTCGGCATGATGAGTCGATGCTGCTGGCGACGAAGTCGCTGGTCGTTGACGTGACCGATCTGGACAGCGTGGAGTCTGGTATCAACTGGTGGAACGATATGACGTCTCGCGGTGGCGAAGGGATGGTCGTCAAGCCGATGGACTGGATTCAACGTGGGAAGAAGGGTCTCGTTCAGCCGGCTGTGAAGTGCCGCGGAAAGGAATATCTTCGCATCATCTACAGTCCCGACTATGATTCGGCAGAGAACCTACCCCGACTGCGCTCTCGCGGGCTGGGACACAAGCGGTCGCTGGCCTTGCGGGAGTTCGCGCTGGGGATCGAAGGGCTGGAACGGTTTGCCCGCGGGGAGCCGCTGCGCCGGGTGCATGAATGTGTGTTTGGGGTTTTGGCGCTGGAGAGTGAGCCGGTGGATCCTCGGTTGTAAAAGAAATTATTTCTTTTTCCTACGGAGGCGGTGGTGATTCATCTCACTGCCGCCTTTTTTATGGGCGGTGTTTTCGACTTTCACATTATTTAGATTGACTTCAACAAAACAGAAGTTAAATAATACTCAAATGAGCTTTCACTTTCTTGAACATGGTCCATCAACTCACAATGACAGCCCCAGCCTTCCGACCTGGGCAATCGCATTGGAAGAGGAAGACTGGAATTTCCTCAAACGTCTCTTACTTGCCTCTGGATCGCTGAAGGAAGTTGCGAGCCAGTATGGCGTTTCTTATCCCACAGTCCGCATCCGCCTCGATCGTCTGATTGCGAAAGTGAAAGCGGTCGAAGCACAACCGCATGGTGATCGCTTTAGCCAGTATGTTGCTTCGCTATTGGGTGGAGGAACGATTTCCAAATCAACCGCCAAGCGTCTTCTGTCGGAACACCGAAAATCACTACCGAAAGATACAAGCGATGATTGATCCCTGGTTTGATCCGATTCAGTATTCTTATCTTCCCGGTACGATCTTCGGAACGACAATCGGACTCTGGGGAGCGCTTATGGGATGTCTCTGCGGATATCGAACGTTGTTTGCATGGCTGATTATTTCGGGATGCCTGTTACTGGCAGCTTCCATCATTCTGCTGATTCTCGGCATCATTGCACTGAAAACGGGACAGCCCTATGGCATCTGGTATGCCTTCTTATTGCCAGGAATACAGGGATCATTCATGCTGCCGTTTTTTCTTTGGTTGCTGCGTTCGCGACGGCTACACATTGAACTGAACGCGATGATGGCTGAGGATCTGCGAGACGTTTCGAGATAGCGGATGAAAATTATCAAGCCTTTTGTTTGAGACAGCAATCTAGCGTCGCCTTCCCGTAGCTGGTCTACGTACTATCCAGTTGATTTTGAAGAATGCCTGTGCAGTCGAGCTTCCTGTAAAAAGCTTGCGAGATCAAAGTCCTCAAACTCGGATTCGCTTGCCTCAAGACTTGGCTGCAACTGCTCATAAAGGTTATGCCAGCGTCGCTGTTCTTCAGCTTCGTCATCAGTCGAACGCATCAAAAAAGCCCTCACCACATACGCTTCTATCACTCCTGCGCCGACTGCTTCAACATCGGCCCCAGTTCCTCAACGAAGTCATTCACGTCCTTGAACTCGCGATACACCGACGCAAATCGCACAAACGCCACTTGATCCAGTTTCTTCAACGCGTTGAAAACCGCTTCGCCAATATAAACCGATGGGACTTCGCGTTCGAAGTTTTCATACAGGTCGGCTTCGACCTGGGCGACGATGCGGTCGATCTGTTCTTCGGAGATCGGACGTTTGTAGCAAGCTTTCTCCAAACCGTAACGGATCTTCTCGCGGTCGAAAGGAACTCGAGAACCGTCTTTTTTGACGACGCGGAGCGGCGATTCTTCGATCTTCTCGCGCGTCGTGAAGCGTCTCTCGCAGCTGAGGCATTCCCGACGACGGCGGATCTCATAAGGTTGACTGACACGCGAGTCAATCACCTTGGTCTCGCCGGTCTGACAGAATGGACACATCATCTGGGGGATCACTCCGAGGTCGACAACGCCTGATTGTGGAAACAAAAAACGACACCGTCCAGCAAGTGGAGGTGCCGTTAGTGTACGTTGGGGCCGGAAGTTTGGCTAGACCGGGACCAAAGGATCACTCGGAGACGGCTTTACTTATGGTAGCCGAGCTTCGAGATGACGCTGTGAAGTTCAGCATAGGTAATGAACCGACGTCGGTTCTGCAGCTTGTACTGGTCGATGGCTTCGGCCATTTCGCGGATGTCGGGGTGAGACGATTCGTGTGAATCGCGGAACTGGCGTCGTTCTGGACCACCATACTCATCACCACGAGCGCGACGATCGACGAAAGCTGCATTTGAACCGATGAGTTGAGACATGATTGGCTCCGAAGGATAGTAGGCCCGAGTCGATCGTCTTGATCAATCAGTTGCCCAGATTCGGCTGAAGAAGATGACAGGACCGAATGGCAACCACTGGAAACCTAGGTCACAAATGCCTGCTGTCAAATAGAATTCCCCGGCGTTTTCCGGGCTGATCATGAGGAATATGCAGGGACGTGGCGAATACTCATGATCCAGACGACGATTGGGTTGGCAAACAGGTGATGATACGTGATGATCGTGGTCGTTCCCGTTGGTTGAGAGTCTGTTTGTTACGCAAAAAAGGTCTGAGTGGATGGCGACGAAAGTAGCGATTTTGGGTGGTGGCGCGATGGCGACGGCGATCTCGGCGGTCCTGGCGGAGAAGCCGGACGTCGATATCTCGCTGTGGACCCGCAGCCCGGAAGTCGCCCGCGAGATGACCGACCTGCGCGAGAACAAACGCCTGCTGCCGGGGATACGCATTCCGTCGCGCGTCGAGATTTCTGCGGATTTCGAGAAAGTTGTCGCCGGTTCGGAATTGCTGGTCGTCGCGATCCCGTCTGCCTTTCTGCGATCGACTTTGGACGAATATAAGAATGTTCTGACCGAAGATCGCCCGGTTGTCAGTGTCGTGAAAGGCCTGGAAAACGGAACATTCTTGCGACCGAGCGAAATCATCTCCGATGTTCTGGGACAACGGGCCGTCGTTTCTTTGAGCGGCCCATCGCATGCCGAGGAGGTCGCGAGAAGACTTCCTGCAAGCGTCGTCGCAGGCTGTGGCGACCTGACTCTCGCCAAACGCGGGCAGTCACTGTTTTCAACAGATCGGTTCCGCGTCTACACGAACCTGGATTTGATCGGCGTGGAACTGGGGGGCGCGTTGAAGAACGTCATCGCCATCGCTGCCGGGATCTGCGATGGGTTTCAATATGGTGACAACGCCAAATCCGCCCTCATCACGCGCGGTCAGGTTGAGATGACCCGCTTTGGCCTCGCCTTCGGTGCGGAATCGAAAACCTTCTACGGCTTGTCCGGCATGGGAGATCTCATGACGACATGTTTCAGCAAATTCAGTCGCAATCGCATGGTCGGCCATTTGCTGGGGGAAGGTAAATCGCTCGAAGCGATCCTGACCAATATGAAAGGCGTTGCAGAAGGCGTCACCTCGGCAAGAGCTGTCTCAGAAGTCGCCGAAAAGCAGGGAATCGACATGCCGATCACCCGGGAAGTCTACAACGTCCTCTTCCATGGCAAAACGCCGGAAGCAGCGACCGACTCGTTGATGTCTCGCCCGATTCAGTCGGAAGATTGATGACTTAATCCGCTCAATGCCCGCGTCGACTTCGTTCCTGATATTCCTGAAAACTCTGATAGCCAAAGATCGCGATGTAGACCGCGAAGATCGGCTGACCAACGTAAACCAGCAAAGCCAGTATCGGAACGGCCAGCAGGAACGATGACATCGAAGCCCACAGCGCGCCACGAACCGGATTGAGGTACATGCACATCGCTTGAACGGCCTGTCCTCCATCAAGAGGAAACACCGGCAGCAGATTGAGGATGTTCCAGACAAGCGTAATTAAAAACAGCCACCAGATTCCAAAGTCAAGCAGAGGATGAACCGCGACTTGCTGCGATTCGAGTGTCTTGCTGATCAGCCAGAGTAATCCCAAAAGCAGGAATCCGAATCCAGGTCCAGCCAGGACGACCACCAGACGCTTGAGCGGAGCCATATGCGAAGTCGTCGCGAAACCGCCGAGGTAATACAGAACGACCTGGGACGTATAGCCATAACGCAGATTCGCCAGGGCATGGCCGAATTCGTGAACGAGCAGCGAGATAAAGACGGCAATCATTCCCATGATCATGTAAGACATGTCACTTCCCGAAACCTGCCAGGTGACAAAGGCCGCGAGAATCCAGAATGTTCCATTAACGTGGACTGGGACATTGAGAAGTGTGAATTGGAAGTCGACAGGCGTGCGTGGAAGACTGAACATCAAAAATCACCGGAAAATAGCAAGAAATCCTGGACATGAAAGGACGTCGAGTTCTAGAAGAATTCGAGAAGACATCGTATTACGCCATCGACTTGCGGGCGAGTCACTGTTGACAGAAATGTGCAGATGCCATGAAATACGGGCTCAGAGAATTACAGGGCTTATGGGTGGCCTAAGCGTACTTACCTCACGGTAAGGCTGTGGGGATACCCCACGGCAGACACGTTGTTCGCATTTCAGAAGTGAATGAGCTCTCGGTAGGCTTTCAACCGTTCGCTCATTCGCGACAGGACTGGTTACGCGACCCATAAGCCTGTTTTGCATCCTCATGAGAATGGAAGACGCCTGAAGGGATGACTGATTGTTAACGCGACTGCTGAAATGGTTATTTGGGTGGAACAGTTCACCCGCCGAGAGCAGCGCGCCAGATTCGACGCAGGCGTCGACTGTCCCACAGACACCATCTCTTCCACTCCCTGGGCCAGTACGACGTGAAAAGACACGTCGTGTTTTCAAACGCTACAAACTCAGCCGGTTGAGACATCAAAGCGGAGCGGTGCGAACATCGCCGTCCGACGAAGTCATCAAGACCAAGATCTCGCCCTATCCATTCGCTCGCTTGAGTGTCGATGGGAAAAGCTTCCTTGACCTGTCTCGAGACGGCCACGACGAGTCACTCGCCAATCTCCATCTCCCGGTCTTCCATCATCCTGGAGAACTGGCGAGTTGGTTGAAGCTACCTGTTGGTAAGATCGCCTGGCTGACAGAGAGATTCACCGTCGCGAATCGTCCACTGTCTGTGAATACGGCCCACTATCACTTCACCTGGCTGAAAAAACGCTCCGGTGGATATCGGCTGATCGAGTCACCGAAGCAGATTCTTCGCGCCGTTCAGGACAAGATCCTCGCCGAGATTCTGGAAAATGTTGGTGTTCATGACGCCGCCCACGGCTTTATCCCAGGTCGAAGCATCCTGACGAACGCCCTGCCTCACGTGAATAAAGTGGTCGTCGTCAAAGTCGATCTGGAAAGTTTCTATCGACGCATTCGATTCTCAAGAATCGTCGCCATTTTCCGAGCCCTTGGTTATTCACGAGAAATGGGCATCTGGCTGGGGCGGCTCACAACTTCAGCTGCTCCGTCGGATCTGAATTCCCCCTCAGACGACGCCCGTGCAAACTGGGAGTATCTCCCCAGACACTTACCACAGGGCGCCCCAACATCGCCTTACTTGGCCAACCTGTGTGCGTACAGCCTGGACGTCCGCCTGTCTGGTTTAGCAAAACGATTTGGCGCGACCTACACGCGCTACGCCGACGACTTAACCTTCTCAGGCGACGAAGAGTTCCAGAAGTCCCTATCAATCTTCTTTCAACTCATGCGCACTATCATCAAAGAAGAACGCTTCCGTCTGAACAGCAAAAAATCGCGAGTCCTGCGCATCTCCGATCGCCAGACTGTCACCGGAGTCGTCGTCAACGAAGCCACGAACCCCTCTCGCAAAGAGTTCGATCGCCTCAAAGCGATTCTCCACAACTGCAGGAAACTCGGCCCGGCAAGCCAGAACAAAGACAACCACGAGAACTTTGCCGCCCACCTGCGAGGCCGGATCTCCCACATGAACTGGCTAAACCCGATCAAAGGACAGAAACTGCTAGCGATTTACAATGCAATTGATTGGTCGAAATAGCCTCGGCGATTGGAACCTGAAACCGCTCCCGCTCGAATAGATTCCTATATTCAAAACGACTGGACAGTCGATTAGACTGAATGCAGGGATTTGCGTGATCCTGACGTCGACAGATGACGTTCTGAAGAGAGGACGCTAACCGGCCTTTGGGCCATTCAAGGATCTGTTTTCGTGTATCGGCTGTTGATTCCATTTTTGAAGCCGCTGGGACGATTGTTCCTGGGACTGCTCGCGATTCCGATCTTCCGGTTCGTCGTGCGTCGGGTCTTGCGTGTGCAGGAAATCGACGAAGAACTTGAGAAGGACCTGGAGCAGTGGTTCAAGGCTTCGCTGGTTCTGCTCGCTGCGACTGCCAACATGGAAGAAACTCTCTTCGGATGGTTCGTGCCAACGCAGGAACTCCCCGAGATGCTCAGCGACAAGGATCCCTGGCAGCAAGCGTTTCTCGTCGGCATGCGTCTCTTATTGGTGATTGGCGTAATCGAAGCCATGCCCGATCAGGCGTTGTTCTCAGTGATTCACCCCGGCCCCCCAAAGCTCTACTTTGACCGCAAAAAGGGCTTAGTTTGTTGCGCGAAAGAGCAATGGTTCCCGTTCTGCAAGGGATTCATTTGCCAGCACCTCAGCCGATCTTCGCCCGTCTTTGCGATTCTTTCAGCGATCCTGCCGGACGCTGCCGGTTGGTTCTGCTACTTCATGGCGATTGTTCAATACCTGATCATCGGTCTGGTCACGTCGCGCGATCGAGCCCTCGACGTTTTGTCGGAATTCGACAAGCAGATCGAGATGCGCCGTCAGGAGATCATCAAAGAGTTCGACGTCAAAGACAAACGCAAGGAAGAGAAGAAGAAAAAGAAGTCGCCGACTCCCGAGCCTCATCTGCCGGACGATGTTGGTCTTCCGTTTCCTCTCGCAGAAGGGACCGCGTGCACGGTACCGGTTGCACCGGCAGGAGACAGCGCGAAACGAGTCGTGTAACGGGATCGCATTGGTTGTTGCTGATCGAAGTCTGTTTGAGTATGCTCAGAGGCGGTGTTGCATCTTGGTGTCTGCTCCGTTTTGCGCGATAAAAAGATCGCGCCCGTCACAATAGAAAAGAAAGTCGCTCATGGCTTCGTTGAAGGGTCATATCAAACATTCTCTGGCCGAATGGTGCTTTTGTGGAGCTGGCGAACAATGGCCGTTCGAACGCCTGCTCAAAGCCGCGGTCGAACTCGGCGTTCCTTCCATTGAGCTCTGTGACGAAGCCAACTGGCCAGCCCTCAAAGACCACGGCTTGACCAACGCCCTCGTCCTCCCCGGCATGCCCGGCGCCCAGTTCATGACTGGCTTCAACAACATGCGTTACCGTGAACAGTTGATGGAAGTTACGACCGCGACCATCAAGAAATGCGAAAAGTTCGGCTTCCCCAACGTCCTGGCGTTCACCGGTTACAAATACAACGATGCTCACGATCCCAACAGCGGCGAAATCTCCAAAGAAGAATGTGCCAAGCTGACGATCGATGGCCTCAAGAAGATTGCCCCGATCGCCGAAGCTCACGGCGTCACGATGTGCTTAGAACACCTCAACACCCGCGACGATACCCACCCGATGAAAGGCCACCCCGGCTATCAGGGGGATGACCTCGACTTCATGTCAATGATTGTTCGCGAAGTCAATTCGCCCAATGTCAAACTGCTGTTTGATATCTATCACGTCCAGGTCATGCATGGTGACGTCATCCGACGACTGCGTAAAGAGTTCGACATCATCGGTCACATCCACACCGCCGGCTGCCCGGGTCGAAACGAACTCAACGACAAGCAGGAAATCAACTTCCCTGCCATCATGAACGTCATCGTCGAACTCGGCTACAAAGGCTACGTCGGCCACGAGTTCATCCCGACTGGCGATACGCTGGCCGGCATCAAGCAGGCCGTTGCCCTCTGCGACGTGTAAATGAGACGTCGGGCATTAGGCACCAGACGATGGGAAAAATTTCCCAACGTCTGGGCTTTACCGGGAGGGCGAGGCTCCGTCCGAGCCGCTGTCCCGCGTTGCAACTGCCCATCAGCGAATCGACAACAATTGGTGTGCATGAAGCTGGAGATTGTCGAGGCTATCACAGTCCAATGCACAGCTAACGTATCGCAATGCAAAGTAGCGGCTCGGACGGAGCCTCGCCCTCCCGGTTTCTTCACTTCACAGTTCCATCCACAGGAGAACGCCATGCAACGTCGCTCGTTTTTGAAGACGTCTGTTTTGGGAGCCGCTGCGCTTTCTGGACTCAATACGGCAGGCCTCTCTTCTTCGCTTTACGCGGCGGGGCAAGAGAAGACTTATCGCGTCGGTCTCAT
>SXPC01000030.1 GCA_005778225.1 Planctomyces sp. | reverse complement strand
GGGAAAGCCTCACTCACCGCGTGAGGCGGCGACGATTGTTGAGACGCTGGCGCGGGCGGTTCACGCTGCTCATGAGGCAGGGATCGTGCACCGCGATCTCAAGCCTTCCAATATCATGTTGACGAAAGAAGGGCAGCCGAAGATCACCGACTTTGGTCTGGCCAAGCAACTCGAAGGGAGTACGTCTTCGCAGACACAGGCTGGTGAGATTCTCGGGACCCCTCACTACATGTCTCCCGAGCAGGCGATGGGGCGGATTTCGGAGGTCGGGCCAGGAAGCGATGTCTATGCACTGGGAGTGATTCTGTATGAATTGCTGACGGGTGTGCTTCCGAATAAAGGCGAGACCGTTCTAGAGACATTGGATCTAGTGCGGAACAGGGAACCAGAGTCGCTGCGAAAGTATGTTCCCGGTCTGCATCGCGATTTGGAAACGATCTGCCTGAAGTGCCTTCAAAAGAAGCCACGACATCGTTACGAATCTGCATTGTCGCTGGCCGATGATCTCAAGGCATTTCTGGAAGGATTGCAGGTCTCGGCTCGACCGATTACGAGTTTCGAAAAGCTGCGTCGCTGGATGGGGAAGAATCTGGTCATTTCGGGACTCGCCGCGTCACTGATCCTGGTCGTGCCGATGCTGCTGGTGGCTTACAGTTATCTGGGTGTTGATGCCAGGAAGATTCAGCAACTTGAAACACAGCAGGTCATCGACCTCAAGACCCCTCGAGGTCTGCCGCCTGTTCCCGTTCCCAGCGACAATCCGGTGACACAGGCGAAAGTCGATCTCGGTCACCAGCTCTTTTTTGATCGACGGTTATCACTCCATGACAATATTTCCTGCGCGACCTGCCATAACCCCAATGACGGCTGGGGAGATGGGCTGGCTCGTTCGAAAGGGACGAATGATGTTGTGTTGCGGCGCAATTCCCCGTCGATTGTGAATGCATCGTATTATCGCTTTCTGTTCTGGGACGGCCGCGCGGAGAGCATGGAGAAGCAGGCGACTCAACCGGTGACTCACCCCGATGAGATGGGGATGCCGGATATGAAAATTGTGGCTGAGAAGCTCAATAAGATCCCGGGGTACAAGTCCCAGTTCATGAAGATTTTTGGAAGGCCCGCGACGGAAGAAGACATCGGCAAGGCGCTGGCTGCCTTTGAGAGGACGCTGATGTCGGGGCATACCGTGCATGACTGCGACGGGACGTGTCACTCGCTGTCAGCGTCAGCCAGACGGGGGTTTGAGGTCTTCAAAGGAAAGGGGATGTGCAATCGATGTCATTCCGGACCGATGTTTACCGATGACCAGTTTCATAACATTGGAGTCGGGTATTACGAGAGCAAGGATGGCAAGACTGTCGGCCCTGAGGATGAAGGCCGCATGGAAGTGACGGATGATGAGCTTGATCTGGGTGCTTTCAAGACGCCAGGCCTGCGGGACATTTCACGGACGGCTCCTTATATGCATGATGGTTCGCAGGCCACGCTGATGGATGTCGTCGAGCATTACAATAAGGGGGGAGTGAAGAATTCCAACCTCGATGTCCGCATGAAGCCATTGAATCTGACGCAGCAGGAGAAGGAAGATCTCGTTGCGTTTTTGAAAGAAGGTCTGACGAGCCATGATTACCCGACAGCGATGACTCCGAATCTGCCTTGAATCTGCAATGGAAGAAGACGGTGCGGCTGGAGGATGGGGCAGATGGAGGCATCGATTTGATGATCGCTTGTAAGACTTACAATCTTTTCGGTGATAAAGAGTAGGGATTGTAGGGGCTGCTTGCCGATAAGATTTCAGACAGCAGACAACGTCAGTGTGCGCCTCCATGGATAGGATCTATGGTCGTTGGGCATTGGTGTCTGCCGGATTGCTGATTCACGCAAGGGGAACCAAGGATGGGTTTGTCGACTGCTCTGAATACGTCTCTGAACGGCTTACGTCTGAACGAGACCTCGATCGACGTCCTCGGTAACAACATTGCCAACGCTGGCACGAACGGCTTCAAGGCGTCGGAAGCTCTCTTCGCGACACAGCTTTCGCGGACCTATTCGGTCGGTTCGAATTCGAGTTCCTTCAGTGGCGGGACGAATCCTCGTCAGGTTGGACTGGGGGCCAGTGTCTCGCAGATTCGTCGCGACTTTACGCAGGGGAACATCACGAACAGCACGAGTCCATCTGATATGGCGATTCAGGGGGACGGCTTCTTCGTTATTGATTCTCCGAGCGGTACTCAATACACCAGGGCTGGTAACTTCTTCCTGAATAGCGACGACCGTCTTGTGACGTCGAGCGGACTGCGTGTTCAAGGTTACGGCGTCGATGAAAACTTCAACATCATCACGACGCAGCTGCAGGATATTGTCATTCCGCTGGGTGATCTGAACGTCGCCCAGGCGACGGAGAACGTCGCGTTCACAGGGGCTGTCTATTCATCGGGCACGCCGGCGACCCAGGGGGCGATGCTCACCTCTGCGGTTCTTTATTCTGATGCTGCTGCGACGACTCAGGCGGATGCATTGACTGCGCTGACGAGCCTGTACGACGCAGCGGGGAACCAGCTTTTCCAGGCAGGCGATGAGATCAACTTCGCATCGAAAAAGGGGGGACGAAACCTTCCCAGCCAATCGATGACAGCGGGTGCATTGACCTATGGCGATCTGCTGACACATATCAATAACGTGCTCGGTATTGATACCACAACGAGCGGTGGCAGTGTGTCGATCGTCGGTGGGGCGATGCAGATCAATGGCAACTACGGTAGCGTCAACGATCTGGACATCGCGACCGGCGATCTGACTGTCACACAAGCGGGTATCACCAGTGATGTGAACCTCGGGTTTAACAAAACCCAGGCGTCAAACGGCGAGAGTACCATCACTGACCTGATCGTCTATGACTCACTGGGGCAGCCGATCAGCGTCAAAATGACAACGGTCCTTGAAACCCAGAGCAACAACACAACGACCTTCCGTTATTACCTCGAATCGCCAGACGACAGTGATGCGTCGGTCGCGCTCTCGACAGGAACTCTGACGTTCGATGGCAACGGAAAACTGACCAATCCTACGACAGCCTCATTCAATATTAACCGGGCGAACTCCGCTCCGAGCGACTTGCAGATCACTATCGACTTCTCGCGTGTATCCGGGATTTCGACACAGACCGCGGGTTCGGCGATCACACTTCAATCCCAGGACGGGTCGGATCCTGGTACTCTGACGACTTACGTCATCGATGAAGGCGGGATAATCAACGGCATCTTCGACAACGGGATTATTCGTACCCTGGGACAGGTTGTGCTTGCACGCTTTTCAAACCCACAGGGGCTACTGGAGAGCGGCGATACGAACTTCGTCGAAGGGATCGCATCAGGTCCTCCATTCATCACGACGCCCGGCAACTTCGGTTCGGGAACGGTGCGTTCGGGCTCGATTGAACTTTCAAATACCGACATCGGCAAGAGTCTGGTCGATCTGATCGTGGCGTCGACGAATTATCGGGGTAACGCCCGGGTGATCGATTCGGTCCAGCAGCTGGTGGATGAACTGCTGGTGCTGGGACGATAACGAGGGTAGGGTCCGCTGTGCGGACCGACAATGGACGCTCGTTCTCGAGTCAATTCTTGGCATTGTGACGCGAGCTGACGCTGTAGGAGTTACGCGTTGTTGGGTGATGATTGACGGTCCGCACAGCGGACCCTACGGGGAGAGTTGCCGGGTGTGCGATTGGGCGCGCTGTTGTTGTCGGTATAATGCGAATATTACGCATCGCTTTGCTTTTCTTGGCGGTGCGTTCGTCGCGATGCGAAATATTTGCTGATGGATCGTGGGCGTGATGCACGATTCATGAAACATGCGACCGCAGACGCGGTTCTGCACGCCCGTTGAGGTGTGGCTGCTTTCCAAGGATGCACGGTCGGCACCTCCGTTTTTCTTTCGCAGACTCATGGCATGGATGCTTTCAACTCTGGAATCATGATCCATGGCAGCTGCTGTCGCTGAAGAAAAAGTACTGGACGCCCCGGCCAAATCAGCGGGTGGCGGGTTCTTCAAGAAGATCCTGATTGTCACGGTGTTACTGCTGTTGTTCACCGGGATCAATATCGGTGTGCTTTGGTACTTCCTGGGTTCTGGTGGTGGCGAAGCCCATCACGAGGAAGGAGGGCATCATGATGAGCATGCTGCGCTTCCGGAGACACCTGTCATCGGCGACCCTTCGAAGCCGGGCGTCTCTGACTATATGGAAGTGGAGCTGGACGACTATTCCGTCAGTAACACGATGGCGGCTCAAGGGCACACCATCCATATCACGTTCAAGCTGATTGCTCTGGTTTCGAGTGCGTCAAAGGCCCAGTTTGAAACATCTGCCAAGCAGGACAAGCGGAATCAGGTCAAAGAGCAGGTCGAGCGGGTCATCCGCTCAGCAAGTTTGAACGATCTGAAAGATTCGCAACTGGACTTCATCAAACGTCGTATGCGAGAAGACATCAATAAGATTCTCGGCAACAGCTACATCAACAAGATCGTGATTATTGAATATCGGTTGATGGAGCAGTAGGAGCGGATTGGGTAAGGATCTGACTTGGTGTGGCAACAGAAATCTCTGGATATCTCACAAAGTCGGAGGGATTGAATGTGAGAATCCGGTCAATGTCATGGCGTTGCATGGCTGCAACAAGGCGTGCGTCATGGCCGGCTCGACCAGAGACTTTGTAATCGTAGACCAGCTGAATCCAGTTCTCGAAGACGCGACGCTCGTCGCGTAGCAGTCGAAAGAAATCAGTGAAGCGAGTAACGAGGGCTCGTGCTTCGTCATGGCTTAAGCCGAGCCCCGGTCGGGGTGAGTTTGTTGGTTTGGTTGCGACCACCCAAAACTCATAGAGAACCTGGGGAACGATCACCAGTGTGTTTGTTGGCTATAGAGTGGAAACAGCATTGCTGATAACGGAATGATCTGAGTGAGCAGGGTCAGCCAGGCGTATCAGGCAATTCGTATCGATGAGAATCGACATCAATCTGCCTCATAAATGGCATCGCGGCTGTCGTCAACGTGAGCGTTTCTTGGCTTGAGCTCTTTGAGAAATAACTGGAATTCTCGTTTCCATTCCTCAGGATTCGTAATCGTTTGATGAATCGAAGCAGCAACGGGCGGAGCAGCTTCCGTCGTTAAAAGGTGATGTATGTAGTCTTCAAAATGTTCAAATCCCTGTTCAGAAGCTCGACGACTCAGGTTGGCGATCTGGTCAGGGCTTAGCGAAATATTCATGGCTTGCCTCCACAGATATTCTACAGGTGTTTTACAAACAGAGGAAGATCGCTTCAAACCTGTTATCGCTCCCGCCAGATCAGTTCCTTCTTCACCTTCTGTTTTCGCATGATCGGCTGGATTTCTTCAAAGTAGCGTTTCGCATCGCCGGGATAGCCGGCGGTTGGTTTCAGGCCTTCGAGTCGGGACTGCCAGTAGCGGTTGAAGCTGAGCATCGAGAGTTCGCGGATGTATTTCGCGACCATCGAAGCGACGGCGACTGGTAGGTAGCGTTCGCCCTGAACGTGGAACTCGAACTCGCGCTGGCCGAGGCGGTAGCGACTGAGTTTGGGGGACTCTTCCAGCAGGAAGGTGAACTCGCCGAACTCTTCGGTGAGCAAGTCCGCGTACGTTTTGCGACCGCCGTGGCGGTCCATGAGGATCTTGGTCGAGGTCGGTTCGAAGTCGAGGGTGTTGAGAAGCTGGTGGACGAGGCTGACGCTCTGTGTCGAGAGGATGACGGCTTTGTTGATGTCGCCTTTGAGATGTCTGTTGAAGAGAGCAGGGGTGACATACTGCAAGCGGATCCCTTGGAGGCCGATCTCCTGCCAGACATCGAAACTCAGGCAGGAGTGCAGTGTCTGATCAAGGTCTTCTCGGGTGGTCGCGACGGGGAGAGGGATATCGTGCTCGAAATACCAGGGCTCTTCCAGACAGACGGCGTCGACATTGATTCCCAGACAGCCGAGGAGCTCTTTCAGCGACGACGGGTGAACACCAAGTCCTCCGAGCAGCGTGAGCACGGAGCGTTCGAGATCCTTGAGGCCTTTTCCGGATTGATAAACCTGTTTCGAATCGCCGATCTTCAGGCCGCGATAGCCAGTGGACTCATCATCACGCAGAACACAGGCAAGGAGGTCGAAGAAAGCCTCTTCGCTGGCGGGGGAGTCGACTTTCCAGGCCGTTGCAGCAATGACGAGAGGCCCCAGATTCGGTCCATAGCCTGCTTCATCGACCCCTAAAACGAATCGACTCATGTGTAGGCACCTTCCCTGGGGAGCATTGCGTGACGAATGATCAGAATGACGACGTGTCGATTTTACATTTTTTACGCCTGTTCGAATATCGTCTCAAGAGATTCGGCTTGACGTGAACACCACTGTGTGACACATTCCTCATCCGTTTGGCACGAAGACGGCCCGTCCGGGTTGTGTCGTGACGAACCGCGGCGACTGGCAAGCAAGTATGCGACCCGGAAAACCGTGTTTGAGTCGGCTGGATGGCTGGCTCATAAAATCACCATTTCGAGGCAAACACCTCTCTTCATCGGACCCTGCTCCCTGGTGGACTGGGCCAAACGAACCGGCTTCGCAAAGGAGTGCCCCCGCCGTGATCAAATCTGTCGCAATGACTGCCGTTCTGTGTCTGCTGACTGCTTCCAGCGCTTTCGCACAAGCACCAGCTGCTGCCCCAGCATCTGCCGCTACAATGCCTCACAAGGTCGGCCTGATTGACATGGCCTACATCTTCAAGAACTATAAGAAGTTTGAAGATCGACGTGAGTCACTCAAAGCCGATATCGCCCAGACTGACGAAAAGGCCAAAGCAATGGCTGAAGGCCTGAAGGCGATCGAAGCTGAACTCAAAGGTGGCAAGTACAAGCCAGATTCACCTGAGTATCAAGCCACTGAAGCCAAGGGTTTCGCTCTGAAGTCTCAGTTTGAGCAGTTCAGTGCCAAGGCAAAACGAGACTTCCTCAACAAAGAATCGGAAATCTACAAGGAAGTCTACCTGGAATGCTCGAACGCTGTGAAGCAATACTCAGAGTACTACAAGTATACTCTGGTCATCCGCTTCAGCCGTGAGACCATCGATGGAACTGAAGAAGCTCGTGAGCTGATTCAGGGCATGAACAACCTGGTCATCTATCACAATCCTGAGTTCGACATCAGCGACAAGATCCTGGTCTTCCTGAACCAGTCTTACGCCAAGACGACGGCTGCCAACACCACTGGCACGACGACTCGCTAATTGATGTTTGACAATCCGGTTTTCGAACTGCACACGCCCCCGGCATTGCGTCCGGGGGCATTCGTGTGCCGACTGCTCAACAACAACCAGCTTGACGACCATCTGCTTCGATCGCCATGACGACGATGGTCAGCTTCTGAAGTGATGTACTAATCGCTTTCGCATTTCATGGTCCGTCAACCCCACAAGAACCCACGTATGTCCCCCCGTACGCAGCGGACAATCGAACGAATTGCCCAGACACGAGGCATCGGTTTCCTGACCGGCCAGACGATCACCGTTCGGTTCATGCCCGCCGAAGAAAATACCGGCATCGTCTTCCAGCGACTTGATCTGGAAGGTCAACCGCTCATTCCCGCGACCATGCCTTATGTCGCTTCGGGAAATCGACACACACTGCTTCAGCACCGCGGTGCAACGGTCGCGCTGACGGAACACGTCATGGCTGCCCTCGCTGGGATGCAAATTGATAACTGCCTTGTTCAGATAGACGGGCCGGAAGCTCCTGGCTGCGATGGATCAGCTCTCGACTTCGTACGCTGTTTGCAAGCGGCTGGAATCGTAACGCAGGTCCAGTCGGTCAATCCGTACCGCATCACCGAGAAGATCACCCTGATTGACGCCAAGCGAAATGCTTCGATCATCGCGTTTCCAACTCATGGCGATCAGCTGATTCTCGAATACCAGCTCGACTATGGACGACAGTCGCCGATTGCTGAACAGTCGGCTCAGTTTGTCATTACGCCGTACACCTTCGTCAGTGAAGTCGCGTTCTGTCGCACGTTCATCCTTGAGCAGGAAATTGAAATGCTCAAGGCCCGTGGCTATGGCAAGAACACAAACACCAGTCATCTGCTTGTCTTCGGCGAAGACGGACTGATTGAAAATACGCTCCGTGTCGAGAATGAATGTGCCCGCCACAAACTTCTTGACTGCATTGGCGACTTTGCTCTCCTGGGGCGTCCGATCATCGGTCACATCATCGCCCGTAAAACCGGGCATGAACACAACCATCAGTTTCTGCATGAGATCCTTTCGCTGCAGGAACGACGTTACAGCCGGGCCGCCTAATACACCTCCCCCTCTCTGTCTGGACCTGACCCTTCTTGAAGGATTACCAATGCCTCGCAAAATTTCCGATTTCTCTCAGGTCGACCCCCGAGCTGAACTTGGTGATGACATTGAGATCGGCCCATTCTGTGTTGTTGGTCCACACGTCAAGCTTGGCTCCGGATGCAAGCTCGACAGCCACGTCACGCTGACTGGTCACACGACGATTGGCGAGAACAACCGCTTCATGGCCAACAGCGTCATCGGCGGCGAGCCACAGGACCTGAGCTATAAAAACTCGCCCACACAAGTCGTCATCGGCAGCGGCAACCAGTTCCGCGAAGGCGTGACGGTTAACCGCGGTGCAGACAAGGAAGATCACGTCACTCGCATTGGCAATAACAACGTTTTTCTCGCCAATGCTCACGTTGGTCATAACTGCAATATTGGCAACAATGTCATGCTGGTCAACGGCGTCCTCCTCGGCGGACACGTTCACGTTCACGATAAAGCCATCATTTCGGGTAATACGGTCGTCCACCAGTTCTGCTCGATCGGCACGATGGCGTTCGTCTCGGGTGGATGTCGCGTTGTGATTGATGTTCCTCCCTTCATGCTGGGCTCGGGTACGGACGACTTCAAGATTCACACCGTCAACCTCGTCGGGCTGAAGCGTTCCGGCATGTCGCAGGAAACGATCTCTCTGGTTCGCAAGGTTCACAAACTCGTCTACCGCGAGTTCAAGCCGCTGGAAGAAGTCAAAGCCGAGTTCCTTGATAACCTGGCTGTTATTCCGATCGAGCTCTCCTCGCTGTTCACCTTCATGGAAAAACAGAAAGCCGGCAAGTACGGACGTGGCCGCGAAGCAATCCGCCTGCTGCCATCCTTCCATCAGAAAGCCGCTGCGTAAACCTGTCGGGTCCGCTGTGCGGACCGTCAATTCGCAGGATTACAGAGAAACTGATGATGCCTTTCATTTGCATTCATCGCTTTTTTCAGGATTGAATGTTGTTTGATGGTCCGCACAGCGGACCCTACTATGTAAGCCCCTTCTTATGCACCCACTCAACATGATTGTCGTTGGTGTTGGCGCCCTTGGCCGTCACCATGCCCGTATCCTGTCTCAGATGGAAGGTGTCAACCTCGTCGCTGTCGCGGAGCCGAATCCGACACAGGGACAGGCGGTCGCTGAGCAATGCAAGACACGCTGGGTGGCTGACTATCGCGACGTGCTGGATGAGTGTCAGGCGGCTTCGATTGTCGTCCCGACGTTTCTGCATCATGGAGTTGCGAAAGACCTGTTGTCTCGCGGCATTCCCGTCATGATCGAGAAGCCTCTGACGGCAGATCTGGAACAAGGCCGAGAACTCGTTGATCTGGCTGCACAGAAAAAAGTGACGCTGCAGGTTGGCCACATCGAACGCTTCAACCCGGCGTTCGAACTGGCGGTCACGAAGGTCAAGGCTCCGAAATATATCCGCGCAGAGCGCACGAGTCCCTTTCCATTCCGCTCGACAGACATCAGCGTCATTCATGATGTCATGATTCATGATCTCGAACTCGTGATGCACCTGGCCAACAGCCCGGTCATTGGTGTGCATGCGATGGGTTTTGGCCTGATGAGCGAGAAGCTCGATTCGGTTCAGGCTCGTCTGACCTTCGAATCAGGTTGTATCGCTGACATCACCGCCAGTCGTCTGCATCCGGAGACGAAGCGCCAAATGCAGATCATCGGCGGTCACGGCGCGATCAATATTGATTTTGCAACGCGTTCTCTTGAGCATTATGAACCAACCGCCAAGCTGCTGTTTGGTCCCAAGCCAGTTGAACTGGCTCGACGTCCTGGTGCGGATCTTCAGCAGCTCAAGGACTCTATCTTCGGCGACTTCATCAGCGTCGAGAAACATGCGATGCCCCAAGTCGACGCCCTCACCGCTGAGCTGAACGAGTTCATCAGCAGCATCCGACAGAAGACGAGCCCACGCGTCACTGGTCAAACGGCACTCGCCTGCCTGGTAGTCGCCGACGAGATTCTGCAACAAGCCGAAGCTTCTCGCGGCGAAGTGATCAAGACACGCGCAGCGTAATTTTTCTCTCTGGATAGTCCGAGTTGTCCCAACCCGGGCGTGCCGCTTCGGCACGAGAGAAGCACAGCAAACGACGCCCAATGCGCAGCAGACCGTGTTTCTTGCGGCTTCGCCGTCCGGGTTGAGACAACCCGGACTACCCGTTTCGCTTGCTACCGATTTCCTTTACACTGAGACCATCACTAGCGCTCTGGATGTTTTTCTCAGTTGGGATTCGAGATGGTTTCTTGCTTACGCCTATCGGCGGTTTTGTTTGTGCTCTTCATGGCTCCAGTTCTGGTTGTGGCACAGAACGTTTCTGCGCCCCAGGACGAAGGGCAGAAGCTGCATGCCCTGTTTGATCGCGAGTGGGAGTACAAGCTCTCGCAGGAGCCGACCTATGCGTCGTTCCTGGGCGACAAACGCTATAACGACATGTGGCCGGATCTCACACTCGAGGGAATCAAGAAGCGCTATCAGCATCAGCTCGACCTGAAGAAGGAACTCGCGACGTTTGATCTGAGCAAGCTTTCGCCGGCGGATCAGGTCAACTTCCAGCTGTTTGCCAATGAAATCTCGATGGCAATCGAAGCCTACGGTTTCTCCTGGTATCTCGTCCCGCTGACGAACCGCGAGGGGATTCAGATCGAGTACGAAACCGTCAATGCGATGGCATTTGAGAAGGTCAAGGATTACGAAGATCTCATCACCCGGCTGTCGACCTTCGACACCTACATGAATCAGACGATTGACCTGATGAAAGCCGGTATGGCTCACGGGATCGTGCAAAGCCAGATCGTCATGCGTCCGGTTGTTGGCCAGATTCGACGTCAGATCGTCGAGAAGCCGGAAATCAGCCAGTTCTACAAGCCGTTCACCGAGATGCCCAAATCAATCAGTGAGGAGGACAAGGCTCGTCTGCAGGCTGCCGGGAAGAAGGCGATTGCAGAACATGTCGTTCCTTCGTACGCGACGTTGCTGGCGTTCTTCGAGAAAGAGTATCTTCCCGCCTGCTTTGAAGCACCCGGCGTGTGGCAGATGGAGAACGGCAAACCGTTTTATTCGCATCGCTGCCGACTGTTCACGACGACCAGTTTAACCGCTGAGCAGATCCACGAGATCGGCATGTCCGAAGTCCGACGTATCCGGACCGAGATGGAGAAAATCATTGCGGATGTGAAGTTCGAGGGAACATTCCAGGAGTTCCTGACCTTCCTGCGAACCAACCCGAAGTTCTACTACACGACCGAAAACGAATACGTGATGGCCGTCGAGAGTGTCTGCAAAAAGATCGACCCGATGCTGGTCAAGCTCTTCAAACGACTGCCTCGCATGCCCTACGGCGTCGAGCGCATCCCCGCCAACATCGCCCCCGATACCACAGCAGCCTATTACCGTGAACCATCGCTGGCTGCCATGCGAGCCGGGACCTACTTCATCAACACCTACGATCTCAAGTCCCGTCCCATCTACGAGATCGAAGCTCTCTCGCTGCACGAATCGGTCCCCGGTCACCACCTGCAAATTGCCCTCGCGATGGAACTGGATGAACTTCCCGCCTTCCGCCGCTACAGCGGCTACACCGCCTACATCGAAGGCTGGGGACTCTACAGCGAATCTCTCGGCGACGAACTGGGGCTCTATCAGGACCCCTATTCCAAGTTCGGCCAGCTGACGTACGAAATGTGGCGCGCTTGCCGACTGGTCGTCGATACCGGCATCCACCACTACGGCTGGTCACGCCAGCAAGCCATCGACTTCATGGCTCAAAACACCGCCAAAACCCTGCTCGATATGCTGGGATCTCGGGCTGCCATGTGCGCTCACTCAACTCCCATGGCATGGTGCCATTGCGGGACCGCGAAGTGGCGAAGGCCGATGTCGATCGCGTGATGGAGACCGCGCGGGCGGTG
>SXPC01000001.1 GCA_005778225.1 Planctomyces sp. | reverse complement strand
TTGGCAGAAACGATCGCGTTGTTACTGCCTGCAGGTGAGATCGGCTATCAGAAGCCTCTGCATGAGCTGGTCGAAGAAGTAATCAAGCCGCTGAAGTCTGATACGGAGTATGTGCAGAAACAGGTGTTGCTGGAGTTGTGGTCGCAGATGACCAGTCCGCAGCGGTTTCTGCTCAATAAGCTGCTGACGGGGTCGTTTCGAGTCGGGGTCTCTGCGAAGCTGGTGACGCGCGGGCTTGCTGAGGCGCATGGGTTATCTCCGAAGATTGTCGCGCATCGCTTGATGGGGGAGTGGAAGCCGACGGTGGCATTTTATGAGTCGATTATCTCGAAGGACGGAGGCGAAGGTGAACTGTCGCGGCCCTATCCATTTTGTCTGGCGCATCCGCTTCAGGCTGATCCTGCTACGATCGGGAGTCCGAGTGAGTGGCACGCGGAATGGAAATGGGACGGGATTCGCACGCAGATCATCAAGCGGAATGACAAAGTGTTTTTATGGTCCCGCGGCGAGGAGTTGATCAACCCGCAGTTTCCCGAGTTGGCCAAAGCCTGCGAGGTCTTGACGAATGGGACTGTACTCGATGGAGAGGTCTTGATCTGGAAAGGGAACAGCCCCTCGCCCTTTGCCGACCTGCAACAGCGGTTGAATCGGAAAACGGTTTCGGCACGGCTGCAGAAGGCGCTGCCTGTGCGGTTCATCGCCTTCGATCAGATTGAGAATGAGTATGAGGATCTGCGAGCTGTCCCGTTTGTAGAACGTCGGAAGATTCTGGAAGGGACGCTGATGTCGCTGGGGAAATCGGGTACCTCGAAAGTCGCGCAGCCGAGCTTGACGTTGTTTCCGGAGCTGGAAGAGGACGATGACGATCATCAGATCCTGCAGGTGGCGAAGTCGATTGATTTTTCCAGCTGGGAAGAACTCGCGGAGATTCGTCAGACGAGCCGGGAGCATGGGGTTGAGGGGGTCATGCTCAAGCAGGTTCAGAGCACATATGAAGTCGGACGGGTGACGGGGAGTTGGTGGAAGTGGAAGATTGAGCCGTACACGATTGATGCGGTCATGATTTATGCGCAGCGGGGGAGCGGGCGTCGGGCCTCGTTGTATTCGGACTATACGTTTGCGGTATGGGACAACGGTGAGCTGGTGCCATTTGCGAAGGCGTATTCAGGCCTGACGGATGAGGAGATGAGGCGGGTTGATCGATTCGTACGCGAGCATACGGTTGCGAAGTTCGGACCCGTGCGACACGTCGAGCCGACGCTAGTGTTTGAACTAGCGTTTGAGAATGTGCAGCTGTCGAACCGTCACAAGTCGGGGATTGCAGTGCGGTTTCCGCGCATGGCGCGGTGGAGGACGGATAAGACGCCGGAGCAGGCGGACACGTTGGAATCGGTCAAGAAGATGATTCTGTCGGCGGCGGAGACGCAGACATGAAAACGAGAGCCCGAAATTCGAAACTCGCGATATTGAGTCCTGCGGCGTCATCCGCCGCAACTAGTCATTCGCCGATCCCGACAGCCGTTATCGAGAGTTGGTTCCATGAACGGGAATGGGAGCCGTTTGAGTTTCAGCGCGAGGTGTGGCGGGAGTATCTGGCGGGGCGGTCGGGGTTGCTGCATGCGACGACGGGGACGGGGAAGACCTACGCCGCGTGGCTGGGACCGGTGATTGAGTGGTTGAATGAAAGCGAGGAGGAAAAGCCGTCCAAGGAGGCACCGCCGTTGACGGTGTTGTGGATCACACCCTTGCGAGCACTCGCGGCGGACACGGCAGCCGCGCTGAAAAAGCCGTTGGATGAACTGGGGATTGGTTGGACGCTGGAGACACGGACTGGGGATACGTCGTCGTCGGTGAAGGCGAAGCAGAGGAAGAAGCTGCCGACGGCGCTGGTCACGACGCCGGAGAGTCTGACGCATCTTTTGACGCGGGTGGAGGCGCGCGAGATCTTTTCAAATCTGAAGTGTGTCATTGTCGATGAGTGGCATGAATTGCTGGGGAGCAAGCGCGGCGTACAGACAGAACTGGCGCTGGCACGGCTGAAGACCTTTGCGCCGAAGCTGCGGGTGTGGGGGCTATCGGCGACGCTGGGGAATCTGGATGTCGCAATGCAGACGCTTCTGGGTAACGATCACAATAATGGCCATATCGTATCGGGAGATGTGGCCAAAGAGTATCGTCTGCATTCGTTTCTGCCGGAGCATATGGAACAGCTGCCGTGGGCGGGGCATATCGGTCTCAAGTTGCTGCCGCAGATTCTGGCCCAGCTGGATCAGGGCGGGACGGCGCTGGTTTTTGCCAATACACGGAATCAAACAGAGATCTGGTATCAGGCGATTCTCCACGCCCGGCCGGAGTGGGCCGGCGAGATCGCGATTCATCACGGGTCGCTGGATCAATCGGTGCGCGGGTGGGTCGAAGAGGGACTCAAGGCGGGGACACTGCGGTGTGTGGTCTGTACGTCGAGCCTGGACCTGGGGGTCGATTTCAGTCCGGTCGACCGGGTGTTCCAAATCGGGAGTCCGAAGGGGGTCGCGAGGCTGATGCAGCGTGCAGGGCGGAGTGGACACCGGCCGGGGGAAGTCTCCGATGTGTATTGTGTGCCGACGCATGCGTTTGAGCTCGTCGAGGTCGCAGCGGCTCGTGAGGCCATTGAAGCCCGAGCGATCGAACCTCGAATCCCTTATGAGAAGCCTCTGGATGTATTGGCTCAGCATGCGATCAGCATGGCACTTGCGGGTGGATATCGTGAGCAGGATCTCTTCGAGGAAGTGCGGACGACGTATGCCTACCGGAATCTGATGCGGGATGAGTGGGAATGGATTCTCGATTTCGTGACGCGTGGCGGGCCGACGCTGAGGGCATACCCCGACTATCAGAAGGTCCGAATTGATGAGGATGGGCGGTATCTCCTTGATGACAAGGTCAAGGCTCGACGGCATCGCATGACGATCGGCACGATTTCGAGCGATGCCTCAATCGTGGTTCAGTATCTCAAGGGGGGACGGCTGGGAACAGTCGAAGAGTCGTTCATTTCGAAGATCAATATCGGCGGTACCTTCAGCTTTGCGGGCAAGCAACTGCAGCTCGTTCAGGTCCGGGATATGAAGGCCTATGTGAGGAAGGCGACGAAGCGACCTAATACGCTACCGCGGTGGATGGGGGGACGAATGCCGTTTTCGACGGAGCTGGCACATGCGGTTCGAGTCAAGCTGCAGCAGGCGAAAGCAGGTCTGTTCGAGGGCTCGGAAATGAAGGCGGTCAAGGAGATCCTGCAACTGCAGGAGGCCTGGTCCGTCGTGCCGGCGGAAAATGAACTGCTTGTCGAACAGATGAAGTCGCGCGATGGGTATCATCTGTTTTTCTATCCCTTCGGGGGGCGGCTGGTGCATGAGGGGTTGTCGGCGCTCATTGCCTATCGAATCAGTCAGTCGATTCCGATTTCGTTTACGTTCTCGATCAATGACTACGGGTTCGAGCTGCTGTCGCGCGATGAGATTCCGTTCGAGCGATGTCTGGAGCGCGGGCTATTCGCGACAGAGAATCTGGATGAGGATACGATGTCGAGCATGAATGCGGCAGAGATGGCGAGGCGGCATTTTCGGGACATCGCGCGAATCGCGGGCTTAATCTTTGTCGGCTTTCCCGGACAGAATAAGACGGCCAAGCAGCTGCAGGCTTCGAGCGGGTTGATCTACGACGTCTTCCAGAATTACGACCCCGAGAATCTGCTTCTCAAGCAGGCGCAACGGGAAGTCCTTGAGCGGCAGCTGGAACAAACACGGATGATCGAGACGCTGGAAAAGATGCAATCGCATGAACTAGTGATCACATCGCCGCCCCGATTTACGCCGTTCGCGTTTCCGTTGATGGTCGACCGTCTGCGGGGCAAGCTGACGTCGGAGCAGCTTTCTGCGAGAATTGAGAAGATGCAGTTGTGGACGCAGAAGGAAGAGGTTCCGCCGCGAAGGGGGCGGACGAGACAGAAGTGAACCGGGGATGAACAAAGATGAAAATGATTCAGAACGGATGAATTTCATGACGCAGGGAGGTGACGAGATGATTGAGAATCATGTCGAGGGACATGTGGTCGAGGTTTCCGGGTGTTCGCTGGAGTTGTTACCCGGACGCGCGATTTATTGGGCTGATGCAGGGGCTTTGATTGTCTCGGATCTGCATTGGGGAAAAGAAGCGACGTTTCGGCATTTCGGATTGGCACTGCCGGATTGTCTGGGAGATGACCTGACGCGGCTATCGATGTTGATTGAGCGGACAGGAGCGACTCGGGTTTTGATCCTGGGGGATCTGGTGCATGGGAAGCATGTCAATGATGAGGGGACACTGCGAAAAATTGATGCCTGGCGTGCAAACCATGCGACAGTGAATTTGCAGCTGGTATTAGGAAATCATGATCGCAAGGTGATGCGCGGATTTGAGAGACGCTGGGAAATTGAGGGGCGGGACCATCTCGATGAAGGGCCGTTTCGGTTTCAGCATGCTCCGGAGGCGATGAGTGGACGGTATGTGGTCGCGGGGCATTTGCATCCGAAGTTTCGGTTAAGTGCCCGAGGATTGGGAAATCATGTGATGCCGGGCTTTTTGTTTTCGAATGAGCATGCCGTGCTGCCGGCGTTTTCAGCGTTTATTGATCATCAGGTGATTCGGCCAAAGGTAGCAGATCGGGTATACGTGATCGCGGAGGGGCGTGTGATCGAGGTTTCTTCGGCAGCAGGAAAAGTTTGAGTGAGTTGAAGTGCTCGATGCTCGGTCGGCGAAAATACCGCCTGCTATTCAATGGGAGTGGTGATCTGGAACTCGCGTTTCCAGTTGGCTTCGTGGATTGCATAAGTGCGGGTCAGGAGGGATTCGTCAGAGTGCTGCTGCGGTTGGCTGGTGGTATGAGCTTGTTGCCAATTGAATTGTTCGAGAGGTGAGAGTCGCTGGCTGACTTTTCCGTTCGGCGAAGAGCGGCTGACTAAGCGGCCCTTATCAAACAAGCTGACGATAACGGGGACGCCGACGGTCACGAGGCGTCGGGCAATAAGTTCGTAGCTGGCAGTCGCGAACTGTTCTTTCAGTTCCGACAGATCCAGACGGGATGCGCGGGCGGCCGTTGAGAAAACGGGTTCAGGGAGCAAGAGTCGGGTGCCGATCTCGCTGGCGATCTGTTCGCGGATACCGGAATCGATGGCGGTTTCTGTGGCGTCGATCTTGAGTTCAAAGCTAAAGATTTCACCAAGTTCATGCGCGACCGACCATTGAAGACGTTCTGCGCGGTGGTCCTGTTTGACGAAGATCGTCGAGCGCCCACGCAATAATTTATGTCGGGCGCGTCCGGCCTGATCATTGTCAATAATGACATCAATACGAAGTCGTCTCGCGATTTCGAGGGCATCGAAGGGAGGTTGGTCCAGTTCCGCACGCGTTAGCAGGCGCGAAACGAGGTGATCGACTTCTTCGAGTTGGACGCACATGTCAATCTGGGGAAGCCAGCCAAGGGTTACTGATTGCGGGTCGTTTGATGAACGTAGCGTATCGGCAAGCTGGCGAAAAGTCGCGTTTGGTAACGTCTCAGACTGACAAAAACGATTGTCGTATCTGTGATCGGGCATGGCTGAAAGCAGGGATCTGCCGACGTAAATCGTTGCATGACCAGAGGATCGTCGGACGAAAACTAATAGAGCCGCGTGAACAGGATGTCTCAAACACGCATTTGCCCTCTACACAGGAAGTTGACTCAACCGCTTGATGAGCGTCGTTGAGATCGGGCAACGTCTCTTTGTCCACAGCAATCTCGACACCGGCTTTCACGACGGGATTAACGAGCGAATATGCAATCACACGAAGCTTCACCAACGAACGATTCTTCCTGTTCCATGGCTGGACACACATTGCAACTCTCTCACCCTGGATTCCTTCGCGTGGTGGCGTTTGCAGCTTGTGCACTGGTCGCAGGGATCGGACTGACGGTCGTTCTGCAGCGACAAGCTGAGCAGTCGTTCCAGGGAGTTCTCGAAGCCAAGCCTTACGAGCTGACGGCTGACGATCAGCTTCTCATCAGTAAGGTTCACAAGAAAACCGGCAGCGCGATTCGCAAAGGTGAAGTCGTTGTGACGCTGGCTGATGACGGGATTCGCGATGAGCTCGCCAAACTCCCAATGCAAATTACTGCTCTCAAAGGGGAATGCGAACAACTGACGGCACAAGCGGAACTGGAAATTGGTTCTTCAAAGCGTGCTATCGATCAGCAGATCTACTCCGCTCAGATGCAACTGGCAGAATATCAGCAGGCCGTCTATGCCGCTGAAGTGACCGCGATGGCCTGGGAGCAGGTTCTCAAGAAAGACGACCAGCAACGCTTTGCCTCGAACTCTCTGAGCATGGTGCCTGATGTCACCCTGCGACAGATCTCTCCTGAAGAATGGCTGGCTGATAAAAATCCCGAACAGGAAACGATCCTCACGATGCTGAAATATGCATCGACGATGAACTCGCTGGAAGTCTCCAAGACGCAAGTGTCACTGTGTGAGACACGACTGGCGCAACTGGATGCGGAAGTCCAACAGGCTAAGCAACTCGTGTTTCAAGCTCTCGGAATTGCCAACAAGCAGGCTCAACTAGAGCAAATGGAAGCACGACGCATTGAACTGGAATCGACGCTGGGAAATCCTGAACTGACCTCTCCGGTCAATGGCCTGATGGGGGACTGTTTTGTCAAAGCCAAACAGGCTGCTCATCCGGGGCAGACACTTGTTTCAATCTATGACCTCGATCAGATGACGATTGATGCTCAGATTGATACGACCGAGATTGGCAACTTCGCGACCGGCCAGAAAGTGACTCTGATCTTCCCGGGGAACTTTGAATCGAATGGCAGGGTGCGTGAGATCGCTCGCGTGGCGAGCAATTCCGGCAAGTCTGCGACTCCTGTCGAGAAGACGTATGTGAATGTGGTCATCGAGCCTCATGGTGCTCATTGGCCGGAAGTGCCGCTGGGGTCGGTGGTGAAGATTCGGGTTGAGTAGTCAAAATCGAGTGGTCACCACGAAGACTCGAAGGGCTCCAAGGTTCACGAAGATTTGAAAGCGGATTTGGTGCGGTTCGCGGACTCACCATCACCCTACGTTTCCGCTGGAGTCGAACTGCTAATCGGGGGCGTACGAGTGCCTATGCCCCACCCTCATCCGCCCTTTGGGCACCTTCTCCCCTCAAGGGAGAAGGAACAGAGATGCCGCTCCCCTCAAGGGAGAAGGAACAAGATCAGACTCGCTTTGAGGGGGCAGAGACATTCAGACGGTCGTGGAATTCGCGGAACCAGAGTTCTAACATGAGCAGGTTCCAGAGGCGGTAGGCGTGGTCGGCTTTGCTGGTGGTGTGTTCGTCGACCATTTTTCGGATGACGTCTTCGCGGAACATCCCTCGGTTGATGGCGGTCGGAGAGAGCAGGACGTCGCGCAGGAAAGGCTGCAGTGGCTCTCGGAACCAGGGACCGATGGGAACGCCGAAGCCCATCTTGCCGCGGTTCTGAATCGAGGCAGGGAGAAGGTCTGAAAAGGTTTGTTTGAGGATCGACTTGCCAAGATGATCCTGGCGTTTGAGTTCGATTGGCATACGGGCTGCGAGCTCTGCGACTTTGACATCGAGGAACGGGCAGCGGGCTTCGAGGCCGCAGGACATGCTGGCGATATCGACTTTGGTCAGGATGTCGCAGGGGAGATACGTCAGAGTGTCGACGCAGGTGATCTGAGTGACGTAGTCACGGGTACTGGCGAACTTGATTGCGTCTTCGAGGAAGGAGACGGATTCAAAGCCATGGAGTTGAGCCAGGAATTCCGGGCGGTAGAGTTCGCGTCTTGGTTCATCAGGGAAGATGCCGACCCAGTTGAGGTAGCGTTTTAATGGCGTCTCGGCCATGCGTTCGAGGAAGCGTCTGCCACGTCGGACGATGGTGCCGGGTTTCGTGGAGAGGGGGAGAAAGGAAGATGCTTTTGCCAGTCCCTGTCGGATGGTAAGCGGGAGGGCGTCAATGCGCTGGGCGAGTTCGACGGCTCGATAACGGCCATAGCCTGCAAAGAGTTCGTCGCCGCCATCGCCGGAGAGGGCGACTGTGACTTCCTGCCTGGTGACGCGAGAAAGGTACATCGTCGGGATGGCGGAGCTGTCGGAAAAGGGTTCGTCGTAATGCCACATCAAGTCGGGCATCATTGAAATGGCATCGGGGGTGACTTCGTACTCGTGATGATGCGTGCCGAGACGCTGGGCGGCTTCCCGTGCGAAGTGCGTTTCGTCGTAGTCTTTGTCGGAAAAGCCGATGGAGAAGGTGTGGATCGGGTGAGGCGAGAGGGACTGCATCAGGCCCGAGGTGATTGTCGAATCGATCCCTCCGGAAAGGAAGGCGCCGATGGGGACATCGCTGCGCATGCGCAGTCTCACGGCGTCCGTGAGGGTTTCCCGCAGCTCAGCTTTCCACTCCTCGGGCTGACGACGGCGGTACTGGGCTGCTTCGTTATAGGGTGGGCTCCAGTAGCGATGGACTTCAAAGCGATTCGGGGAAATCAGAGCGTAATGCCCCGGCGCGAGTTTGGAAAAATCTTTAAAAATGGAATGAGGATACGGGACGTACTGGTACGTCAAATAGAGATCGATCGCGACCGGATCGACCTCTCGCGGGACGCCGGGGACTTGCAGCAGGGCCTTGAGTTCGCTGCCAAAGATGAGTCGGCCCGGTTGGTTGTTGGACGATGTTTCGTAGCGGTAGTGAAGAGGCTTCTTGCCGAGGGGATCGCGGGCGAGGAAGAGTTCCCGCGTCTTCTCGTTCCAGATCGCGAAGGCGAACATGCCACGCAGGAAGTTGAGGCACTTGGGACCATATTCTTCATAGAGGTGGACGATGACTTCAGTATCGGAGTGAGTCTTGAATTGGTGGCCGCGGGCTTCGAGGTCAGGGCGGAGTTCCTGGTAGTTATAGATCTCGCCGTTGAAGACGATCCAGACAGTGCCGTCTTCATTGGAGAGAGGCTGGTGTCCAGATCCGAGGTCGATGATCGACAGTCGTCGATGGCCAAGCGCGACACCACTGTGTGGCAGGTGAGTGTGATAGAAACCTTCGTCATCGGGACCGCGATGCGAGATGGCATCGGTCATCGCTTTTAGCGTTGAGTCGGAAACGGCGAGTTTCTCGTCAAACCAGACTGCTCCTGCAATACCGCACATTCGTTGGGTTAGCTTTCCTGCAAGCGACGATAAAGGGTCTCGTATTCTGAAATCATACGCGCTAATGAGTGTTCGGTGTGAATCTGTTCTTTGGATGCTGCACCGAATCGGGCGGCCGTTTCAGGTTCTTGGATCAGTTTGTTGGTGAACTGCGCGAAACCAACCCCATCGCCGAGTTTCACGACGTAGCCGTTATGGTCGTGTGTAATGAGTTCTCGGTTAGCCGGGATATCGCTGACAACGACGGGAAGCCCTGTCGCCATGGCTTCGAGGAGGCTGTTAGACATCCCTTCAAATTCACTGCCGAGCCAGAAGCAATTGGCGGCGGCGAGGATTCCGGGGACGTTCAGCTGGTGCCCCAGGAAGCGAACGAAGTTGGCACATTCAAGACGCTCGGCTTTGAGTTCGAGTTCGCTGCGAAGGGGGCCATCGCCGACGATCAGCAGGTGGGCGCGGGGATCGATCTGGCGCAGAACCTGAATGGCCCAGAGGAGGTCCGGGAGTCGCTTTTGCGGAGCAAGACGCCCTGCGTAAACAATGAGCCAGGCATCTTCGGGGAGATTGTATTTCGCAAGAAGTTCGCGACGGGCTTCGACTTTGGAGACCGTCTCGTCGAGCGTGACTGCGTTTTTGATGACAGAGAGTTTGTTAGCGGGAACGCCGAGCTCGCGGTAAAAGTTGGTGACACTGACGGAGTTGCCGACGAGAGCATCAGTCTTCGCAATGAGCCTGCGGTCGAGCCACTTCTGCCAGCCGGCTTTCCAGACATCGACACAGCGTTCGCTGACGACGATGCGATACGGGCGTTTTTTCGGTGAGACAAGGCGGACGTAGGCATTCGCAGCGAAAAGCCAGCTGTGAACGATGTCTGGTTGAAAGGCGTTGATCTCTCGTTTGAGACTCTGCATGGAGAGCGGATCGAACTTCCAGCGTTTCTGCAGGTTGATGATCGGGATGCCGGCTGCTTCGATGGCGGCCGCGTAGTGTCCTTTGCGGGTCAGCGTGACGACACGGATGTCGTACTGATCGCGTGGCAGGCCGGTCGACAGGATCGCGAATTGTTTTTCCGCGCCTGACTGATCCAGAGTCGGAATCACCTGCAGAATCTTCATCACGTGCCTGATTGATCTTTCGTGCGGACGTTGGCTTTCGAGCCGTAACGGGAGGGTTTATGATGAGAGAGTCAGAGATGAAGATTAACAGTGTTGCGGGCGTTCTCCTAGAGATGTGTGGGCGTCGATTTCGAGGAGAAATTTACGATGCAGGTGCAAATCGGTCAGACGCGACTGCAGTTGATGCAAGGGGACCTGACGAAAGTTGCGGTCGATGCGATCGTCAACGCTGCCAATACCCGGCTGGCGGGTGGAGCAGGCGTGGATGGGGCGATTCACCGTGCCGGCGGGCCGAGCATCATGGCGGACACGAAAGCAAAGTATCCGCAGGGTTGCCCGACGGGACAGGCCGTCATTTCGACGGCGGGAGACCTGCCTGCAAAGTTTGTCATTCACACCGTTGGACCGATCTGGCAGGGAGGGCTGCATCAGGAAGCAGCGATGCTCGCAGCGGCGTATCGAAACAGTTTGAAAGTCGCTGTTGAGCATGAGTGTCAGTCGGTCGCGTTTCCGGCGATCAGTACCGGAGTGTATGGATATCCCCAGGATCAGGCGGCGGAGGTGTCGTTGAAGACGATTGTCGACTTCCTGGATCGCGAGAATCGGCCAGCGGAAGTGAAGATCGTGTTATTTGGGGACGGAATTTATGGGGCGTTTGCGAGGGTGTTGGAAGAGATGACGGGGGCGGCGTGAGGAGACGGATGAAAGTGTCAATGAAATTCGCAGAGTTCCCTCATCCGTCAGCGAAGCGCTGACACCTTCTCCCCAGGGGAGAAGGGACAGAAAAGAGTCTTCCGGGGAGAATGGACCAGGAAAATAGATGAAGACAGAGATCAAGCCTGCTTCGATGCAACTGCCGCATGAGTGTTTGTTGAAAGCTCGGTTGATGAGTTTTCGGGATGACGACGGGTATCTGCATCATGTTCGCTATTGGAAGCCGCAGCGACTGCACCAGGGGACGGTGTTGTTTCTGCATGGGATTCAATCGCATGGAGGCTGGTATGGGTATTCCTGTCAAAGGCTGGCGGAGGCGGGGTTTGAAGTCGTGTTCCCTGATCGTCGAGGGAGTGGGTTGAATCGACAGGACCGTGGGCATGCGAATTCCGTCAAAGAGTTGCAAAGGGATCTGTTTGCGCATCTGGATTTCGTTCGAGGTGAGTTTCCGCTGGCGCAGGGAACGCCGTTACCGCCATTGTTCCTCGGTGGAATCAGTTGGGGTGGAAGACTGGCGGTCGCGACGGCGCTTGACTGGAACAGGAATGCTGCAAAGGCGAAGAGTCCTTATGCAGAACTCGCGGGACTAACGCTGTTGTATCCAGGGATCCACAGTCATTTTCAACCGACGCGAATGCAGCGTCTGCTGTTGTCCATCTTTGCGCGTGACATCCTGGGATATGCGAAGCGTGACATTCCGACGAACACCCCGGAATTGTTTACTCGCACGCCGGAGTTCTTGAAGTGGCTGTCGAATGATCGTGAAATGCTGCGACAGGCCTCGATTTCGTTTTTTCGGATCAGCCAGGAACTTGCCGAACGAACAAGTCAACAGAATCTCGAACTCAAGCTGCCTGTCCTCTTGATGTTGGCAGATGAGGATGAAATCATAGACAATGATCGAACACGTCAATGGTTCGAAGCTCTTTGCGTAGCTGACAAGCAACTGATCAGCTATCCGGGGACCCGTCATACACTCGAGTTTGAACCGACACGCGATCAGTTCATTGCAGATCTGATCAACTGGTTGCGAACTCACTCACCGATAAACACAAAGGCCGTCTGATGAGCGTGATCGAGAATCCCCAACGATTGTCTGGCCTGGGTCGGGTCTTTGCCGGGGCTGCTTTGATGTCGCTGTGGCTGATTCCAGCGGTCGCTGAGACTCAATTTGGAACTCCTTCAACTGGGCCGGCACCGGTGGCGAACATCGACCCAGCCAAGCTGAAGTATCCCGACATGCCGACGACTGCTGTTGCACTCAATCCTCAGCAGACTGTCTATCTCGATAAAACGAACAAGCGACTTTACCTGAAGACCATCGTCTGCCTGCGTGATGGCATGCTCGAATTGTTCCTGTGCAAGAAGAACTCAAAAGAGCATGAATCGATCCTCTCAGTCGACAGTACAGCGTTCGCCTTCCATGGAGGTCTTCTGGCCGCCGGAGCAGAAGCCGGCAGACCGGTCCAATATGAGCCTCAGTTCGTTCCTCCTCAAGGTGAGATTGTCGAAATCAAAGTCTCCTATCTTGATCCGAAAACGGGAGAGAAGAAAGAAGCCGATGCGAAATCCTGGATGAGAACTTCGACACGTCGATATTTCGGGACCGATTTGAAGGCGCTTCCGGCTGGTATGAATGTTCCAGAAGGGGGTGACCTCGTTTTCGATGATCGCAATCATCAACTTCTTTCCTACGGAGTCATGACTGACGATCAACTGAAAGCCAACCTCGCACTTTCCAATGACAAGACGTTCCAGGATGCTATCAAGGAACTGCATCAGCAGTCACAGCCCAAGGATTTCACGGCAGACTTTGTCTTCGCAGGCAGTGGATTCTTTGTTGATCCTGACACTAAAGAGCGTTTCTATCTTGGCGAAGGTGGTGAACTGGTTTGCGTCGCGAACTTCTCAGCCGCAACGATGGACATTGCCGAGTTGAGCTCTGCGACCAATGCCAGCTTGTCCTACGAAGCCAAATCGGAAGCCATCCCGCCCGAAGGAACGGCGATCCTCGTTGAGTTGATTCCGACGGGTAAAAAGAAAGTCGCCAAGCCCGAAGCCGGCCAACCAGCCAACGACAAACCAGCCAGTTCCTTGCCCGCTCCTGTGCAGCCCAATCCAGGCCCCCCGTCTGCTAAACCGCCAGTGATCCCAAAGCCGTCGGGCAACTGAAAGAATGCGGACCGAGTCTTTTACGACGGCCCCTTTCTCATGATCTCTCGTGGATGACGTTAAAATCGTTACGCCCGCTTCCGGCGTGATCGTTGCCATCTTCAACGGTGGGGAATAACCACCCAACTGACGAATCTGACGGAATTTGTGCTGAATTCTGCTTCTTGCGATCGCGCGTGGTGGTCGACCCGATTGGTCTGCATCCGGGCTCGCGCAGCTGTGCTTGATGCTTTTCGTCAACGTTTCTCAGCGTTTCTCCTGCTATGCTCCCGCGCTGATCGTCATCACCAACAAAATCGTCTGAAATTCTGCGTCACTCAGAAAAACTCGAACTAATCTTTCATGTCGGCGCACTCCGTCGGCAGGCGATTCAACTCGCCTTCGTTCGAAACGACGTGAAAGATGATTGTCATGCAACGACTCATAAAACGATCCCAACAACGCGAGACACGCCTCGGTGCGGCACTCGTAGAGATGGCTGTCGTCATGCCGGTCTTCGGCATCTTTATGGCGGGTGTGGTGGAGTTTGGTCACGTCTATATGACGATCAACACGCTGAACGCAACAGCCCGTAAAGCGGCCCGTTACGGTGTCGCCGATGGCATCACGACGGCTCAGGTTCGGACTCTGGCTCAGGATACGATCAAGAAAGCATTCTCAACAACAAACGTCACGATCGATATCAAGAACGCTTCTGTCTTCGACTCGGCGAATTTTGACGCGAGCAAAGTCAACTACTCCACGCTGCCAAACGCGACCTTAGACACGATGGAACCGCGCGATTTGTTTCTAGTGAGGATCACCGTTCCCTATGACCAGGTCGCGCTTCTTCCTCCGTTCTGGGCGAAGAATCTGACTCTCTCTGGTCAGTCTGCCCAGCGTCACGAATAAATGTTCTTCCAAGTCTGAAAGTATCCGGAACACACCATGAAGGTCGTTCGAAAAAATCATTCCCAGCGACTCATGTCACGATGCGGTCGTTCGTCACAGTATCAAGACCGTCGCGGGGCGGCTCTGGTCGAATTCGCTGTGATGGCCCCGGTCATCCTTTGCTTGATCCTCGGCGTCGTCGAGATGGGAAATGCTCTCGATGTGTCCAATAAGCTGACCTCTGCCATCCGCGAAGGAGGACGTCTGGCGGCCACCGATTGGACAGACGTAGTCGCAGAAGGTCAGTCTCCCAACGACAAGGTGATCTCCGATATTCGAAACTTTCTGCAAGCATCCGGAATTCCATCGGAGCATGTGAGTTTATCAATCACCCATGCAGAAGGTACCAGCCAGGGGCAGCAGTTTGATCTGGCTGACAAGAACAATATGAACAAGCTGTTTCAGATTTCTGCTTCTATCGATTATTCAGACGTCAGTAATTACCCGTCTCAAGTCATGGGCGGCCAGACGATTGTCGCCGGAATCGTCTTACGAGCAGGACGCATTCAGCTGACGAGTGACTGATGACAAGCCGGTCTTTCCCATCTATTTCCCAAACATTGCCCCTCTCCACCACGACGATCCAGTTTTCATTTTGAGGTTGCACACATGATGTCATTTTCAAATTTTTTGAAGCCAGGAAAGGCTGCTACACCTCAAAGTGTGACAGCCTTCGCGTTGAGAAACTGGAGCGAAGCCTCAACGTCCCGCAAAGGGGCGTTCATGGTCGTCTCTCTGCTTGCGCTGTCAACAGTCATGAGTTTCATGGCGCTCAGCATCGACCTGGGGGTTGTCTCTCTGACGAAGACTCGACTGCAGAACGCCGCCGATGCCGCCGCATTGGCAGCTGCTCAACAGATTATCGTCGCCGTCGATGAAGCAAGTACGCAGGCACAAAACGGCGAAACGATCGACATCAATGCCCTTTCCATCGAGGCCGCCAAAGACATGGCGTTCAAAGTAGCCGAATTGAACGGCTGCTGGATCGACAAAGATCTTGATGTCGCGTTTGGAAAACGCATTTTCAATGAAAGCCTGGGAGCCAACGGGAATTTCGAAATCCGCTGGGGAAATGCCCCTTATACCGACGGCGAATCCTACAACACAGTCAAAGTCACGGTTCGTCGCAACAATCCCGACACGAGCAAGCCGGATGGAAAATTGAAGCTGTTCTTTGCTTCGTATTTCGGAAGCGGCTATGCCGACCTCGCTGCCGATGCGATCGCATTCGTAGAAGCTCGGGATATCGTGAGTGTTCTCGACTTCTCCGGATCGATGAACTACGACAGCCAGCTGATGTCATACAACACGTTCGGCAAAGTGGCCCTCGAAGCCAATATGAAAGAGATCTATGACGCGCTCCAACCTCTCGACCTGGGCAAGATGACTTTTGAGCCACAGTATTTGAAGATCGAAGGTCCGTCTCCATCGTCATCTGACGAAGCGAAAGTGGATGTAACTTTCCGAGTTACCGACGTCGATATTCGGTCGACCAAAGAAATTACCTATGTAAAAGTGAAATTCTCCAATGGATCAACGCAAACATTTACGACTTCAGGAACGAGTTCAGGAACGTGGCGTGGAACAGGTTCGAAGAGTGGACTGGAAATTAATGAAGTATGGGTAAAAAGTGGCTATTTGACTCAAGATGTCACCGTTAGCGGGCAAGATGCCAGTAAATCAATACCTCATATTGATGTTACGTTTTCAGGAGAGACCATCTATGTCAGCTCCACAAAAGACCTTTCCAATGTGGTGTTGGAATTCAATGATGGTGTCCATGAAAAATGGGACGGACTGTCTGGAAAAACCGGAACATTCTATGGGACAGGTTCAAACACCGGCAAACTCATCAGTGTGGCATGGATCAAATCAGGAAGCAACGCAAGTGGTGATGGACCTGGTTACGGGGAGAAGTTCGTCAATCCAAGCAATTCTGCACAAATGCACTATTTTTCTGATACGAATTCCGCCGTTCGCACATGCTTTAATTTAAATAGTAAGCCATATCCGTACGCCTCAGGAACATGGGATGACTATATCAACTACTGCCGAACCAACGGGAATGTTAAGAACGCGAATTATAAAGAGATGTACGGGGGCATCACCTTCATCGATTATCTCCTGGCCAACAAGCCTCGTAACAACCAGACCAAAGATCTTTGGAAAGCTCCCTGCTACCCATTCCATGCCATGAAGAATGGCCAGTCACTGTTCCTGTCGTTCCTGAAGGATCTCGAATTTGGTGACCATGTTGGTATCGTCACTTATGACAACGAGGCCCGTGTCGAACACAGTCTGTCTGGCACCGGCTTGCCGACCGTCGACCTGGGTGAAAAATGGATTACCAACGATTATGACGCGCTCGATACGATTCAAAAACATAAGCAAGCCGGTCACTACGATGTCTACACCGGTATTGGCTATGGAGTCAAAACAGCCCGTGAAGTCCTTGATGAGAAAGGACGTTTCGGTGCTCGTCCGACCATCCTGCTGATCACCGATGGTAATGCTAACCGTGCTCCAAGCAACTGGTCATTGCCAAGTGACTGGAGCTGGGCCAAACTGACCGACTACGATGGAAATGGTACGGCCGACTACTCGACCAATGACAAGAACGAACAGTACGCCTTCTACGAGATCAAGCAATGTATCGATAAAGGAATTGTCGTCCATACGATGACCGTCGGTGCTGATGCTGACCGCGAACTGATGAAAGCAATGGCTTTCGCCGCGGGTGGTGTCTGGATCAATGTTCCAGGTGGTTCAACGATCGAAGACATGCACGATCAGATGATCGCCGCCTTCAGTCAGATCGCAGCGAATGTTCCACCTGCAAAACTGCTGGTTCAACCGGAGTAACTTTTTTCCAGATATGAAGTATGCAAACAGAGCCTTCGAGGAAACTCGAAGGCTCTTTTTGTTTCGAGAGGTTGCCAGGTACAGCCCAAGGTCCCATAGGCCTCTGACACTGTCTCTATTGAATGGTGCCGACATTGCGTCGACCACTGCCAGTGATCTTCTGGAACGAATCGCCGAGGTCCTGACGGGCAGCATCTGCAAGCTTTGTCAGACGCTCAATGATCTCCGGATGGTCTTTGCTGACGTCGGTTGATTCGCTGATATCGTCCTTGAGATTATAGAGTTCAACGCCTGTCTGACGGTTGACCTGCTTTCCTGGAAGTCCGCCTTTGCCCGGAGTGACGATACTGATATAGCCATGGGGAAAGTGCAACTTCCAGTCGCCGCTGCGGATCGCGTGAAGACCTTCGCCGTAATACATCAGATACGATTCGTGAGGAGTTTTGGCGCCGTCGTCAAACATGAGACTGGAGATATCGAGCCCATCGATTTTGTGAGCAGGCAATTCAGCACCCGTCAACTTGGCGATGGTGGGAAAAATATCGATCGTCGCTACAAGTTCGTCACAGACTGTGCCCGCAGGAATCTTCCCCGGCCAAGACATTACGCACGGCACACGACACCCTCCATCCCACATCGTTCCTTTTCCTTCACGCAGAGGCTTCGCAGATCCTGCATGATCTCCGTAAAGTAACCACGGGCCGTTGTCTGAAGTGAAGATGACGAGCGTGTTCTCGATCAGATTGTGTTGCTTCAGCTTGGCCATGACCTGTCCGACCGACCAGTCAATCTCCTCAATGACGTCGCCGAACAGACCTCGCTTTGAATGTCCCTTGAACTTGTCCGAAAC